>JBCAZE010000119.1:0-9782 GCA_039700805.1 Pseudomonadota bacterium | reverse complement strand
AAGTGATTCGAATAGAGGAAGGGCTGGCTCGGAGCATGGAGGGGCTGGAAGCGCTCGAGCAAGATTTTGAAGTGGCATTCGCAGAACAAGACGGGAATTTCCGGTTTTTGAGCTCTGGCTCGGCATTTAGCAGTATGGAGCTCGTCGAGCTTAGCGAAGGGCTGGGTAGCTACTTCGGCACGGATCAAGGACTACTCGTGGTCAGTGCGCCGTCCGATGAGGCACTGGGTTTCGTCGATGGCGATGTGATCAAGTCCATTGGCGGACGGATTCCCAAGAATGTTGGCCATGCCATGCGTATCTT
The DNA here is from genome assembly GCA_039700805.1 of Pseudomonadota bacterium. GTDB lineage: Bacteria > Pseudomonadota > Gammaproteobacteria > Steroidobacterales > Woeseiaceae > CALBPI01. The sequence continues at coordinate 9,478 of JBCAZE010000119.1, read as the reverse complement.
GCGCTCCTACAGCGCCGGTGAAGATGTGAAGATCGAGATCCTACGCAATCGTAAGAAGCGCACATTGGATATTACGGTGCCGGAGCGCTCGGGTGGCCTCTGGAAGGAGAAGCTGATGGGTCGTGGTGGCTTGCCGCTGATCGAGTGGTCCGGCGATAGTGAGGTGATTATCGTCGATGAGACCGAAGATTCACTGCTATAGGCACTACCGAATGTGTTGATGATCGGCTCGGTGGGGCGCCTCACCGAGCCGATTTCGTCTGGTGGCAACGGCCTGCTAGACTTCGCGGCCATGAGGCCCGATACCTTTGATTATGAATTACCCGATGAGCTGATTGCGCGTTATCCGATGCAAGCGCGTTCGGCGAGCAAATTGCTGTGTCTGCGTGCGGGTGGGCAGATCGACGACCGTACATTTTCGGATCTTCCGAGCGAACTCAAGTCGGGCGATTTGATGGTATTCAATGACACTAAAGTACTGCGAGCCCGTTTGTTTGGTCGCAAGAGCAGTGGTGGCAAAGTTGAGTTACTGCTGGAACGTGTGACGGGAGCGTACACGGCCAGCGCTCAGATCAGAGCGAGCCATGCCCCAAAAGTCGGTGGACTGATCACGATTACCGATGACAGCGGCCAGCGAGTGAGCGATGCCGAAGTGATCGGGCGGGAGGATCGGTTCTTCAGTCTGCGTTTCGAACGCGCGGTGGAAGAGATCATGGACCGCGCCGGACATGTCCCGCTGCCACCTTACATCGATCGTGCTGACGAAGTGGACGATCAGTCTCGATATCAAACGGTTTATGCGAAGCACCCGGGCGCCGTCGCTGCACCGACGGCTGGATTGCATTTCGATGCTGCATTGCTCCGATCACTCGACGCGGCACAGATTGGGCGACATGCACTGACCCTGCATGTGGCGGCGGGCACGTTTCAACCGTTGACCGACAAACAACTCGAAAGCAATACGTTGCACGAGGAGCGCATGGTGATCAGCCAAGATCTGGTCGATGCCGTGCGACGTACACAACAGGCGGGGGGGCGAGTCGTCGCTGTTGGAACCACATCCCTTCGTGCCCTTGAGAGCGCTGTCGTCGATGGCACGCTTGTAGCCGGTGAACGCGACACGGATATCTTTATTCGGCCAGGTTTTGAATTTCAGGTTGTCGATGGGCTGGTCACGAACTTCCATCTACCCGCGTCGTCATTGATGATGCTAGTGGGTGCGTTTGCAGGGGTTGATCCGATCATGCGTGCCTATCGACACGCAGTCGACGAGCGTTATCGGTTTTTTAGTTACGGTGATGCCATGCTGATGTGGCGAAACGAAGGTGTGACCTAATGGAATTTACGTTGCTGGGCGAAAGCGGTGATGCACGACGCGGTGAGCTTACGTTCGCGCGCGGTACGGTGCAGACGCCCACGTTCATGCCGGTCGGTACCTATGGCACCGTCAAAGCGATACGGCCTGATGAGGTGGCAGGTCTCGGTGCCGAGATCGTGCTGGGGAACACTTTCCACTTAATGTTGAGGCCCGGTACGGAGGTGATTCGTGCTCACGGCGACTTACACGACTTTATGCAGTGGCATGGTCCGATCCTGACCGATTCGGGCGGCTTTCAAGTGTTCAGTTTGTCTGCATTGCGCAAACTCTCGGAGGAGGGTGTCACCTTCGCATCGCCGGTTGATGGCGCACGAATTTTGTTAACTCCGGAGAAGTCGATGTTTGTCCAGCACGAGCTTGGCGCAGACATCACGATGATCTTTGACGAATGCACGCCGCATCCAGCGACGCATGACGAGGCGGCGCGTTCTATGCAATTGTCTTTGCGCTGGGCTCAGCGGAGCCGGGCAGCATTCGATCAATTGAAGAGCGACGAGCCTGACCGAGGCGATGCCTTATTCGCGATCGTACAGGGCGGCATGTATGACGATCTTCGGCATGAATCGCTGGATGGACTAACTTCTATTGGCTTTGATGGTTACGCAATCGGCGGCTTGTCAGTGGGTGAGAGTGAAGCGGAGCGCCTATCGGTCTTGGAGGGTCTGAAGCCCGTGATGCCGCGAGACAAACCGCGCTATTTGATGGGCGTCGGTACACCAGCGGATATTGTAGAGGCTGTGGCTCGCGGCGTGGATATGTTCGATTGCGTGATGCCCACCCGCCACGCGCGCAATGGCTATTTGTTTACGTCTGAGGGAACCATCAAGATTCGCAACGCGCGATTTACGAACGACACAGGCCCGCTGGATCCGGCCTGTGATTGCTATACCTGCCAGAACTACTCTCGCGCCTACCTACGCCACTTGGACAAATGTAACGAGATGCTGGGGCCGCATCTTCAAACGGTACACAATTTGCGCTACTACCAACGACTGATGGCGCGCATTCGCGCCGCCATCGATGAGGACCGTTTTCCAGCATTCGCGGCCGATTTCTTGGCTGGACCCGAGTGTGGGCGCGCAACTGTGGCATAATGCCGCGCGAAATCGGCGCTTGAAATCGCCCGAGGCGCCCTGAGTTCTAATTTCTAGGCCCGTGCACGACGGGTCATATAGGGGAAAACAATGGATTTCTTGATTAGCAGCGCCTGGGCACAAGGCGCACCCGCCGGCGCACAGAGTCCGGTTCCTTCATTCATATTGATGGGCGTTTTGTTCGCCGCATTTTGGTTCTTGTTGATTCGGCCTCAGCAAAAGCGCCAAAAACAGCATCGCGAATTGGTCGCATCGATCAAAACGGGTGATGAAGTGCTAACCGCTGGTGGCATCATTGGCATCGTCCGCGACACGAGTGAGCAATTTGTCACGGTCGAGTTTGCGGACTCGGTTAAGTTAAAAGTGCAGCGCGGCTCTATCAGTGCGGTGCTGCCCAAAGGGACGTTCGACGCGGCCTGAGACTGATCCATGAATCAATATCCACTTTGGAAATATTTGCTGGTGCTGGCGGTTGTGCTGTTTGGCATCGCCACGGCGCTACCGAACTTCTACGGTACGGCGCCGGCTTTGCAGCTGACGGCCGACGACCGGTCTGCCTTGGATGAGACCGCGCTGGCGACCTACGACAAACGCCTGACCGATGCCGGTTTTGTGCCGACCAGAGAGTATGTTCGGGACGGCAAACTTTTTTATGCCTTTGACGATATCGACACACAGTCGGATGCGTTCGATTTCATGAAAAAGAACGCGGGTGAGGTGCGTACAGCAAAGACCTTCGCGACATTGCAGCCAGCTTGGTTGCGTGCCTTCGGCCTCGAACCGATGAGCCTCGGGCTTGATCTTCGCGGTGGTGTTTATTTGTTATTCGAAGTGGATCTTGATGAAGCGATCAGCAAGCGCCTAGAGATTTACGCCGAAGAGATCGAGACCGAGCTTGAGAAGACGGTGCGAGTCTCACGTGCAGTCGTCAACGGATCGACGATCCGTGTCGACGTACGGAATCCCGATGCCTTGGCGGCGGCTCGTGAAGCCGTAGACACTGTCGACAGCGGGCTGCAGATCTTAGACGGCACGACAGAAACATCGATTCGCGTTCGGATGACCGAGCTGCAGATTCTTGAGCGACAGAACTTTGCTATGGAGCAAAACATCACAACGTTGCGCAATCGTGTCGACGCGATCGGTGTTGCTGAGCCTGTGATCCAACGACAAGGCTTGAAACGAATTGTCGTACAGCTACCGGGCATCCAAGACCCCGCGGAGGCGAAGCGTATCCTTGGCGCGGCGGCCACGCTTGAGTTTCGTTTAGTCGATTTGACAGGCAATGCACCCGGATCGCAGACGTTTCCGTTCCGAGAGGGCGGCAACGTGGTGTTGAGGCGCGAGGTCATTGCGTCGGGTGACCAGATCATCGATGCCAGCGCGACCTTCTCCGAAGGGCAGCCGGCCGTCAGTATCCGCTTAGATTCAGTGGGTGGCGCACGTATGCTCGAGACCACCAAAAAGAATCTCCAAAAACCGATGTCGGTCTTGTATATCACGTCGGTTCCTGTTGCCGTCGAGCGTGATGGTGAGGTGGAATATCGCACCAACTATCAATACGAAGTGATTAATCGCGCGACAATCCAGGGCGTATTCTCGAACCAGTTCAACATTACCGGTCTGACCAGCAATGAAGCACGTGACCTTGCGTTGTTGTTGAAGGCGGGTGCGCTAGCGGCGCCGTTGTTCGAAGTGGGCGAGCAAACGATCGGGCCAAGCACGGGTCAGGACAACATCGATCGTGGATTCCTGGCCATTCAGATCGGTTTCCTTGCCGTTGTGATCTTCATGATTTTGTACTATCGGGTGTTCGGTTTTATCGCCAACCTCGCGTTGTTGACTAACCTCGTTCTGATCGTCGGTGTTCTGTCATTGTTGCAGGCGGCACTGACGTTACCGGGTATCGCCGGCATCGTCTTGACGGTCGGCATGGCGGTCGATGCGAATGTGCTCATCTTCGAGCGTATCCGCGAAGAGTTGGCCGGTGGCAACTCTGTGCAAGGTGCGATCAACGAAGGCTATGCCAAGGCATTCTCTTCGATTGCTGATGCGAACGTCACAACGTTTATCGCGGCGCTTGTGTTGTTTTTGTTCGGTACGGGCCCTGTGAAAGGCTTCGCGGTCACGCTCGCGATTGGTATCGCAACGTCGATGTTTACGGCGATTGTCGGTACACGCGCTGTGGTTAACTTGATTTATGGCGGGCGCAAGCTCGACAAGCTGGCGGTGTAGTCATGCGCGTATTATCTACAGAAACTCATTTCCGCTTTATGGCCCGCCGCAAGCTTGCGGCAGTCATCTCGGCGATCTTGTTGATCGGCTCGATAGCGGCGATTGCGATCCGTGGTTTGAATTTCGGTATTGAGTTTACCGGCGGTGTCGAATTCGAGGCTGGCTATGCGCAACCTGTTGAGGTCGATAAAGTTCGCCAGCAGTTGGCGGCGGCAGGATACGACAATGCGCAAGCCATTTATTTTGGCACGCAGCAAAACATCATGATTCGCATTCCGCCGCAGGAAGACTCCGACGGCACTGAGTTGCGCGAAGAGCTTTTGAATCTTCTGCAAGCCGATGGGTCGGACGTTGAAGCGCGCGGGTTCTCTGTGGTCTTTCCGCAGATTGGTGGGGAAGTTGCTGAGGCGGGTAGCCTCGCGATGATGTTCGTGCTGATCATGATCTTTATCTACATCATGTTCCGTTTTCAATGGAAGTTCTCAGCCGGTGCTGTTGCTGCGCTCGTGCATGATGTCATTCTGACGGTCGGTTTTTTCGCCTTGATGCAGTTCCAGGTGGATGCATCCGTTATCGCAGCGGTGCTCGCCGTTGTCGGTTATTCGCTAAACGACACTGTCGTAGTGTTCGACCGAATTCGCGAGAACTTTTTGTCGACACGCGGTGAGACCTCCGCTGAAGTCATTGACCGGTCGATCAACCAGATGCTCGCACGGACGATTATCACCGGCGTCACGACATTGTTGGTGTTGGTGGCGTTGCTTGTGCTCGGCGGACCTGCGGTACGATCGTTTTCGATCGCGCTGATCGTTGGCATCATCGTCGGTACTTACTCATCGATCTATGTTGCCAGTGCCGTTGCGCTGCGCTTTGATGTGACGGCGAAAGATCTGATGCCGCCAGAGCCGGACCCCGACGAAATCGACGAAATGCCTTAATCGATGGTTGCGATTACCGCCCGGAGAGCGCGGTGATCGCGGCTTTCGCCTCGCCGGCGAATAACTTTGCGAGTCCTGCGTAGACTTTTGGTGTGCCACACAGGATATGGCCGGCATCCATAAATTTCTCACTGCCATCGACGCCGCTGACGATTCCACCGGCTTCACGAATGAGCAAGGCACCGGCAGCGACGTCCCAAGGCTTGAGGCCAAACTCCCAAAAGCCATCTAACCGACCAGCGGCGACATAGGCGAGGTCGATGGCCGCTGCGCCAGGTCGACGCACGCCGGCGCTGTTCTTCAAGACGCTGCCAAGCAGCGAGAGATAGGCATCAACGTTGTCTTCCTGGTCGCTGCGATAAGAAAATCCCGTGCCGATCAAGGCGTCGGACAGATAACGCCGCCCGCTGACGCGTATCTTCCGCCCGTCGAGCTGGGCGCCATCGCCCCGTGAGGCAGTGAAGAGTTCTTGCCTGACGGGATCGTAGACAACACCGTGTGAGAGTTTGCCGCCGACGTTCACACCAATTGACACGCAGTAAACAGGAAAGCTGTGCAGAAAATTGTTGGTACCGTCGAGTGGGTCGATAATCCATTCGACATCATTACCTTTGCTGGCACCCGATTCCTCCGCGAGGATCGCGTGATCTGGATAGTGCTTGCGAATCTCCTCGATGATGCGTGTTTCTGCGCGCCGGTCTGCTTCGCTGACAAAATCGTTGCGTCCCTTGCTCTCAATATTGAGTTCGTCCAAACGTCGCTGGGAGTAGATCAGCGAGTTGCCGCCTTTACGGGCAGCAGAAACGGCAACATTCAGTAGCGCGTGCATGGTGTTTCGAGTCCTTGAGATTGGCTTTGACTGGACGCCCGGGTCGGCGGTAATAGTGCCGATGCGGCAGCGGAGCGGTAGAATAACATGTTAGCAACGCATTGCAGCCTGCCCATCGGTGCCCTACGGGGTGTTATCGAGGTGATTTGACGCGCCGGGAGGCATTTGGCGATGCGATGGATCACTGGTATGCGCGTCGATAGACAGCTGCTCCTGGGAACAATCGTGGACGGAATAAAAATAGTATTGGTAGGTACCACCCATCCGGGCAACATCGGTGCTGTGGCGCGCGCGATGAAAAATATGGCGTTGTCGGATCTTGCGCTCGTCAATCCGAAGATTTTTCCGAGCGGGCAGGCTGTGGCGAGGGCGTCGGGCGCGACGGATATTCTTGACAATGCGACGGTTCATGCGTCATTGGATGATGCGGTGGCCGACTGTCACTATGTCATTGGTACCAGCGCGCGGTCCCGAAGTATTGCTTGGCCGCAGATGGATGTGCGTGAAGCTGCTGCAGAAACTCTCAAACGCGCACAACACGGAAAGATCGCGATCGTTTTCGGTCCGGAGAAAACGGGGTTGAACAACGAAGATATGGATCGTTGCGCTGCACTCGTCTGTATCCCGACGACAGAATTCAGCTCGTTGAATCTCGCCATGGCCGTTCAAGTGGTCGCTTACGAGCTCTTCATCACGCAAGCAGATCAGCCCGCTGCGGTCGAACCCGAATCGCCCCCGGCGACGGCTGAGGAAATGGAGCACCTCTTCGGGCATATCGAGCGATTGGCACTCGAAAGCGGATTTTTGAATCCCGACAATCCGCGTTATCTCATGCGCAGGCTACGGCGCCTGATGGCAAGGGCCGAACCTGACAAAAATGAAGTCAATATTCTACGCGGCATTCTTGCGGCACTGGAGTCGCCTCGTTGGCGAGGGAGTCTTGATTAGTGTTCGGCTTGCCGACAATTGAGCCGATCTACATGGACTACGCAGCCACGACACCTGTTGCGGCGGAGGTAGTGGTGGCGATGGCGTCGTGTCTTGGCATCGATGACACGTTCGCGAATGTGTCCTCCAACCACGCGTTTGGGGAAGCCGCGGCGGAACGTGTTGCGGCTGCGGCCGAGGCTCTCGCGTCAGCGATTGGGGCGAAGGCGGCGTCTGTGATTTGGACCTCCGGTGCGACCGAGTCGGACAACCTCGCGATCATAGGTGCGGCGCGCTATAACCAGCGCAAAGGAAAGCATCTCGTCACGTCGCGCACCGAACACAAAGCCGTCGTCGATGCGTTTCGCTATCTTGAAGAGACCGGATTTGAGGTGACCTGGCTGACCCCGGACGCGAGCGGCCGCGTGAGCCCCCAACAAGTCCGTGAAGCGCTTCGAGATGACACCAGCTTGGTGTCGATGATGTGGGTTAACAATGAGACGGGGGTCATCAACGACATTAGCGGTATGGCCGCCGTGGTCGCGGATCACCCCGCATTGTTCCATGTCGATGCCGCACAAGCGTTTGGGAAAATTAGTATCGATTTGGCGTCCGTTCCGATCGATTTTCTCAGCGTTACAGCGCACAAATGCTACGGTCCAAAAGGTATTGGTGCCCTCATCATGTCGGACAAGTTGGGGGTTAACATCGAGCCGCTGTTGTACGGTGGTGGTCAGCAACAAGGATATCGACCGGGTACCTTGCCGACGCATCAAATAGTCGGGTTTGGTGCAGCGGCCGCTCTCGTCGCACAGCGTCTCGAATCCGATCATGCGCATCTAACGCGCCTAGGAGGCGAGCTTCAAAGAGGGCTTCTTGCTGTCGAGGGCGTGCAGTTGAATGGCGATGCGGATCATCGTCTGCCCTGGTTGATCAACGTTTCTGTTCCCGGTGTGGATGGTGAATCGTTGCTCGCTGCTATGTCGCCCGTGGCTCTAGCCACGGGATCGGCATGTAATTCTGCTAACGCCGAGCCGTCCTTTGTGCTGAAAGCACTCGGCCTTGATGACCGTCTAGCAGGCGCGTCACTGCGCTTTTCGCTCGGCCGAGAATCGACGACTTTCGAGGTCGAGTCTGTCGTGGCGCGCTTCGAAGCGGCTGTCGAAATCCTGCGCAGCATATCTGGGCCGCTTGGCGTCGCAAGCTGATGCATCTGTCAGCTGCCCTTATCGCCATTTTGAGCGACCTTCGATTTGCAGGTGGCGTCACGGATTCGACAGCAAAAATCCACAAAAATGGCCTATCTCAGGTACAATTCGGCATTGAAAAGACCAACGATGGGGCGCATATCTACCGATACCAAGCGCTCGGATCGCCTCGACTTATAGGGGCAGCGGAGTATTTCGCGCGCGCGATGACAGACGGCACTGTGCCATCGGTCGATGCGTGCATCGAGGCGTTGGATTTGTCTCGGCAAGCGGCCTCGGAAGTGTTGCTCGTCGAAGAAGCCGCTCGCAACGCGATGACGGCGACGAAGTAGTTCAGAAGGATGCATCGACTATGGCAGTTTCGCTTTCTACATCAGCGGCTAGACGTGTGCGGCATTTTATTGCTGAGCGCGGCAGCGGCATCGGACTCCGGTTGGGCGTCAAGAAAACAGGGTGCAACGGTTGGTCGTATGTGATCGATTATGCAGAGGTTGTGGAATCCGATGATGCGGTGTTCGAACAGGACGAGCTGAAGGTTGTTGTCGACCGAGAGAGCTTGCCATTTCTGGATGGCACCGAAGTCGATTTCGTGCAAGACGGATTGAATGAAGTGTTCAAGTTCCGTAACCCGAATGTTGCGGGTGAATGCGGCTGTGGCGAGAGCTTCAACGTCGCCGCTGAGAACGACGACTGAATTGCCAGCGGCCGTTTCGGTCGCTAAACTCGCGCGCATTTTTACCGGCGACAAAAGTGTCGCCCGTTTTTTATATCTGACAGGAAATACTCATGGCGATTGAAACTACGCTCTCTATCATCAAGCCCGACGGTGTCGAAAAGAACCTGATCGGCGAAATCATTGGCCGCTTCGA
>JBCAZE010000118.1:0-9789 GCA_039700805.1 Pseudomonadota bacterium | reverse complement strand
GACTCCGCCCTTTCACGGCGGCAACAGGGGTTCGAATCCCCTAGGGGACGCCATATTTTTCAGGCACTTACCAACAGGCCAGCTCCTTCGGGGCTGGCTTGTCTGGTTTTTATCTAGAATGACTCCTCGCTCCGGGTTATTGTCGTCTCAACAAGACCAACACGGAGCGTTTGCGCATGGAACTTGATCAATTTCTGAAAATCTCATTGAAGCAAATTGTCGACGGTGTGCACGGTGCAAAAGATCATGTCAGAGCTCGAGGTGGTCTGTTAAACCCTGTTCATCGATACGACGATACTGACCAAATATATGCTCTGACGCAGCCAAGTAGAATTTCGAACATCAAGTTCGATATCGCCGTGACTGCTCGGGAAAACAATGCCAGCGAGGGAGGCGGAAATCTCCAGGTTGGCGGCGTGTTTGGTATAGGCACCAAACATGAACGCGGCAGCAATCGAGAAGGAGTGACTCGCATTCAGTTTGAGGTCCCGATATCACTGCCAGTCGAAACAGTAACTACTCCACGCGGCAAACCAAAAGCAATGGCTCGTGCCATTTTGATGACAGACGAGCACAAAGAAGGATTTTAGGAACTTAGTACCGCAGCAAGCCTCAAAAAGGAGTCATAGCAAAATGGAACTACGTGAGTTTGTCTCTCAGTCACTGATCCAGATTGTGGAGGGTGTGTCCGCAGCGCAGGCTCATTTTGCCAACGATCCTACGATCGCAGTGAACCCTGCAGTTCGTAGAAACCGCGACGTTAGCGAAGACTACGTTCGCAATGACGAAAACATGATTAGCGACGTAACTTACGACGTTCAGATTAGTGTTGAAGAGGGCTCAACAGCTGGCGGGGGCGCAAGGATCGCAATTTTCTCAGCAAGCCTCGGTGGTAGCGTTGAAACTGCAGAGCGAAGCTCAGGGGTATCCCGCCTGCGGTTCAAAGTACCTCTATTATTGCCGGCAGAAATTCGCGACGCACCTTTACCTGAAATCTAATATGACACCGGCGGCTCCTTCCCGTTGTAAGGAATCGGATCACGCCATATGCCTCTAGATTCGACCACGATTCAGTAAGTCCGAAATCTCAGCCTTTACCTGATTGTTTGATTCGTCCAGAACCAACTTGAGCTGCTCAGGCGTTTCGATCAGGCCTCGCGACGCAATGTCTACGGTTTGTTGTATTACGACGGAGGCGCCGCTCTTCGGCGAAAAGCCCTTGTTGCCGAGATCTTTCAAGACTCCAGCAGTACCAGCCGCGACGTCTATACCGCCAAGTGAGCCTCCCAATCCGATAATGCTGTTTAGGATTCCCGATCCATCAAGCGCTTCGAAAATTTTGAGAGAAGCAGACTCAGCTGCCATGCGACGAATAGTGTCCAAGAAACCCGACAGCATGCCGTCTAGACCCTCTTCAAATGGATCAAACAGGAAGTCTGCAAACGCCGTTTGCATGTTGCGCGCAGCCTGATCGGCGATCGCATTCAACTGATCAAAACTCTCTTCGAAAGGCTCAACAATGAGCTTGTCAGGAAGGTCGCCGAGATCGATCTCCGGAAACTGGCGTTCAAGCAGCCGGGCGCGGACCTTGGCCAATTGTTCCGGATCATCTCTGTTGAAGAACTCGTTCAACCGCATGTCGCGCTGGAAGCGCTCGGCTTGATTGAGCCATCTGTTGTTGAACGCTCGATGAGTCCGCTCAATTCTATTCAGGTTTTTTTCAACCTCTTCGGGAGTGAATGGTGCAGCCGGTGGATTGATTTCAATTGGCTGGAACGCACTTACATCTTCACGAGGCAACATAACTTCATTTTGGAGATTTTTGATCGACTCCAACTCTTCGCGCAACGCCGCTAGTCCGCGTCGCCATACTCGAACTTGGTTGGGCTCTTCGTTGCCACGATAGTTTCCAACTCGCGCGCCCCCCTCTTCGTAAAGGCGTATGTTTTCTTCTAGCTCGGCAATGTCTTCATTGAGAAACTCGATTTGCTTCTCAAGCTTGCCCGCCTCACCTGCGAAGGATCCCGCACTCCCAGATGCCGCACGAAACGAGAAGGCCAGAAAGTCCGCAGAGTTCGCCAGCGCGTCCACCAAACCAGACTCGCCGATTGCTACCTTCAACTCTTGGAGGCTGTTTTCGAGGCGCTGAAACGAGGCTGCGGCCGACTGAGATGCTTCTTCCAGCTCGCTGCCGAACGCGTTGTTGAGTTCATCCGCCAGTTTGGGCAGTAGGTCTGTCGCCAGCACCTCACCTCGCTGAAGCATCTCGTTCAACTCTTCGGTGGTGACGCCGATCGACTTCGCAGCTATTCCGAATGCACCCGGCAGACGCTCACCGATTTGGCCGCGCAATTCCTCCGCTTGTACTGTGCCTTTGCTGACAATTTGCTGGAATGCCCGCAAAACGCCTTCTGTGTCGGAGACACTGAGACCGAGAACACGGCTAGCGCCGATGACGGACTCAAAGATATCCCGAGTCTCTTGACCCGCAAGCGCCGTTCCGCGAGTGGCCGCCGCGAGCTTGGCGTAGCTTTCAACGGTCGCGTTGAGGTTGATACCGAGCCTGGTCGCCAAGGTCGCGGCAAACTCAAACTCGCGGTTGGCAGCCTCTTGACTTCCGAAAACGGCGCGTAGCGTACGTCGATAGGAGTCGAATTCAAGCGTGGCTGATGTAATCGAACCAACCAAGGCGCCCACACCCGCTGCACCAGCGGTGAAAGCGAATACGCGCTGCAGTTGGCGCGTTGCGTCGTCCAGTCCGACCAGACCTTGCTTGACGGAATTGAAAGCTTGTGTCGTACGATCCTCTCCATCAAGAATGAACTTCGTGCGTGAGCGTGTCATGTGATTCCCGGTTCAGTGGCAACTTTCCTCTTGGCAAATCCAGAAATCTCTTCTGAAATTGACTTCGCTTCGCGTGCGAAGCGCGAGAGCAGTCGAGTTGCCTGAGCAATACCCTCAAGCTCCGTGACTACTTCGTTCCCGCTTGAGTAGTGGAAGTGAGCGACGCAGAACGACGCTTCATTTATTGCTTGGATACAGCCGTTTATTTCGTCCTCAAGCGTCTCTTGACTGGAAGACAGTTCTCGCAGCGTCTGATCATCGATCGCGGATCCGCTCGCAGCGATAGCCGTGACGGTTTCAAAGAATGTCTGTACTGCTTTGGTATCGTGAATGTTCATAGTGGCTCCTTGATCATCAATGGAGCCAACAGATAGGCAGGCGCTGCCGTGCTAGGATTGCCGGCAGCCAAGCTCGCACCACACTGCTGGCTTGGTTAGATCGTTGCTGGGCGTTGGCGCGCCCTCAACGATCGCTTCCAAGATAGCGCTTCCGCCCAGCGATCGCAATTGCTTAGCCAAACTTCACCACGCATTGGTCGCCATCGTTGTACCGCGAAACGAATCCCACCAATGGTTCTCCAAGCGTGTTATCAAACTGGAACGTGTCGTCATCAGCGGCATAGACCGGTGTCATATTGTTGTCGACGACGCTCGCACCAGGCACCTCGAGAATCACTTTTCCATCAGTTTGCACGTCAACGCGATGAGCTCCGGCTGGCCCGTTCCGATTATCGCAACCGAAGCGAGCGAAACCGACGAATGCCGCTCCAATTCTGGCGGTAACCAAGTAGCCGGCCGAATTAACGCACACCGCAGATCCCTGGAAGATGTGCTCACCTGATCCGACCAGATAAGACTCGTTCGAATTCAGAACACCGTAGAAGCGAATTTTGTTGTAGTCCAATGCCATCCCGTCACCTCAGTAAAGACCGCGGCTCAGTTCATATTTCCTGACCGCTAGGTAGTTTTCTTTTTCCGAAAACTCGCTGTGACAGTCCTGAAAGTTGGAGTTCCACTCTTCCTCGGCACGGCGTGCTGCCTCAATGACGTTCAGTGGTCTATTTGCTGCCGCTTCTCGCGTCTCGTCAACTAGCTCACGTTTTCGAACCGCGATGAAGTTTTCCTTGGACGAGAAGTTCGACTGGCAGTCGTTCGTATTCGCGTTCCACTCCTGTTCTGCAACGTGAGCGCCCTGCTCTAGTGTGTGCACCGGGGTCGATGAACCTGTTTCAACCGACTGGGCTTGACTGCTCGCTGCGTCGAACACCGATCGCCGACGCTGCGACGCCGATTCCGACAGTACTCTATTGAAACTACCTATCTCATCGGCCATTCCGACCTCTACTGCTTTTCGCCCCATCCGCACGTCTCCTCTGCCGAAATCATTGATAACCAAATCACTGGATACTGATCGATACTTGGCGACCGAGTCGACGAAAACCCGCGCAAGTCCGTCAACCAAGTTCTTCGCGGAAGCCAGGCCTTCCTCTGAGCGAGGATCCAACCGTTTGTTCGGCGAGACTGAACTGACCACCTCAACCCGCCGTGGGTCTTCTCGACTGGCTATCAACGTCAGAACAACACCGATCGATCCGAGAAAGGCCGTCTCGTCGACCACTATTCGGTCGGCGGCCGACGCCAGCCAGTACGCAGCGGACGCAGCCATTCCTCCTACATAGGCGGTTACGGGCTTCTTGCTCGCAACGCTACGAATCATCTGAGCAGCCTCGTTGATTCCGTTTGCCTGCCCGCCAGGCGAGTCAATGTTGAGCACTACGCTGTCCATTGCCGGATCCCTTGCGATCGCTGCTAGCTCGCCAAGCACATCCTCGAGGCTGACTGCGTAGCCAAGCCGGGTCCAGAGGTTTTCGTGACGAAAAATCGGTCCGACTATATCGATGCACCCAGTGGAACCTTGGAACTTGTAGCCTATTCCGTTCGTGTTTCGCGCAGCGTCAACAGAGCTCAGATCGGAGTTGGCCATTAATGAATGGAGTTGGTCGACAGCGCTCGGGTTAATTGCCCATTCGCCTGTAAATGCGCTCATATCCAAGTTCGGCTTCATTGCTTCGCATCCGGATGTCGATAAGAGTCATCTCGCACAGAAACTCCGGCTTGTTTTTGGAGCTGATCGAATTTCTCTAGCTCCTTTCTGACCTGAGCGATTCGCTTATCGATTTTGCTCAACTCCTTTGGACGATTCGCGAGCGGTGGGCCAACATCGCCAAAGTCGATTGTCTTCAACATCTCTGTGAGTCGCTCTACCAGTAAATCCTTGAACAGAGCAGTGAATATTCCAGGGTCAACTGGTAGCGATCTCACAGAATTTGGATCCGCGTAGAGTGATACGAAGGGCTCGCTCAGAAAGCTCAGACGGAAACGCTGCAAGTTGCGTTGCTCCTGAAGCTTCTCAGAATCTGCCCAATAGCGAATTCGGTTTATTTTCTCACCAAGCTCCTTTGCTTTTTGCTGGAAAGCCCACACGGTTTTCTGATCTGGGCTTGAGCTAAACAGCTCAATGAGATCTTCAACGGGTGGAGGTGCCGTCATGAGAAACTCTCGGCGCTGCTTTAGCTTCTCAAGCTCAACAGCAAGCTTCTTTCTCTCGCTGCGAAAAATACTTAGGCCATCAATGAATGCTTTCAAAACAATCTCCTGAATTTGTGCCCAACTTGCGGAGGCAGGGGTTGGGCGCCCTGCACTGGCTTTGAGCTCCTGGCCGAGATATCACAAACGACCAAGTATTTGATGATTCCTAAATTGGAAGGACATCAGAACCCCCCTTAGATGTCCCATTGGAAATTATCCGACCAAGCTGCTTCGCGGAGATATTGATACTGCCGAAATGGCTGGCCCGGCAGAGGTTTAGTGATAGATCACTTGCAAGCTCTGGCAATTCAGTGACATCGACGGGCTGCTCTTCGTAGACTTTGCAGAACCGAGTAACGTGTCTGTGAAACCCCGCGACGGTAGGTTGGGTTTCAACTTCTGTGTAGTTCCGATAAGCATCAACGATCGCCCGATCCCGAAGAAGTTCCCTGCATCTCTTTCTCAGGTGCCCATCTATTGGAAGGATCTCATCCAATGACCTCGCGCCTGATGCGTCGACAGTCAAGTAGCCGAGAAGTATCCTGATAGGAAGCTCACCATCGGGACTATCCAATTCAAACAGCCATGCAAGTGATTCTAGAATCGCCTTGACCAGATCGAAGGAACGAACATCTTCAGGAAAGGCATGCTTGTGGAGGTGGTGGATATAGGGTGCGCCAAAAATTCTCTTTTGTCGGGAGTAGCGCGTAACCCCCGGCTCTGAGGCGCTCGCAGGACCCTTTTTACGCTGAGGACCTGGCATATATCTATAGAGACCCACACTGTGGTGGTAACAGCTGCGCGTAATTACGGTTCATTACCACCACCATGTGTGCATATCGTCGAAGTCGCTCCCTGCTTTACACCCACCGTGGTAGTAGTTTGCACACACTGTGGTACCCCTGTTTTGCTCTGCGGGCACCATCTCAGGTAGTCGTGTTGGGCGACATAGGTTGGAGCGAGCAGTAGTTGGCCGCTAACCCAATGACAATCGTCTATCTCGTAGAAGGTCAGAGCGTAGAGTGTCGGTCGTCGGAAGTACCCCTCTCGGTTGATGGCAGCGATCTTTCGATCACGTAACATCTCCAGACCGCGACGTCCGGAGTTTTCGTGTATTCCTCTACCCTCGAACTTCGCCTTGGTAGCCATCAACGCACCGTTGTTGCCGCCACTGTATTGCCTGGCAAGCATCAGGAGGACCTGCAGCGCCGAGGGGTGAAGTGAGATGAACGCCGGCGCATCTATCAAGCGATTGGGTAGCCTGACAAAGGGCTCTTTCGGCGATCGCCCATTAGAGCGCTTCCGCTTGCTCCCCATTTGAGTCAGTGAGTCGTCGAATCATCTGGAGACTCTGGCGGTCTCGGCGACAACAAGAATCTGATCAGAGCATCGACCACCATGGCGGACCGAGATGTAAGGACGTAGGTGTGTCGTTTTGGGCCCCTCGTGTGGCTTGTGAAGTTGATACCCATGTTGCCCAAATGCTTGAGCGTGTTCGATATACCTAGGCAATTGCAGCATTCGTTCTCGATATCGACTAACTCAAAGGGTCCTTCGCGGAGCCGAGATAGCAGACCTACCAGTCTGTTTACGACACAAATCTTTGCATCACCGCACGCGGCTTTCGGTATCTGGCCGCTCAAGCCTCGACTCCAACCAGATGCGCATCAATGAAATTGAGGAGATCTTCGCGACGGATTAGCCGTCTGTGGCCGAGCTTTACGCTCTGCAGCTTGCCGCTGTTTATGTACTGATAAATCGAATATCGAGAGAGGTTGCCCAAGTGCCTCCGGGCGTCATCTATCGTGTAGGCGTGCGCATCGAGGGCGTTTGCTTCGAGGCTCATCGTGTTTGCTCCTAGCTGAATGAGTCCGGAGAAACACTAATCGTCCCGAACAGGACACTACCGGCTACTGTCCGGTTTCTCTCTCTCGGTTGAAGGCTTTTCGTAATGCATCAATTGAGTTTGAGCAGCCCGATTTCCATTCGCCGGTCTCGCGGTCCACACCGTCGAAGTAGACACGTGCGCTGCTGAGTCTCAACAACTTGGTACCGAGAGACTCCGCAACTGTGTTGACCGCATGGACGTTCTGCTCGTCAGCAAGTAGCTTGCGAAGCTGCGACCAGCGCGTATCTGGAAAAATCTCGGCGCACGCGGATGCCAGTCGACGAGTACTGCTTTTTCGGGCGGGCCGACGGCTTTGGGAAACAACCAAGTTTCTTGCTTTACCAAGTGCGTCTGCGAACCCAGGCGCCTTAAGCCGTTCTGGATCTCGGTAACGCAGAACAAGTAGCTTCTGCACAAGGTCCTCATCTTGAACTGGGACGCCCCACGGCTCAGAGTTGACCCTCCAAAATCCCACCATGGTCGGCCAGAGTAGTGCTCCTTGATCGTCGTCGATCCGACGATGCCACCGACTAAGCACAGTACCAAATGGCAGTTTCTTTAGCTGATCAAAGGGAGACCGCTTCAACATACGATGCAGAACAAGTGCATGTTGCCCTCTGATGTCGCTCAGTGTGTGCAGGTCTGAAGAAGTTGGCAGCGTTTTACACACTTCGCGCGCCTGCAGGCCCGCTCGAATCTGCAAGAACCTGATTGACATGTCTTTTGCATGGAGATCGAAACTTCCACCCCATTCTTCGCGAACCAGCGGGTCAAGCCAACGCTGTTCGATCAGCTGCCAATGGTAGGGCTCAAGGTCATCCACGGATTGGCTCGACGTTGCTCACAGCAGGGTCCAAGCCGAACTTCGGTAGGTGTTTGTTGATCTGCTCGGCTATGTGACCTGGTTGGAGATGCGCGTAGTGACGCTCGGTCATTCTGGTGTCAGCATGACCAAGTGCGGCGCCGATGACCTGCAAAGAGACATTCTCTCTCGCCAACAAGCTAGCGTAGGTATGCCTCAGAATATGGAAGGTTGCGGCTGGCTGGATTTTCGCGACCTTGCAGGCCTCACGCATCGGACGACACTGGTGACTCTTTTGCCATCTGCCTCCATCAGAACGAGTAAGCATCAGATCGTCGCCTAGCTTTCCTGTAGCCAACCGATCGAACAGATCAATCCCTTCATCCGTCAGTGGCACAAAGCGACGCTTACCACTTTTGGATGTATTGATCGCGAGCGTTCGGGAGTCTCGATCGTAGTCCGATGCAACGAGTCGACCGAGCTCGCTGTACCTGCATCCTGTGAGAAGTGCTGCGATGATGAGGTCCCGAAGGTCCGGATCGGCAGCGTTGCAGAGACGCAAGCACTCCTCGGGCTTCAGAAACCTAACTTTCGGCGCGTCTACGCCGCGGAATGGCTTCACTTCGCGCCAGGCGTCTTTCACTGACGAGGGACCTTGGTAGGCAAAGTTCAATGCAGCCTTGAGCACTGTCAGACGTCGATTGGCAGTAGACCGTCGCTTTCTTTGGGCCTCCGGATCCTCAGTATCGATTTCTGCCTGCCTCGTCAGCCAGCGTTGCACCATCGGCCTCGTGAGCTCAGAGACACGCTTGCGGCCAAACGGCGGCCTGATCTGCCCGTCAATGATGTACTTGGTCTCACGCCAGCTATTGCTCTGTGTCTTGTGGTGCGCCAGATAGTCGTCGAGCAGATCATTGACGACGGGATCAACGTGCTCGAGCTTACCGCCGGCGCTGTGTTGTAGCGCGTCTTCAAACCCTTGGGCTCGGCGCTGGGCTTCTGAAAATGTCAGCACAGTCTGACCGTTCGATTCGTCGAAATCGTCAGCGATCGCGAGTCGCTTTTCGGAATATCGGCCGTCAATGATGTACTTGGTCTCACGCCAGCTATTGCTCTGTGTCTTGTGGTGCGCCAGATAGTCGTCGAGCAGATCATTGACGACGGGATCAACGTGCTCGAGCTTACCGCCGGCGCTGTGTTGTAGCGCGTCTTCAAACCCTTGGGCTCGGCGCTGGGCTTCTGAAAATGTCAGCACAGTCTGACCGTTCGATTCGTCGAAATCGTCAGCGATCGCGAGTCGCTTTTCGGAATATCGGCCGTCGCTCTTCAGCACTCGAGCAAACCAGGTTGAAGTCTGCGTCCCACGTCGATACCCAATCGCAAGACCTGCGTGGACTGCTTTCCAATGCTTCCTGTTTGCCGGCAGGCGCATGCGTGCAGTGCGAGTATCGAGACGGGCATCTTTCACTGTTCTTGCCAAGGCGGAAACCTCTCTGCTTGTCTAGATTTGTCGAGAATGCGTGACCAGACAAGACCGTACAGCATCAATCAGAAATCCGCTAACCTTCTGTTATTACTCCTGTTTGATACTGTTCTATGTTGTCTGTTTCCTGCCCTTTCACGGCGGCAACAGGGGTTCGAATCCCCTAGGGGACGCCATAAAACAA
>JBCAZE010000117.1:0-9963 GCA_039700805.1 Pseudomonadota bacterium | reverse complement strand
AGATCAGTACGAAAGTGTCAGCTCAGACCTAGTCAATTCGCGTAAAGCGTATGAGTCGGGCGACGAAATGACCGGAGCGAGGCTCATTCAGAAGATGAGTCAGGATTTGACCGCTTGGCGATCGGACAACGCCTGATCAAACCAGTACCAGTGACCGCTTCTGGCCGGTTGCTGCCGCAAAGAAATCTAAAAACCGCAGCCTGACTGCGACAGTCAATTTAGAGCAGCCCGCATAAGGCGTCCGACACTTTTAGTCACAGAACCTGCCGCGCAGTGCAACGAAGAATCAACGTGTTAGAACTGTATTTCCGACAACTTTAATCACCAGAAACCACCTGAGAAATGCGCGTTAGCGCGACGGGGGGACATTGCGAGTGAGTGGTTTCGAACGAGCGATGTCTTCGCTGTCGCGCTATGCAAGCGCAATAAGAGCCGTTCTAGCCTCCTGGCTCTGCAATCACGAAACCAGGCTCTCCGTTGACGACCGTGAAGCTGGCAAGCGTATCCACGGTTGCGTTCGGGTCCTTTGCGTCAGAAACCGCACGCGCTTTTGTGGTCCAGGTCTCTTCAGTGACATCGTGCAGCAAATAGCCGCGATGTGCGGGGCCATAAAACGCGAGGTGAGGATTGTTCTGGCGGTTCTCGGTGACGATATCCGCCAGCGGCGGTGGCCAATTAGCGCTGATGGATGAAGCTACGAATTCCGTGACACCAAAGCGCTCGTTTTCTAGCGGGTATTGACCGCCATCCATTGCCCAGAACGAATGAACATCGCCACTCAGAATCAAGGGGTGGCTCGTCGTGTTCCCAAGGAGCGCTGCTGCCACCCGCTGTCGCTGCGCTGGATATCCATCCCATGCACCGATGTAGCGTCTATCCTCGCCATCCTTTAGGAATCGATAAGGAAGGAAAGGCCCTGGTGATGTCAGTACATTCCAAGGCGATCGCGTGGCCATCAGTCCGTCGGTCAGCCAACGCTCTTGCCCCTCACCGAGCATGGTTCGCTTGTCGTCGAATATTGACGCGCATCGCTCGCGATAATTGCCAAACCCATAGCTGCGATCCACGGGTCCCTCGCACGGGGTTCTCTCGTCACGAAACTGCCGCGGATCGAGCAAATGAAGGGTCGCGAGGTCTCCCAGTGGAATACGACGGTGCATGTCGAACGTGTTCGCACCGGGCGCAGCATAGCCGCGCACAGGCATATGTTCGTACCATGCTTGGTAGGCAGCAGCGCGTTTCGGGTATGCGTTCGTGTCGTCCCACTCTATCGCATCGTGATTATCCAGCACGGCGTAGAACGGCAATTGCTGATGCGCGAGTTGGAGATCTTTGTCGGTCTTGTAAAGCGCGTGTCGTCGCCGAAAAGCATCCAGTGTCGCTGGTTGATCCAGGGTTTCGTGCGACCGAAAATCCTCGCCGTAAGCAACGTCATAAATGTAATCGCCTAAATGTATGACGAATTGCGGCGCGTCTTTTACCATCTGCCGATAGGCGCGAAAGAGGCCGTGAGTGTAGTTTTGACACGAGGCAGTGACAAACCGTGCGCGTGATAACGCTGTCTCTGTTCTGGGCAACGTCCGAGTCTGACCAACTTGGGAAACAAACCCGCTGCTTTCGAATTGATAGAAGTAAGTCTGGTCAGGCGCTAGTGCCTGAACATCGATGTGAACGGAATGCGCCCACTCTGGCGTTGCGGCGACATCGCCGCGCCGAATGACGTTTTGTAGTTCGGCATCCGTTGCAATGGTCCATCGCACGGCGACG
This sequence comes from Pseudomonadota bacterium, assembly GCA_039700805.1. Lineage (GTDB taxonomy): Bacteria > Pseudomonadota > Gammaproteobacteria > Steroidobacterales > Woeseiaceae > CALBPI01. The sequence continues at coordinate 8,196 of JBCAZE010000117.1, read as the reverse complement.
GGCGCCTCAGGCATACCGCCGTCAGCCAAGTCGGGTGACGGAGCAAGTCGCGTCCACAAAACAATCGCATCATCGGTTGCATCGCCTGACGCAATCCCGAGTTGGAACGGGTTGGTTCTCAAGTTGATTGGCGCCACCGTACACTGGGCGAGTGGTAGCGTACCGAGTCCCAACGCCACTGATTTCAAAAAGTGTCTTCTCTGCATGAGCGTCACCTTAACAGGTTGCCGTGGTGCGCCACAGCGTTCATTACCAGGCATCGATGCGGCAATAGACTTTCGTTCGGTAGTTACAGTTGCTAGCTTATCAAGATGGATCTTGCGAACGTCACTTTCGGTCGGTTCTTACTGTACGTGCTGGGTTTTACGCTCTTGCTCGCGATGGTGACGAATGCGGATGTGCTTTGGGAGGCAGTCACCAACCGCGTTGACCTAGACACATCAGATTTCATGAGCATCACGCTACGAGTGTGTCGATTCTGGTTCGCCTATCTTGTGGTCTGTTTTCCATTTTCGTTGGGCTCGTGGTTGGGCTATCGGCGCAACAGCGCAGAAGGCAATGGCGATGCGTCTTAGGAGGCAAGATATCGTTCGGACTCAAGTCTCGGGCATTGTTATCGCCGTAGTCATCGCGATGACTGTCACTGCCTTCGATGTGTATGCCAACCCTGGCAATGTGTTCTATAGCGATGACGGTGTGAACTGGACGTTCATTATCGAGACATTCGTTAGTTGGTTCGCGCCGTTGCTACTGGTGATCCTGCCACTCGCGTTATTCATTGGCTGGAGGCGTGCACAACAGCGCAACAAAGAAGGCCACCTCGATTGAGGTGGCCTTCGTTTCGACGCGCCGCTTTGCGAGGCTACGTTCTGACTACGACCCGATCACGCCGCCGTCTTTCTTGCGAACGACGATCGTGCAATCACGCGGGATCGTCACGCCATCGAACGGTGCCGGGAAGTTGGTCGCCTCGGGGCTACCGTTACCCGGATGCTGTGTATTGGTGAACATCGTTTTGTAGTCGGGTGTTACGGCGGTGCCGGTAATCTCATCCGATGAGACCCCCATCAATAGGCGTTTGTACTCGCCGGTGAATGTATCGACGACAACCATCTGATCTTGCAGACCGTCAGGCTGACCGCCATCCGTACCAATAAACAGACGACCGAACGGATCCGCCCATGCTGCATCAGGGTCAGTGAACGCGTTCGCGCCGCCATCAGCTGGGGCTTGATATGCCGCGTAAGGCACGTCGTTCGCATCGTCGCCAGGATTCTCGCCGCGTGTATTGCGTGCGATCAAGAACATGTTCCACTCGAACTCCGTGGATGAGATGTCCTGGGTGCTGATGATGTACCCATCGCTGTTTTCGAAGATCGGGTTTACTTCTGAAAGCAAGCCCTGACCGTCGTCCTTACGATCGTTATTGGTCAAGGTCCAGAAGACCTGGCCTTTGACGCCCACCGTCGTCCACTCTGGACGATCCATTGGCGTTGCACCCACTGCATCGGCAGCGAGGCGTGCGTAGGTCAGCACTTTGTCTTGCGTATCGAGACCCACGCTGGCAATCAACGGATCGTTACAGGTTAATTCGATCCATTCACCTTTTCCGGTGCCATCGCTAGCACCATCGCCTTCATCGAATCGAGCGACATAGAGCTTGCCGTCATCTAGCGGGCTGACGCCGCCGGCGATGCAGTCGCGCCAAGGTTGGTTCGATTCATATTTGTAGCAGTAATCGCCACGTTGATCGTCGCCCATGTAAGCTGCGATCCGACCGTCGGTCATCTCGCGGAAGGCGACGGCTTCGTGCTTGAAGCGTCCCATCGCGGTGCGCTTGACCGGTTTTTTATTGGGGCGGAATGGATCGATCTCGACGCACCAGCCGAATCGATTCGACTCGTTGGCGAATGACTGATTGGATAGATCGAAACGTGGGTCAAACTCATGCCACGCGTAGCCGAAGCCAACGGTGCTAAATCCATAACGGGCGTAAGCTTCATCTTGCAGCGTGTCAAAGCCGCCGATCGTCTCGCTCGTTGAGCCAAAGTAGCCGTTGAAGTTTTCTTCACACGTAATGTAGGTGCCCCATGGTGTTGCGCCCGATCCGCAGTTGTTCACCGTGCCAAGTGGGATGTTGCCACAACTATTTTCTAGCAGTGGACTGCCAGCAACCGGGCCAGAGAATGTGACCGGCGTATTGACCGTGATGCGGCGATTCTTGCGAGAAGGCGCAATATCCCATTTGCCTTTCTTCTGATTGCCTTTGCGTCGGACAAATACTACCGACACCCCATGTGCCGCCTGGGACAAACGAACGTCTTCGAGTGATTCAGGTGCCGGCTTGCCGAGCACATGCGTGTTGCGGCCGAATTCGTGGTTGACGCAGATGATACCGGCACGGTTGTTCAATAGTCTGGCTCGTCGTGCGGGGGGCAGCTCATAACCGAGGTACATTTCGTAGCGTAGGATTTTTCGCAGGTTTCGCGGGTAGAACCACATGCCATCATGGCCAATGCCGATCATCTGCTCTTGCTCAGCGGCCGTTGGACGCGTGTTGGGATCTCCCTCGTACGGTTGTATATGGCACTCCGGATCGATCGGCGTACCCCATGGAATCAGGACGTCATACTCATAGTCTGGCGAGATCGTAACGGTCTTGCCTTCTGCTGCGACTGCCGACTCTGTCGTCAGTGGCTCGAAACCACACAAGCCCTTGTTGTGACCGCTGCCACGTCGTTTTCTTCTACCTGCGTGAGCCGCTTGTGGCGCCAGGAAGCCGGTTGCCGCTGCAGCCAGCGAGCCTTGTACGATCGTGCGCCTAGAAAGTCTGGCGGCAGCGATATCGCTAAAAGGCTGGCTTTCTGTTGGGTTGGTCGAAATGTCTTCTGAAGACTCGTCGATGTCGAGCCTGACATCCATATCGACTGAGTTACTCTGATTCACATCATCCATAGGAAATTCCCCTGTCATGGTTCTGTTGATCGTTTTTGATGAGGTGCTTTCGAGTCCGCCATCGCCCTTGATCGCTGGGGCCTAGCAAGGCGCACGCCGAAAGCTGCGCCAGGTTATGGTGAATAAGTGACCAGCCGGTGACTGGCAGATGACCGTAAGGTGAACGCTAGATGACAAGAATGTGCCGATCAGACGCTTAGGCGCGAATGCTAGCGGGATCGATCAACAATCCGAGCTAATCGCGAGCGATGTCATCGAATCGTAAAATTGCAGATGCCTGAAGAGCGATGCTAGGGTATGACGATGGAAAGTTACTTTCTCGTCAGTCTTGTTCTCGCGTTGATTAATCTTCAAGCGTGTTTTCGTGTCGCGCGGGTTGTGCGAGAGAGCCGCGCGCGTCGCTGGCGGTTTTACTTGCTCATTTGGTTCGTGCCGTTTTATGGCGCTGTGTTTACGCAAGCAGAGTTGCGCAACGAAGGGCCAGCTGCGCGTCAATCTCTGCAAGAGTTCGGTGTATCCACCATCGCTCAGCAGGCCGCTTACTGGAACAACAAACGCGACTCCTAGCGACGCTGCGGTCCTCTCGCCATAGGCGCGATCCTAACTTGGTTTGTTGCCCTCGATTTCCCACGGTGGTCGTGGTTGAAATTCACGCTGAAGAAAGTCGATCATCGCGCGGACTTTTGGCGCAACAATGCGGTTGCTTGGGTAGAGCGCCCAGATAGCGGATTCGACCGCCAATGGATGTTCACGCAGCACGGGCACTAAGTCGCCAGATCTCAGTAATGCGCTCGCGAGCCATTGCGATTGAATGCCAATGCCAAGACCGCTCGCAATCAAGTCCTTGAGTGCTTCACCGTCGTTGACCGATACCATGCCTGTGACCCGGAACGATTGTCCGTCTGCGAACTTCCATTGGGTGTTGTCGGATAGAACGATGGCTCGATGGTGCTTTAGGTCTCCGATCGATTGCGGAGCGCCGAAGGCGGAGAGATAGGATGGCGACGCGACCAGCAGTCGCCGATCAGCTGCGAGCTTTCGGGCGACCAGTGTGCTGTCTTCGAGCGGCGCATTACGAATAATGAGATCGTAGGCGCCTTCGACGACGTCGAGTACTTCATCGGATAACCGCAAATCCAAGCTGACTGCTGGGTGTTGTTCGCAAAACTTCGCCAGTCGTGGAACAACGTGTAGGCGGCCAAAGGAACCCGGCATTGTCATTCGTAACAGACCGCGGGCAGCGGCGCCTTGACCACTGATTGCGCTCTGTCCTGCATCCAGTGTCTCGAGCGACTGTTGTGCAAACGGAAGAAACTCGGCGCCATCGGTGGTCAGCGATACCGCACGTGTTGTTCTATTGAACAACCGGAATCCGAGCTGTTGTTCGAGTTTGCTCAGCCGTGCACTGGCACTTGCTGGTGACAGCGACAAATCATTCGCTGCGGCCGACACGCCGCCGAGATCCGCGATTCTTAGGAATAGTCTGATGGAGTCAGTGTCCATTTATCAAAAATATACGAAAAATATATTCGTTTAAAGCAAGTTTTATTTGTTTATCTGAATGATTAGCCTATTCGCTGTTTAGTGAGGAGGCGCCAACATGCCCACAATGAAAGCGATCGGACACGAACGTGCTTGTCCTATTGACGACGAGGACGCACTGGTCGAGCTCGATATCGACGTTCCGACACCGGGTCCGCATGATCTTTTGGTTGCAGTACGCGGTGTCTCCATGAATCCAGTAGATGTCAAAGTGCGCGCGTTGATGGCACCCGAAGACGGTCCTCGGATTCTCGGTTGGGATGCCGCGGGCATTGTCGAAACCGTGGGCGACTCGGTGACGCGATTTAAACCTGGTGACGCCGTGTTTTATGCCGGTGATCTGACGCGCCCTGGCTCGAACGCAGAACGTCAGCTGGTTGACGAGCGTATTGTTGGTCGCAAGCCGGATTCACTCGACTTCACAGAGGCAGCCGGCATCCCACTGACAGCGATCACCGCATGGGAGATGTTGTTCGACTCTTTTGGGCTTAAAGAAGGTGACGGTGAAGGCAGCGCGATTCTTGTTATCGGTGGCGCGGGCGGCGTTGGATCAATGTTGATTCAACTCGCCAAAGCGCTGACCAAACTGGAGGTGATCGCAACGGCATCACGCCCAGAGACAGAGCGCTGGGTGAAAAGAATGGGTGCAGACCATGTCATCAATCACCGTGAACCGCTTGACGCACAAATCCAGTCGCTCGGTATCGCGCCACAATTTGTTGCCGCACTCACAAACACCGACGAGCACATTGCCGCAATTGTCGAGTTGATTAAGCCACGTGGACATATCGCATTGATCGACGATCCAGAGGCGCTCGATATCATACCGCTGAAGTTCAAGGCCATCACACTGAGCTGGGAATTTATGTTCACGCGTTCGATGTTCGCCACAGAGGATATGGCGGTGCAGCATGCGTTGCTCAATCGAGTGGCAGATATGCTGGACGCAGGCACACTACAGTCCACGGCAAACAAACATGGTGGCGCGATGTCCGTGGATAGTCTTCGTGAGGCGCATCGCTTCCAAGAGAGCGGGCGTGCTATTGGCAAGACCGTATTGGACGGTTTCGCTACGCAAACAAGTTGAGGAGCTTGCTGTGACGTATTTTTCTGTTCTGGCGGTAACCCCGACCAATGATCGTTGGGTTGCAAACTATCTTCCTGTTGCGAATGCGTTGGTTGCAAAGCATGGCGGCCGCTATCTTGCGAGGACCAGTCGTCACGAGCGGCTTGAAGGGCAAGGCGATGATGCGGCGCTACGGATTGTGATTGAATGGCCAACGCGTGGTGCCGCCATTGCGTTTATGGAAGACCCCCTCTACGCACCGCATCTCGCAGCGCGAAAACGTGGATCGGTGAGTCACCATTTTTTGATTGAAGCCACGGACGATCTCGCCGCGGAATAAGGGGAAGAGAATGAGCAAGACAATATTGATTACCGGTGCCACTGACGGTATTGGCCGTGTCACCGCAGAGCAGTTGGCAACGCAAGGCCATACACTGCTTCTGCACGGCAGGAGCGCCTCTAAACTAGACGACGTTGTGAATGCCTTGCGAAGCGACAGTGGCAATGCGATCCAAGGATACGTCGCCGACTTGTCGGACCTATCGGCTGTGGCATCGATGGCGAATACGCTTTCCGCGGATCATGACGTCATCGATGTTGTCATCAACAACGCAGGCGTCTACGTCACGAATGCACCCATTACGGAGCAAGGCCTTGATGTTAGGTTCGTCGTCAATACGATCGCGCCGTATCTGCTAACGCGTCGATTGCTCTCGCGCATCCCTGCTGATGGGCGAATCGTGAATCTCTCCTCAGCGGCCCAGGCGCCGGTGGATGTGAAAGCGCTTGCCGGGCACGCGCGTCTATCAGACGGCGCCGCTTACGCGCAAAGCAAGTTGGCGATAACGATGTGGTCGCGAGAGATGGCGCTCGAACTTGGTGCTGAGGGACCTGTCGTTGTCGCCGTCAATCCAGGATCATTGCTCGGATCGAAAATGGTGAAAGAGGCGTTCGGCACCGTGCGGGCGGATGTGAGCGTGGGCGCCGAGATTCTCACTCGTGCCGCACTGGACACATCGTTTGCTGACGCTACTGGTAAGTATTTCGATAACGACTCTGGTCGGTTTGCACCGCCACATGCTGATGGTTTGGATACTGAAAAGTGCCAAAAAGTCGTGTCGATGATCGAGCGCATTCTCGCCGAGTCGGGTCACTCGTTAGCAGCGTCAAACTAGCGCTATCGGTGCGCCGGGCCTTTCGTGTTGTTGATTGGGTGGGTATCGATTGCTGAGCGATGCCAGAGCTGCGTCACAGTTTTAGCGCGTTGACCCGTTATACTATGAGCTTCCTGGATGTCCCGAAGAGACCCCCGATGGGTCGGGAGCGCAGCAATGAAACATGTTCACTGGTCGGTACTCACCGTAACGACATTATTCCTTACTGCTTGTGGCGAAAAATCAGCACCGGCGGTCGATACTGAGCCTGGTATGCCATCCGTCGTCGAGATGCTTGAGCTCGGATGCGGCGGCGACAGCGTTTGTCTCGATGCGGTCAAGACTCATTATGACGATTGTGTCGATGCGGTCAGTGCCGAGGATGGTGCACCGACGGATGTCGCGAGTTTGACGACAGCCGTCTCGATTTGTATCGGCGAGCGTGTCACGCCCGACGGCCAGTAGTAACGAGGGTCGGACGTCACGGCGATCTTCAATTCGCGTTATAGTTAAACCTGCACTGAGCGGGACTTTGGCATGAGCGATAAGAAGAAACAAAAGCGGGGACCATTCGAACGCGAGATGCGAAGCGAGATTGCGAAACTCACCGTTCGCATGAGCATCTACTACGCGTTGGTGGGTATCGCTGTTTTTGTGCTCATCAAAGCATTTCCAAATGTGACGGATGTATTGCCGGTCGGCGGTATCGAATCTGTTGCGCAACAGGATCCGGCTTTACATGAATTGAACGCGGCGATAATGCGCGGTGAAACCCTGACGGCGGAAGACTTAAGGACTGCGGAACCCGCGAGTTATAGCCGATTGGATGAAGCGCTTCGTCTCCTGCTGGCCATGACCAGTACCGTGTTGTTGATGCTCCCCGTATCGTGGTTGTACCAGTGTATTCACGGATCTGGCGAGCAAGATCATTCGCTGGACGAGACCGCATTGATTTTGCCAACCGTAGTCGCGGGCATTGTCACTATCGTACAGCACTCTCTCGCCTTGGCATTTAGTTTGGCGGGCATCGTGGCCGGTGTTCGTTTTAGACGAACGCTGAGTGATACATTCGATACGCTGTTTATTTTCGTCGCGATTGGTGTTGGTATCGCGGCCGGGGTCGGCGCCATCGAGATTGCGATCGTTATGACCTTGTTCTTCAACTATACGACTATGGGCGTGTGCCTGTTTGGCGATGGTCTTGAGACGCAGCATGCTGCCGAACGACGTCGCCGTCGGCGCAAGCGCAAGCAAGAAGAGAAGGCGCGGGCCGAATGAAGATCCGTGTTGTCTGGACACTTCTTCTGTGTCTTGCCGTTTTCCCCGCTGCAGTTGCAACGGAGCGCGACGATATCGCACGGGTCATTGTTGTTGGCGACGTTCATGGTGACTACCAACAATTCGTCGCTGTGCTTCGTGACGCTGGACTCGTTAACCGTCGTGGCAAATGGCCTGGCGCTCGAGTGACTTCATCAGTCG
>JBCAZE010000116.1:0-10084 GCA_039700805.1 Pseudomonadota bacterium | reverse complement strand
ACAATCCAGAGATTGATCCCGCAATCATGGCTTATGTCATCTCGTATCCGCCCTATAAATACAGGATCAGTGCCTGCCGCTTCTGTGACCGGTGTCGGATATCCGCCTAAAACCCGCTCATCCATGATAGCGACGCCCGGCGCCTTTCGAAGCAACTCCCTGACCTCATCTGCGCTAATTGGCGTTTTTGTCTCAACATGAACCGCCTCACTGTGCCCGTAGAATACCGGGATGCGGACCGCCGTTGGATTCACCATTATCTCGTCGTCTTGTAGGATTTTCCGAGTCTCCCAGACCATTTTCATCTCTTCTCGCGTGTAGCCGTTATCCTCAAATGAGTCGATATGCGGCAGCGCGTTGAAGGCGATCTGCTTCTCGCCCTCCTCGAGTTCGAGCGGCATGCCATTCAGCAGTCTCGCCGTTTGCCCAGCGAGCTTCTTGATCGCATTAGCGCCCGCGCCTGATACCGCCTGATAGGTCGCGACATTGATGCGTGCAATACCGGCCGCATCGTAGATCGGCTTCAACGCCACCAGCATCTGCATCGTGGAACAATTCGGATTAGCGATGATATTGCGTCGCTCAAAACCACTGATGGCATGCGGATTTACCTCTGCGACCACCAGCGGAATATCGTCGTCCCGTCTGAAGTGTGAGGTGTTGTCGACTACAACACATCCAGCTGCAGCGGCCTCCGGTGCATATTGCGCCGACACGCTTCCGCCGGCCGAGAATAGGGCGATAGGCACGGTCGTGAAATCAAAACTAGCGAGGTCGGCCACCGTCAAATGTCGCTTTCCATACTCGACACGCTTTCCAGCAGAACGCTCGCTCGCCAGTGCATGCACGGTACCGCTCGTGAAATCCCTCTCGGCCAGAATGCTGAGCATGGCCTCGCCCACAGCGCCTGTCGCGCCAACAACAGCGATATCCAAATCACAAAATGCCATTAATCTCTTGTCCTTAACAATCGAGGCCACGTCGCGCGATAGGCATCGCGACTTGGCCAGGTGAATTCATCCGCGCACTACCGCGTTGCACTGATATCCGGTGTACCGGTCTGAACATCTGCGTTCTGTCCCCGATGGCGCAGATACTGATCGATCAATGTCAAACAGACCATCGCTTCGGCGATCGGCACGGCGCGCAAGCCCACACACGGGTCATGACGGCCGGTCGTCACGATGTCGGTCGCAGCCCCGTCACGATCAATCGTCTGACCCGGCTTCTGAATGCTCGATGTCGGTTTCAGCGCAATACTGGCAACAATATCTTGCCCGCTTGAAATCCCACCAAGAGTGCCACCTGCGTCGTTCTTCACGAAACCATCTGGCCGCAGCTCGTCGCGATGCTCAGAGCCCCGTTGACTCACAGCTCGAAATCCAGCACCAATTTCGACACCCTTCACCGCATTGATACTCATCAGTCCGTGCGCAAGACTCGCCGTCAACTTATCGAAGACTGGCTCGCCGAGCCCAGGCGGCACACCGCGAGCAATGCAAGTCACTTTTGCGCCTACAGAATCACCGTCCTTGCGCAGCGCGTCCATGTATTCTGCTAACTCCGTCAACCGGTCTGGGTCCGCACAGAAAAATGGATTGTGATCGACGATCGACAGGTCTTTCGCCGCAAGCTCATGGGGACCGAGCTGCGATACATACCCTTGAACATCGATCCCCAAACGGGTTTTCAGATATTTTCGCGCAACAGCGCCCGCAGCGACGCGCATGACCGTCTCACGCGCCGACGAGCGGCCACCACCCCGATAATCGCGGATGCCGTACTTCTGTTGATAGGTGTAGTCCGCATGCCCGGGTCGAAATTTGTCTTTGATCTTCGAGTAATCACGCGACCGTTGGTCCTTGTTGTAAATGACCAAACCGATTGGCGTGCCCGTGGTCTGGCCTTCGAATACGCCCGATAGTATCTGGACGGCGTCGGGCTCCTGACGCTGGCTAGTGTGTCGCGTCTTTCCCGTGCGACGGCGCTCGAGATCCGCTTGGATGTCCTCCGCGGCAATCTCGATGCCTGGCGGGCAACCGTCGATGACGCAGCCAAGAGCGACACCATGGCTTTCACCGAATGTCGTCACGCGAAATGCTTTTCCGAACGTATTGCCACTCATGTGCGGCTCCTCCGCGCTTGGAACACCGCGTCAAATTGGATCAGTGTCTCTCTATCGATCACGAAAATTCCTTGGCTGTCGTCGTAAATCGTTAACCAAGTGAATGGTACCTCGGGATACGCTGCTTGTAATGCTGGCTCGCTAGCGCCGACTTCACAGATCAACACACCCAGCGGATTCAAGCATTCGGCGGCGGATGCGAGAATGTCGCGAACGATATCTAACCCATCCGCGCCCGCCGCCAAGCCCAATTCTGGTTCACGGCGAAATTCGTCGGGTCTAGCGTCCATCTCGACCTGATCCACATACGGTGGATTTGTCACTATCAAATCGTACGTTGATAGTAACGGCGACTCTAAGACATCAGATTCAATGACCCGTACGCGCTCGGTGAGGTCATAAGCAGCGACGTTGAGCCGTGCGATGTTGAGGGCTTCTTGGCTGATATCGCTCAGGTCAACCTGCCAATCCGGAAAATACATCGCCGTTGCGATACCGATGCAACCACTGCCCGTACAAAGATCAAGCACCTTGGCTTTCAAAGGTTGCTGCATCCAGGGCGCGAAGCCCTCAGTGATCAATGTTGCGATGGGTGAACGCGGCACCAGCACAGACTCGTCAATATCGAATCGCAACCCGGCAAACCAAGCTTCACCGATCAGATAGGCGAGCGGCTTCCGCGTGACAATCCGCGCGTCTGCGAGGGCACCGATGGTCTTTATCTCATCGCCTGTCGCCGGTCTCTCTAGCGCTGCTTGCAATCGTTCTTGCCAATTGGATTCCGCATACCCAATACCGAGCGCTGAACAGATCAACCAAATAGACTCGTCGGCCGCATTGTCCGTTCCGTGCCCGAAAAACAGCGCGGCATCATCGAACGCTTGCGCGATAGTGGCAGCGACTTCCGCCAACGGCTGCCCTTCTATGAGATTCAGTGATTTATCCAATCCGGTTCGCTCCGGCTTGCATTGCCGCAATTTTGCGAGCGTTTGAGAGATGATCGGTCAATGTGGGATACTCCGCTGCGTGGGCGATGCGTTCGCAACGCCATTCGATACCCCCAATTATTGCGTAATCAACCATGCGAAATCCCGTTGGACTATTAGTAGTGTTTGTCGCGTTCGCCGCGGGCCTGTTTTACGGCCTTAAGAACACGGACACGCAGCCACCCGAACTGAAAGATGCGACGCTATTGCAGCCTGCCCGACAACTCGCGCCATTCTCTCTGCAATCGACGCGATCTACAACGATCGATGCCAATTCGCTCTCTGATCATTGGACGCTCGTCTTCTTCGGCTTCACGCGCTGCCCAGATATCTGCCCAACGACGCTCCAGATGCTGAGCCAAATACGGCAGAACATTGCCGACGAGATAGCCGCCGATAAGCTGCCCGACATTCTTCTGGTCAGCGTAGACCCCGAGCGCGATACGCTCGCGGCACTGTCGGACTATGCAAACTACTTTGGTGAGGGGGTCTATGCGGCGCGGGCGGACGGGCCAGCACTCGCCGAGTTCACACGAGATGTTGGTGTCGTCTATCAAAAGATCGACCTGGATGATGGGGACTACACGATGGATCACACGGGAGCGGTTTTGCTCATTGGCCCCGATGCGACATTGCAAGCCGTGTTCACGCCGCCGTTACGAGCCGACGTCATTCAACAAGACCTTCTTGCGATTTTGAGGTATCTCTAATGCGACTCAAGAACATTCTTCTGGCCGTCACCGTTGCTTTATCGCTCGTGTTGTTGAGCGCCTGCAAACCTGAGGCAGCACCGATTAGCATCGAAAAAGGCTGGGTGCGTGCAGCGCCACCTGGTGCCATGGCGAGTGCAGGCTACTTTGAGATAGTGAATCGGTCGGACGCCACCATCGAGATCACGCGCGTCACAGCAGATCAATTCGCACGCGTCGAGATTCACGAAACATCGATGGTCGATGGACAAATGAAGATGCGTCCGGTTGCCGCGCTTCGGATCGAGCCGGGCCAGGGATTAAGTCTCGCACCTGGCGGAAAGCACCTGATGTTATTCGAACCCGCGGAGATGCCAGAGGACAGTGATGTGACCATTACGCTGTATGACGGTGATCGGCCGATTGCGGAATTGGATGTCCCGATTGCTAGGAGCAACCCGTATGAGTAGCGGCTTCTCGCGCATTGGCGAGCGATTGTTCGTCGCACTGCAGTATTTCTTGCCGCAGCATGCGACAACGCGGCTAATCGGTTGGTTTATGTCCAGACGAACGCCTTGGCTCAAAGATACGCAGATCAAAGTCTTCTCCAAGATGTTCAATGTGGCGACTGCCGAGGCCGCGAAGCCGGTTCCTGACGGCTATGCGTCGATGAATGAGTTTTTCACGCGCGAGCTCGCTGAAGGCGCCAGGACAGTCGCGGCAGACGCCGTTATTGCATCACCATGTGATGGCGTGATCAGCGAGCTTGGAGAGATTGAAGATGGTCAGTTGATCCAGGCTAAAGGGTTTCGGTACAGCGTTGCTGAACTGACTGGCGACCCAGCGGCCACAGAACGCTATCGGGGCGGCAGATTCATGACCATTTATCTCGCGCCATACGACTACCACCGAGTGCACTTTCCAGTTGCTGGTCACGTCAGCAGTGAACGCCATGTTCCTGGCAAGTTATTCTCAGTGAACGGCGCAACGGCGAACGCGGTGCCGAGGTTGTTCGCACGCAATGAGCGCCGTGTGTTCTTGATCGATGCAGACTCAAATCCACTCAGCCTTATCATGGTGGGTGCACTCAATGTCGGCAGTATATCGACGGCCTGGGAGACATCCCCGACCCCTGCAGGATTTCTCGATACGCCAACGCTATTGGCGCCACCGGCGACGCATTTTGACCAAGGCGATACGCTCGGCTGGTTCAATATGGGTTCGACGGTGATCCTGTTGCTGGAAGAAGATTCGCCTGCATGGCGCGACGACCTTGCTAAGAACACGGCCGTGCGTTGTGGCGAACGACTCAACGCCTCGACCCAATGAACCCACACCATTGGCAAGCGAGCGCAACACTCGAAACAGCGAAACGCCGCGCTCGGCTACTCGCCATGATCCGCGAATACTTCGCGTCTGAAGATGTGCTCGAAGTGCAGACGCCGTGCCTTTCGCGTGCGGCAGTCAGCGACCGTCACATCGAAAGTATCGGTGCGGTCTATGGTCGGCAGGCAGGTTTCTTGCGGACGTCACCCGAATACGCGATGAAACGACTGCTTGCGTCCGGCTATCCCGACATCTTTGAGGTTGGACCGGTTTTCCGCGACGGTGAACAAGGTCGCAATCATCAGCCAGAGTTTCAAATGATCGAATGGTATCGTCGTGATTTCTCGCTGGAGGACATGATCGACGATACGCTTGCACTGATTTCAACCTTACTAGATACGCCGGACTCCGCGCTTCACCAGCGCTTAAGCCCGCCAGCGAAAATCCGCTACGATGAGGCGATGAAAGCCGCCTGCGGTGTGACGAGTAACACGAAGCTCTCTGACCTTTCCGCACTGCTCGACAACGACATGGCGCAGTCGCTTGGCAATGATCGGGACGCAGTTCTCGACATCGTTTTTGACCAATGCGTCGCCCAACACTTTGCGGCCGATCGGTTGACCGTTGTCACGCACTACCCATCTTCGCAAGCCGCGCTAGCCAATATTTGCCCGGAAACCTCGCGCGCATTGCGGTTCGAGATTTACTTCGGTTCTCGTGAACTCGCCAACGGCTTCGTCGAACTGCAAGATGCACGTGAACAGGCAGCGCGCTTCGAGCGGGATCAATCCATACGATTACAAGACGGACTGCCGATCCGGCCACTCGACCAGGCGTTTCTGTCCGCGCTAGTGTCCGGCTTACCCGCATGTGCTGGCGTCGCGGTGGGGCTGGAGCGATTGCTCATGCTGCATTCGGGTCAAGAGAATATCCAGAACGTCGTGAGTTTCATTGCTGATTAGGAGCTTCAAGATGCATTCCCCTGAAGACTATGATCTTTTGATCAAACAACTGTCCGCGATCACCAGCGATGAACCCAATGCCCTCGCGAATCTTGCGAATATCAGCGCGGTTCTTTTTGATGCGCTCGACGACACTAACTGGTGCGGATTTTACTTGCTTCGTGATGACACACTGGTGCTCGGCCCGTTCCAAGGCTTAACCGCATGCACGCGTATTCCGATGGGCAAAGGAGTTTGCGGAACAGCGGCTGCTAACCGCCAAGTCTTACGCATTGCTGACGTGCATGAGTTCGAGGGGCATATCGCTTGCGATGCGGCCAGCGAGTCTGAAATCGTTGTCCCGCTCACGGTGGGCGACGAAGTCATTGGTGTATTAGATATCGACAGTCCCCGCAAAGACCGATTTTCGAAGACGGATGAAAACGGACTGATAGAAGTCGGTAAGCTGTGTAACGCAGTGATCGCCAACGACACCGCTTCTATCGGCCTAAGCTAGACTTCGCCCGTCGCGAACGTTCGCGGATATCGATCCAACTAGTCTTTGACGCGGGAGACGTACTCGCCTTTTCTTGTATCGACGCGGATCACTTCACCCTCTTCCAGAAAGAGCGGCACGCGAACCGTGGCACCGGTCTCGAGCGTCGCGGGTTTTACACCACCCTGCGCGGTATCGCCTTTCAGGCCCGGGTCGGTCTGCGTGATCGTGAGTTCAACAAAGTTGGGCGCTGCGACCGACAATGGCGCACCGTTCCATAACGTCACTGCACAGATATCCTGATCTTTCAGCCACTGAACTGCATCAGCGACAGCGGCCTCTGCTGCCGGATACTGTTCGAACGATTCTGGATCCATGAAATACCAAAACTCACCATCGCTGTAGAGGTACTGCATGTCCGTCTCGATGACGTCGGCCGCCTCGACCGACTCCCCCGATTTAAAGGTCTTATCGAGTACCTTATTCGTCTTGAGATTGCGGACTTTCACGCGATTGAATGCCTGGCCCTTGCCCGGCTTAACGAACTCATTCTCGACAATGTTGTACGGGTCTCCGTCCAGCATGATTTTCAAGCCAGATTTGAATTCGTTGGTGCTATAGCTCGCCATGGGCAGTGTTCCGACAGTTCTCGACCGCGGAATTCTAACCCGGAGAGAGGCTAACGGTAAACGTGACCCGCGACGCGGGTGCAATGCGCGACACCCAGCAGAGACACGAAAAATGCCACTTCCATTCGTCTCTAGCGCCGAAAATCGGAACTGGTTCACGTTTTCACATCGGCGCGGCGATGCCCGCGTGAGCCCTGTAATAGACTTTAACGATAATCAGGTCATAACACACTGTTGGGAAAGCCGTTGTCACAGCCAAATGCGGTCAAAGTCTTAGTCGTCGGCACCGCCGAAGACGACGCTGAGAACGTCAACAAGACGCTTCGCGGCGAGGGTATCATCGCGCGCTGCGAATGGTTCCGCGATGCGGACCTATTGGGCAAACGGCTCAGCGACGAAACGCATCTTGTGATCGTGCGCCATGATCCAACCGCCAGTCCTTCGGCAGATAGCATCACCCGAATCGCGCAAAAAGCCGAGCCGCCCGTGCCCGTCCTGTGGCTTAGCGATACGATCGACGAATCACTCATGACATCAGCACTGCAAGCCGGCGCGGAAGATGTCGTCTCTTTACAGCATTCGACACGATTCTCATTGACCGTGAAAAGAACGATCGAACATGGCGAGCTGAAGCGTCAGATGATGCACTCTCGAAATGACGCGGCAACGATTCAGAAGCAAATCAGTACCCTGATCGACAACGTACCGGATGCCATTGCGCACGTCCAAGAAGGCATTATCGTCGAGGTCAACAAAGCGTGGCTGACATTGTTCGGTTTCAAAGACGAAACCGATTGCATTGCACTGCCATTGATGGATGCGGTCTCTCGCAATAGCCAGAGCGCACTGAAAGGCGCCCTCAAGGCTGTAAGCCTCGATCGCTGGCCGGGTGAGCCGTTGAATGTCGACGCACTGAAACAGGACGGAGAAGCGATCAGCGTTCCGTTGATTCTCGATGCGACGCACTATGACGGAGAACCCGCTGTACGCGTATCAGTGAAGCCACCGCAACAAGAAGACAAACGCGTCAGTTCATTACTGCGCGATGCGGCACGAAAAGACGCCGTCACCTACCTCTACCACCGCACCCACTTCCTGAAAGTTCTGAAAAAGCGACTTGAGTCACCTCTGGAACAAGGTGTGCGCACGCTCGCATGGATCCGGATTGATAATTTCAAAGCGATTCGTGCTGAGTTGGGCGTTTTACTGAGCGAGGAAGTCATCGCGGACTTCGCTGAAGTACTACGTCAGCGTATCGACAAATCGGATATCGCCGGACGCTTCGAAGGCACAACGTTCACGCTCCTCATGGAACGGGGCAACGAACAAGATGCATTGAATTGGGCCAACGCATTCGCCCACTTGGTCAGCGAACATACGTTCCGCGCCGGGGAGCGAACCATCGATCTGACGTGTTCGATTGGGATCTGCCCAAATAACGAGCTGATCAAATCGGTTGAAGAATTGTTGCGCACGGCAGAGCAAACGTACGACCTTGCGAGAAAAGCGAACGGTAGTGGTGTAGCGATTCATCAAACCAATGATGAAGATACTCGCATCCGCAATCATGACGCACTGTGGTCACGCCGACTAACCGAAGCGCTCAAAGACAATCGGTTCCGACTACTGCAGCAACCTATTGCCGCGCTCGATGGCGAAGTCGCAAGCATGTTCGACATTCTTGTGCGTCTGATCGATGAACAAGATCAGCCGATCGCACCCTCGGAATTTTTCCCAGCGGCGCGACGAACGAACATGTTGCACGCTATCGACCGCTGGGTGATTGGCGCATCGATGTCACTTTGCCGAGAACGTCGCCCGGACCTCATATTCGCAAGGTTGTCCGAACAGTCGCTGGTTGATAAGTCATTCCCAGCTTGGCTGAAAACTATGGTCAGCCGCGCTCAGATCAACCCCGCTGCGCTGTGCTTTCAAGTGACCGAAGAAACTGCATTGAACTATTTGACGGCGACCGCGCAGCTTGCGAGCTTTGTCCGATCGATGGGATGCCGGTTTGCACTTGAGCATTGTGGTGTTTCAGACAAAGCCGACAAGCTAGTCGCAAAGCTACCGCTGGACTTTGTCAAAATCGACGGCGGGCTCATTGCGAATCTTGCTGCCGACGAAGATGTACAAAAGCGGACAACGGTACTCGTCGACACCGCGAAGGCAAGGTCCATCCAAACCATTGCGGAACGCGTTCAGGACGCGAACACCATGGCGGCGTTGTGGCAGCTCGGCATCAGTTTCATGCAGGGCCACTACGTCCAAGAACCAGAAGTTATTTTGCAAGATACCGCCTAGGAACGGCGAACAAGAGAGCGAAAGCGGAGAGAAACACGATGCAAGCACGATCCCATAAAATAGCCACCGCCGTCGCGTTGGCACTCGGTGTGATCGGCGGCGACGCCCTGGCACTCGAACTTGGCGAAATCAAAGTTCGCTCAGCACTAGGTGAACGGTTGGTCGCCGAGCTGCCAGTCGCAAGCGATTCCCCTGTTGGCAGCGATTGTTTTACCGCCACCAGTGACGCTCTTGATTTCTCTCGCAACGGAATTTCCATTCGATTCAATGGGCGATCTATTGTGATCCGATCATCGCGCGTGATCACCGACCCAATCATCGATCTAAAGGTAACGGCACGTTGCTCGAGCGCCAGCTCACTACAACGCGATTACACGCTGTTCATTAACCCATCCAACCGAGTAAGCGAACAGCAACGCGCCGCGCTCATATTCGCACCTGAACCACAACGAAACCGTGTTGCAACGACGAATAGACGCGTAGATCGGTCCGCACGACAGCCGGCACCACGCGTTTCGCAAACTCGACCCGCGATCACGCCGGGTAGCGAGTACCGCGTTCAGTCCGGCGACAGCATCTCGGCGATTC
>JBCAZE010000115.1:0-10557 GCA_039700805.1 Pseudomonadota bacterium | reverse complement strand
GAGTGGTGTTACTCGAATCTATCGCGGCTCAAGCGCTCGTTGGATAAGTTCGCCGATGCATCGCAAACGTGGCATGCCGACGACGATGATTGGCAGTGTCTTCTCGCCGCTTATGAGGCGGCGGGTTCATCCTCGTCGGCGAGGTCTGCATAGAGATCCGGGAGTTCCGCTGGACGATTCTTGAATTTGCGATGCACCCAATAATACTGAGCGGGTGATCGCTTGATCTCTTGTTCAAACATATACGTGATTCGAAGTGTATCCGTCACCGCGTCGTCGCCGGGGAATCCATCGAGCGGCGGATGCACATAAATGTCATAGCCGCCAAAATCTGGACGACGGTGCGGGAAAAAACCAATCACTTTGGCTTTTCCGAGTCTTGCCAGGGCGCCCGTCGCGGTATTGGTCATTGTCGGCACATTGAAGAACGGCAAGAGCTCACTGTGCTTGCGCCGGTAGCTTTGATCCGGGGCATACCAGACCGGCACATCTTCTCGCAGGCTGCGCACCATGGCTTTGATATTGGCTTTTTCGATCGTCTTTCGGCCAGCGCGTTCTCGGCCACGCCGAATCAGTTGATTCATCAGCGGATTGTTATCTTCGCGATACACCGCGTCGAACGCCATGCCACGGGCGCGAAGTGCGGTGCCGCCAACTTCTAGTGCCCCGAAATGAGCGGTTAGCAAGATGACGCTGCCGGGGATATGCGCGTCCAGGTGTTCGTCACCATGCCAATGAAAACGTCCGACGAGTCGCTGTGGCCGGTAATACGCCATACCCATCTCTGCCACGGCCATGCCTAAATTTTCGAAATGCAATCGCGTGAGTTCGGTGCGTTCCTGATCGGTCATCTCAGGAAAGCAGAGTCTCAAGTTTCGGTTGGCGATTCGCCGGCGTGTCTTAGCGAGTCTGTAGCCAATACGTCCGAGTCGTCGGCCAATACGCAATTGCGATCGCCAGGGCAGCAGGCTAAAAACCCGAAGCAGAAAAAAGCCGATATGCACCCCCCAAAAGCGTGGCGCAAGAAAATGTGTTCGGCTGGATGACTCGCTCATGTTCGTTCAACAGTTTTGTAGCGACGATGGATCCAATAATACTGTGCTGGCGCGCGCATTACTGTTTGCTCGACACAGGTATTCAATGTTGCGGCGTCGCCGGCGATGTCGTTTCCGAAATCACTGAGGGGCGGGTCTAGTGTGATTTGATAGCGCCCGCGCTTGTCGCGGATGCAGGAAATCGGGACGACGCGCACGCCACTTTTTTGTGCAATTCTCGGTACCGTGGTGTTGGTCGGTGCAAGTCTGCCGAAAAACGGTGCGTCGACACTGCCGCTGGTCGTGTCCGCTTGATCGACGGCAATCCAAATGCTGCGTTGCTGGCGCACCGCCGTCAGAAGCGCTTTAGGTGAGCGCTTATCAATCAGATGTTTAGCACTTCGTAGTCTGCCGCGTTGCGTGAAGGCATCCAGCAGCGGGATCCCGAGTGGTCGATGGATGACGTCGAAATCGGCGTAGAGCCCCAGTCCACGGGCGACCATATCGATGCTGGTGAAATGTCCGGCGACAAGGAACGTTGCCTCGGGGCTGTCGGCGGGCGCCAAATGCTGAAGGCCGCTGACATCACACAGCCTGGCGATGCGCCGATCGCTTGCCCACCAAGCCATGCCTATCTCAAAGAGACCAATCCCAAGATTCTTGAAGTGTTCACGAACGAGAGTGGCGCGAGTTGTATCGCTCTCATCTGGAAACGCGATTGTGATGTTCTCTTCCGCGATGCGCTTGCGGCGTGTGGCCACGCGCGCCGCTAGGCGACCAATCGCCGAACCCAACAGGCGCTGTAGGCGCCAGGGCAGAAGAGTCAGCAGCCGGTGCAGCCCGATCACCAGCCAAACAGGCCAATGTCGCGGTGACAAGAACGAGCGTATGTTGAACGATGAACCCAAAAAGGTGTCCGATGGCGTAGCAGGCGATATTGTAGCGTCAGAAGCTCGCGGCGCGCAGTGTGGACCTGTTTCAGGGCTTCTGCCCACGGCCCGACTGGATCGGCACCCCCTTGAATCAACGCCGGTTTGACGCCATGTTTACTAGTGAGCTCATTGATCCAAAGAGGATGTAACCCATGAAACGACTGTTTCTGTTCGGTCTGACCAACATCGCTGTCATCGCACTGGCAAGTGTCGTGATGCGGCTTCTCGGGGTCGATGGATGGATGACTGAGCAGAGCATCCAGTATCAGCCGCTGCTCGTGTTTTCGCTGATTTTTGGTTTCGCGGGTGCACTCGTGTCACTGGCAATGTCCAAGTGGATGGCGATTCGCGGTACCGGTGCAAAGGTCATCACCCAGCCCAGCTCTGAGATCGAGCAATGGCTGGTCGCGACCGTTCGTCGTCAGGCAGATGCCGCTGGCATTGGTATGCCGGATGTGGCGATTTATGACGCGCCGGAGATTAATGCGTTCGCCACGGGCGCGCGCCGCGATAGCGCGCTGGTAGCAGTCAGTACGGGATTACTCCGTGGTATGACGCGCGACGAGGCAGAGGCCGTATTGGCGCACGAAGTCTCTCACGTCGCGAATGGCGATATGGTCACGATGACCTTGATCCAAGGTGTCATGAACACGTTTGTGATTTTCCTCTCGCGCATTGTCGGTTTCTTTGTCGATCGCGTGGTGCTCAAAAATGAGCGGGGCACCGGCATCGGTTATTTTGCGACGGTGATGGTGGCTCAGGTTGTCCTCGGTTTACTCGCGAGTATTGTCGTGAGTTGGTTCTCAAGACAGCGGGAGTTTCGCGCCGATGCGGGTGGTGCGCGGCTCGCAGGCCCGGGCAAGATGGCGGCTGCGCTGCGCCGGCTTCAGTCACAGCAAACAGGACAAGCGCTGCCGAAAGAAATGTCGGCACTCGGTATTTCCGGCTTTACGGCTGGAGGCTTTAAACGCTTGTTTATGACGCATCCGCCGCTGGATGAGCGCATCGCTGCGATCGAAGCTGCGCCGTTCAATTAGGGGCTATTCGGATTTGTCGTCCGCCTCGGTCGACGGGGCGGGCGGCGTTTGGCCTGCGTTTTCGTCGGTATCACGCAGGCCCACATGGAAGGCAGCGAAGCCAGGCATAACGACCTGATTGCGGGCCATGCCGATGATACGTCCATCGTAGGGCGAGAAAATACCGACGGTGTCGTTGGTGATGGGGTCCGTCACGCGCCCCAGCAAATCGCCGTTTTCGACGCGACTGCCAAGATCGACGTTCGTTGTCAGAATGCCGCCTGAGTCTGCGCGGATCCAGGTCGAGCGCACATAGGTTTCCTCGGACTCGTTCCATGGGCGTTCGCTGATCACCATTTGCAAGGTGTGTAGCAAAGCTTCGATGCCGCGGACGCCGTGTGTCACTGCACGAGTTTCAAGTCGTTCGGGGCCGCCGGCCTCGAGCGTTACCGTCGGCACGCCAGCAAGGGTTGCCGCATAACGCAGCGTGCCAGGCTGTGGTTGACTGTTGACGATGACGGTTGCGCCGAAACCCTTAGCGAGTGCGGTCACTGCCGGATCTTGAAGGTCTGCGCGCAGCTGCGGCAAATTCGCCCGCTCGAATGATCCGGTATGTAGATCGACGAGCGCGTCGCAATTCAAGACGATGTTGTTGAAAAACGAGCTCGCGATCCGAGATGCGGCCGAGCCTGTTTCTGTGCCCGGGAAATGCCGATTGAGATCACGACGATCAGGTAGATAGCGTGAGCCTCGCCGAAAGCCCTGTATGTTGACGATAGGGACGCCAATGATGGTGCCGTTCAGTCGACTAGGCTGTAAACCGTGAAGCACTCTGCGGACAATCTCGATGCCGTTCAGTTCGTCGCCATGAACGGCGGCAACGAGGCATATCACGGGCCCTGGTGCCGCACCATGCACGACAAGCACCGGCGTATCTACCGGCAACCCTTGGAACAGTTCGGTGCCAGACCAACTCAGCTGGCGATAGCTGCCGGGCGGAATCTTCTCACCCAACAGCTCGAGCGCGACCGGCTTGTCGACACCGGTATCGCCAAACATCGCTGCATCTTGTTCGGGTGCTTGGCCGAACGCCGGCCGCACCAACACCCAGAGTAGGAGCATTGATACAATGCGGCGACCGATTGTGTTGCGCTGTCTGTCCATGTAGCCGTTATGACGTCCAAGATCGGGGCAACTGAAGGGCGTTGCGTTAAGTTAACATAGCGAGGCTAGCGCACAAGGCGCCGGTTAATCTGTGAGCGGAGTCACTTCCGCTGTAAATTCATGAAGATGGACAAGAAATCCGCCAACCAGTTCCGATTCGTCGCAGATCTCGTCGCCATTGCATTGGCGGCGACCGTGAGCTGGCTGATCGTCGCCGGCAATACCTACGGATGTTGCGTGCCGCGAAACTTCCTGCCGCTCGGGTTATCACTCATCGGCTACGTGCTGGTGACACGTCGTTACAACGGCTCCGTACCGCACGCCTTGGCATTGGTGGGATTCAGCGTCGTCGCGATCGGCCTGACCGGTTATCTGCATGCTGCGTTCTTGTTTGACTGGAAAGGTCTGGCAAGTACCGCCAAGACGCCGGCGCTGCTGTTTCGCTATCTGCCGTTCTATGTGCTTTTCGCTGGTGCGATCGGTGCTGCGATCGGTTGGATCATCGGCCGAAATGTTAAACCACGTTACTGATTTTGCTGCGGCGGGCCGCATGAATTAGTATTACGTCAAGCTATGGGTTAAGACGCTCAGCGCTTAATAAATGGAGAATCAGGAGAGACTAATGACAAAGTTGACCGACGTAGAGGGGATCGGCCCGACTTATGCAGCCAAGCTGACGGCCGCGGGATGCCGCAGTCAGGAGCACCTGCTCGAGATTGGGGGAACAAAGGCGGGTCGCAAAAAAGTAGCGGCAGATTCCGGTTGCACGGAAAAACAAATTCTTGAGTGGGTAAACCGCGCGGATTTGTGCCGTATCAAAGGTGTAGGCAGCGAATACTCTGATCTGCTCGAATGCTCAGGCGTGGATACAGTGCCCGAGTTGTCGAACCGAAATGCGGAAAACCTTCACGCCAAAATGGTTGAAGTGAACACCGCCAAGAAACTGGTCCGCTCCATGCCTTCTGCGAAGCAAGTCGCAGACTGGGTCGCACAGGCTAAGAAATTGCCTCGGGCGGTTCATTACTGAGCGATGTGTCAGTCAGGCAGATTGCCGATGACAGCCGAATCAGGCCGGATGCGACGCGTCCGGCCTTTTTCTATGGTGCGCCGCTGGTTCATCACCGCGGTGCTAATGACTTTTTCACCGCAAGCCTTCTCTGCCGATCTGCCCGTCGCCGATTTCGTTCGAGTGGATAAGTCCGATCGGACGCTGACCTTGTATCGTGGGGATGAGGTGTTACGCCAATTTCCCGTTGCACTGGGCTTTGAGCCCATTGGGGACAAGGAGCAGGAAGGCGACAATAAGACCCCGGAAGGGCGTTATCGCCTGGATCATCGCAATACCGAGAGTAACTTCTTCCTCTCAATCAGAATTTCTTATCCCTCGGCGGATGATGTCGCCAGCGCGCGATCTCGCGGCGTCAAGCCGGGTGGGCAGATCATGATTCACGGGCAACCCAACGAGCCCAAATACTCGACCGGTTATTATGCGAGTACAGACTGGACAAACGGATGTATCGCGGTGTCCAATCTCGCGATGATCGATATCTGGCTGATGACCGAGGTCGACACGCCGATCGAAATCGTCCCCTGACGATTCGCCATACAAGGACAACAACATCATGGATATTGAAGTTTCGCCGGAAGGTTCTCTGGAGGTTCTGTCGCAGGTAGAAGTCAATGCGCTTCGCAGTGAAAGCGAGGGCGGGTTGTATCCTTTGCTGCGGCGTTGTGCGCTCGCTGTCTTGACGAGCGGTTCGTTGGTGGATGATGCGTCGGAGCTGATGCGTCGCTATTTGGATTTCGATATCCAAATTCTCCAAGTGGAGCGTGGTGTCAGGTTGTCGCTACGGAACGCACCTGAGATGGCTTTCGTCGACGGGCAGATGATCCGCGGCACGCGAGAGCTGCTGTTTTCGGTGCTGCGCGATATCGTCTTCTTCCAGGCGGAGTTTTCCGGTCGTGGCCGATTTGATTTATCGCGCCCCGATCACCTAACCAGCGTTGTGTTTCATATTCTTCGCCACTCCGGTGTTGTGGCGGCGCGGCCGGATGTCAACGTTGTGGTGTGCTGGGGTGGCCATGCGATCAGTCGCGTGGAGTACGACTACACGAAGCTTGTCGGGTACTCCCTGGGTCTACGTGGGATCCACATTTGTACCGGTTGCGGACCGGGTGCCATGAAGGGTCCGATGAAGGGCGCTGCCATTGGACATGCGAAACAGAGAATTCGCGACGGGCGCTATATTGGTATTTCCGAGCCGGGCATTATTGCTGCCGAATCGCCGAACCCGATTGTGAACGAACTCGTCATCATGCCGGACATGGAGAAGCGCCTGGAGGCATTCGTTCGCACAGGTCACGGCATCGTGGTGTTCCCTGGTGGTGTCGGTACGGCTGAGGAGATTTTTTACCTGCTCGGCATCTTGATGCATCCTGACAATGAGACGCTAGATTTTCCGTTGGTGTTCACCGGCCCAGCGAGCAGTGCGGAGTACTTTGAACGTATTGATGCATTCTTGAAGGCGACGCTCGGAGAAGCGGCCACACGGCGTTACAAGATCGTTGTCGATGACCCGGTGCAGGTCGCTCGCATCATGCAGGACGGCTTGGATCGCGTTGAAATGCGGCGTCGGCGGGATGGCGATGCATTCTATTTCAATTGGCGCCTGCATATCCCACCAGAATTTCAAAAACCTTTCGAAACCACGCATCAGACGATGGCCTCACTCGATCTGTCGGAGTCTTTGCCGAAGCATGAGCTTGCCGCGAATCTTCGTCGAGCTTTCTCCGGCATCGTCGCCGGCAATATTCGCGAGTCCACCGTGCAGTTGGTTGCAGAAAAAGGTCCGTTCGAGTTGAGTGGTTCGCCGAGAATCGCCACCTTGCTGGACGAATTGCTGCGTTCATTTGTTGCTCAAAAACGTATGAAACTGCATGCAGAATACAAACCTTGTTTCCGCGTATTGACCGACTAAAACGGCACTTTCGGAATCCAAGAATCGGGCCAATTTTCCGTAATATTTCATTACGTTAAACATTACCCCTCACTAAGTGAGCGCCTTCACATTTGTCACGGTTTGGGCTGTGAAACAGTTCCTCGGCAAACGCCAATTTGCGGCGTAGGCTTTCCTCCATCAAATTGATTGCGAGGATGGTCCGATGCAGGACGACAAGACCTTTGACTGGCCGCGCCACGATGGCGAGCTAGATGACGCACCACCCGTTCAGCCAAACAATGCGGACGTGTTTCGGAGTTGGCTAAACAGGGCGCCGCAGACCCGAAGACGTGCTTCTTTTGATCCGTCTTTGTATACCTGGAAGGGTTACCGGCAATGGAAGGATGGCGTCGTTAACGATGCCAAGCCGGCAGAAGACTGAATCCAGATACCCAGCAATACCGAACACCATCGTAAGGCGTTTTGCGATATGACAATGACCAATCAACTCCCCAGAGAAGATGCTTTTGCATCGTTCGCGGACCCATCAACGCAAGAGCGTTGGTTATGGGTTAAAGAAGCGATCAATGCTGCCGAATCATCTTCTATGAAGGCGCTGGAAGACCGTGCACAAACGGACGACAAGCCCGCGCCACCTTTATTCGACTAAAGACCAAAAAAGAGACGACGAAATGGAAGTCACGATGCTCTGGTGGGACAACTTTGACGATCACTGGCATGCCGTGCGCCACCGCATTCTGGATGGCGCCTACATGACCGCCTTCGAAGCGCGCGGTCTCATGCTGCTTGCTGTCGCATTGTTATTCTTGAACACCTGATCCGCTTGAAAGCCTGACTTCAGCCCCCATGTACGCCTGATCCGATTAGATCAGGAGATGGCCATGGCTGATGGCGACCAAAAACAAACCTTCGGTTTCCAGGCGGAAGTCAAACAGCTTTTGCACTTGATGATTCACTCCTTGTACTCCAACAAGGAGATCTTTCTACGTGAATTGACATCCAACGCTTCCGATGCGCTCGATAAGCTCCGATTCGAGTCGATCGGCGATGCATCGTTGCTCGGCGATGATCCCGATCTCGCGATCACACTATCTGTCGACAAAGACGCAGGCACGGTCACCATCACCGACAACGGTATCGGCATGAGCCGCGATGAGGTTACCGAGAATCTTGGCACCATCGCGCGATCTGGCACAGCCGAATTTGTGTCGCAGCTGAGTGGTGATGCCAAAGCCGACTCCCAATTGATCGGACAATTCGGCGTTGGATTTTATGCGTCCTTTATTGTCGCTGACGAGGTGATCGTCGAGACGCGGCGCGCTGGCTTGTCCGCTAGCGATGCGGTTCGCTGGACGTCAGCCGGTGAGGGTGAGTATTCGCTCGAGGCGATCGAGCGAGAGGCGCGAGGCACAAGCATCACACTCAAGCTCAAAGAAGACGAGAAAGAGTTCCTGGAACGCTTCCGTCTCACGAGTTTGATCAAGAAATACTCCGACCACATTGGCTTCCCAGTGCAAATGCTGGGCGAAGGCGACGAGGCCGAACTCGAGACGCTGAATAGCGCCACGGCACTGTGGACACGATCACGCGGCGACGTCAGCGACGATGAGTACCAGGAGTTTTACAAGCACTTGACCCATGACTTTTCGGAGCCGCTGGCTTGGAGCCACAATAAGGTCGAAGGTAAGCGCGAATACACGAGCCTGGTTTATCTGCCGTCCAAGGCACCCTTCGATCTATGGAATCGTGAAGCACCACGCGGTCTCAAGCTGTATGTGCAACGCGTCTTCATCATGGATGACGCGGAGCAGTTCTTGCCGTTGTATTTGAGGTTCGTGCGCGGCGTTATCGATTCTGCGGATCTGCCGCTCAATGTGTCGCGCGAGCTGCTGCAGTCGCACCCGTCTCTCGATGCGATGCGCAGCGCGCTGACAAAACGCGTTCTTGGCATGTTGAAGCGCATGGCTTCTGATGAGCCAGAAAAATACCAGTCGTTCTGGGATGAGTTTGGCGAAGTGATCAAAGAAGGCCTTGCCGAAGACTTTGCCAACCGTGATGCATTGATGAATCTGCTGCGGTTTGCGACAACTCACGAATCAGCCGTCCAGAATCAGTCACTGGCGGCGTATGCAGAGCGCATGATCGATGGTCAAGAAAAGGTCTATTACCTGACGGCGGAATCGCTCGCCGCTGCGAAATCCAGCCCACACCTTGAAGTCTTCAAAAAGCGTGGCATCGAAGTGCTTTTGCTGACCGATCGCCTGGACGAGTGGATGATCGGGCATTTGACCGAGTTTGACGGCAAGGCGCTGCAGGATATTCGGCGAGAAGGTCTCGAGCTGCCAGGCGATGATGACGAGCAGTCGAGCGACGCATCGGCATCGGAAGATGATGACGCGTTGACGAGCTTGGTCGAGAAGTTGAAGGCGCAGCTTGGCGAGCGCGTGTCGGACGTTCGTCGCAGTGACCGTCTTGTCGAATCACCAGCTTGTCTCGTTGTGCCAGAGCATGATCTCGGTGTTCAAATGCGCCGCATGCTTGAAGCCGCTGGGCAGGAAGTGCCTGACAACAAGTCGGTGCTGGAGGTCAATCCGGGACACGCGTTGGTTCAACGTCTTGCGGCAGAGTCCGACGATGCGGCGTTTGAGGATCTTGCGCTCGTGATCTTAGGCCAGGCCGAGATTGCACAGGGCGCGTTGCCGGAAGATCCCGGTGCTTATGTTAGTCGATTGAATCGATTGCTCGTGAATCTCGCGGATCAGTAAGACGAACGGCGGCCTCGGAAACGAGTGGTTTTCGAGGCGGCTAACGTGGGCGTAAATGCGCCGGCACAAGCCGGCGTTCAAGCTGATCAAACGCAAGATCGGTGAGGATCGCGAGAATCGCTGCTGGAATCGCACCTTTGAGTATCAAGCGCGTGTCATTGAGCGCGAGACCCGTCACGATTGGCTCACCCAGCCCGCCGGCGCCGATGAAAGCCGCGAGCGTTGCCGTACCGATACTGATGACGGCTGCCGTTCTGAGACCCGCTAACATATGCGGCATGGCCATTGGTGTTAACACGTACCGACGGACCTCGGCTGGGTTCATTCCGAGCGCGTCGGCAACGTTAAGGTGTACAGGATCGATGCTGCGCATCGCGGTGAGCGCAGCGCGTACGATGGGTAGTAGTGCATAAAGAAACAGCGCGACCATCGCCGGCCAAATGCCGATACCGAGCACGGGGATCATCAGCGCCAACAACGCAATCGACGGTATGGTTTGCGCCAAGGCGCAGATTGAGAGGGCGAATGCCGAGAGTCTGGCATGTGGCAAGACCAAGAAGGCGAGTGCAATTCCAAACAGCGCCGCTGAGGACACGGCGACTGATGTCAGCAACAAGTGTCTTGCTGTGTTTCGGAGCAGACTTTGCCACCAGCGTTCCACGGGTGCCGTCGCACCTGCTGACACC
>JBCAZE010000114.1:0-10592 GCA_039700805.1 Pseudomonadota bacterium | reverse complement strand
GCGCTCGCTGGCCGACATGGCAAAGGTGTTTTGAGTGTGCGTGGCGAAGATGGCTGGAGCGCACCCGTCTTTATTAAGCTGAGCGGCGGCAGCATCGGTTGGCAAGCGGGATTGCAGTCATCCGATCTCGTCTTGGTATTCACGAACAAGCGCGGTGTTGACAACATCACCCGCGGCAAACTGACATTAGGCGCGGACGCGTCGATCGCAGCCGGCCCTGTTGGGCGCCATGGGTCGGCAGCAACGGATGGCAGATTTCGTGCCGAGGTCTATTCTTACTCCCGCGCACGCGGTCTGTTCGCAGGCGTATCTGTGGAAGGCGCTGCATTGCGCATCGACAAAAAAGCGAACGCGGCCTTTTATACACGCCCCGCCATTACAGCCGATGAAATCATTGCGGGAGATCTTACGAATGTGCCCGATGGCGCTGTGAGCTTTTCGCGACTACTACCGCACGCAACGAGCAACGCATCAAACGATGCGACGAATTCACAAGCGACGCTCGAAGCGACGGGCATCGACGACGAAACGTCCGAGCCTGCGAAAACCTTCGCGCTAGACGACTAGACTGAAGCAGTAAACGCCTTACTCGCCGCCATCATCATCGTCAGCAGGCTCCACAAGCAATGAGCCACGCGGATCGATACCAAGGGCCTCGGCTTCCTCGGCCGTTAGATTTTCACCAGCAGCGAGTTTCCGTTCTGCCCGTGCTTTCAACATTTCCTCGCGTGCCTTAAGCGTTCTTTCCAACCGCTCACGCTGAGCGCGCATTTGCGACAACTCGTTTTCTGCTTCGACACGAATAGCGGCCAGCTCGTCTTTTTCTCGGTCGAGCTCCAGTCGACTGGCAGCGGCACGTGCGTTAGCACACTCGACATCCTTAGCCGCTTGCCGACGATCTTGCCGACACGACATTAACTTCGAATCCACCGCAATCGGGTCCGCGATAAAATCATCGACGCTGCGAGGGGTCTCAACAGGCTTACAGCCACACAAAACAACGGCACCCAATAGTGCAGTCACTCGGCGGTCCCGAAGAGCAGTTCTAATTGTTGGACGCATTGGTTGTGACTCCGTGTTCGCGTTTAGCCCCCGCATCATGCACCGTCATGTTACCTGATTTCAGTATCAATTCACGGCGTCGACGGTTACAGTGCGAGACATGGTCGGAGAATCTCAATTTTCGCTTCTTTGGCAGCGTCGATTCGCGCCTTTTTTCATTACCCAGTGCCTGGGCGCGCTGAACGACAATATTCTCCGCAACGGCCTTGTCATGTTAATGACCTTCTCGATTCTCCCAGACATGGGCGGGCGAATTGATGTTTTGGCCAATGTCATCGCGGGCCTGTTCATCCTGCCGTTTGTGCTGTTCTCGTCGATCGCTGGACAGCTTGCCGACAAAATGGACAAGGCAACGCTGATTCGGCGAATCAAACTGCTGGAGATTCTCTTGATGTTGTTCGCGGCCTGGGCGCTCGCATCAGGACTTGTCATCGGTCTTCTCGTGCTCGTGTTCTTAATGGGCGTGCAATCGACACTGTTTGGTCCAATCAAATACGCCGTGCTACCCCAACTGGTACGCCGTAAAGAGTTGATCGGCGCGAATGGTCTGGTCGAAGGCGGTACCTACCTCGCCATCATCGTTGGCCTTTTTGTCGGTGGCTACGTCGCGGGCTTCGGCGAGGCTGGCGTTACGATGATGTCAGTGTGCCTTGTCGGTGTCGCGCTGCTGGGCTATTTCTCCAGCCGAGCCATACCACCGGTGGGTGCTGCAGACCCTAGTATCGACGTTCGATGGAATATCATGCGTGAGACCGTGCGTGTCTGTCGATACGCCTATCGCGAACGCAGCGTGTTTCTTTCGATCATGGGCATTTCATGGTTCTGGTCGTTTGGACTCATCGCACTCGCTCAGCTTCCCGCCTTCAGCAAGTTGGTCTTGAACGGAACGCCGCAACTCGCGAACGTGTTGTTGGTCTGTTTCGCTGTTGGGATCGCTATCGGATCGCTGATCTGTGAACGCTTGTCTCGCCGCCATATTGAGCTGGGCCTGGTGCCCTTAGGCGCGATCGGTCTCAGTATCTTCTCTTTAGATATTTTCTTTGCTTATTTGAATGCACCATCGGTCATCGAAACCAATGTTCCCACGTTTCTATCGAAGCCATCCAATTGGCGATTGTTAGTAGATCTTACGATGATCGGCATATCAGGCGGACTATTCAGCGTGCCACTGTACGCCATGATGCAAGATCGCAGTCCGCATCGATTCCGATCAAGGATCGTCGCGGCCAACAACATCATCAATTCTGTATTGATGATTATCGGAGCAATCGTCGCATCGGTACTACTGCTGGTAGGTTTCAGCATACCGGGCGTCTTCGCGTTTCTGGCGATTACCAATGCCGTTGTCACTATCTATCTCTTTTGGCTACTGCCTGAATTCGTGATGCGATTCTTAACGTGGCTTCTGATCAACGTTTTATACACGCTACGCATATCGCACGAAGACAGGATTCCTCGCGAGGGACCTGCCCTCTTGGTCGCTAATCACGTGAGCTTCGTCGACGCATTGTTGATCGGTGGCGCCGTGTTGCGACCTGCTCGCTTCGTCATGTACTACAAGATATTCAATATCCCAGTGCTGTCGTTTATCTTTCGGACCGCGAAAGCGATACCCATCGCGGGGCGCAAAGAAGACCCCGCGCTCATGGACACAGCATTTGAGAAAATCGACAAAGAGCTCGCTGAAGGCCGGTTGGTTTGTATTTTCCCAGAAGGGGCGATTACTCGGGATGGTGAACTTCAACAGTTCCGAGGTGGCATGGAAAAAATTCTCGCGCGGCGTTCGGTGCCAGTTGTTCCGATCGCGTTACATGGACTCTGGGGCAGCTGGTTTTCAAGACAAGGCGGTGGGGCTGTTAAAAAGTTACCGAGGCGGTTTCGCGCTCAAATCAACGTTGAGGTTGGGCATCCTGTAGCACCCGAAAAAGCCAGCGCCGAGCGCATGCAGAGCATCGTTCAGTCAATGCTAGATAATGGCGCGCCGTCGGATTGACGCAGCGCTGACAGCCATCGCCACTGTTGGCGCAACGCCTCGATATCGCCCGCTACTGGCGCGACGTCGGCGTAGTCCATTCGAATCTGAACTCGCTCTGGTTCATCCACGCCACTCAGCAAACTGATATGCATCGCATGTGCATCGTCAATTGAAAAACCGTTGTGCGCGAGTGCTTCAGGCGGCAATAAACGCACATGACTCAACGTCGCAGTGTGCCGATTGAATGCGACGCGGTACATCCATTGGCCGGCTCTGACAAGCAGCGCTTGTCCACTCGGACTGAACTGAAACTCATCGATTTCGGCGCCGATCGAAAGCTCGTGACGGATATCGCCACGCTCCGGGTAGAGCCAAATCTGATGACCAACTGCGGCAACCATCGTACCCGACTCCGCGGATAAGATGCGGTCAGCAGCCAGGGGCAAAGAGCGATCGGTCGGTATCGGCGAACTGTCAATGCCGGGTACGATCTGCGGCTGATACCAAACGCGGCCATCGGACTCGAGTAGGTGCCACCCTTTGCCGCCAACGACCGCCGTCATTGCTTTGAGTGAAACTTCGCGCAGCTCACGATGGAGTAGCTCGCCACTGATAGCATCAAACACAGCGAAGCTCGTGGGACTGATGACGAGAAACTGATCGCCATTGGGTGCAAATGCTGCGTCTATCGCTGCACCGCCGACTTTTCCAATAAAGTCGAAGAATGCACCGCTCTCGATGTCGCGAACTCGGTATAGCCCGGACGGTTCGATGCTCAGCGCCAGTCGACCATCACTGGAGAACCGAACGATCTCGGGCGGTGCGCTATGCAGCAATAGACTGACTTCAGCTTCCAACGTATCGAGTTCGTCCAACCCTGCATCCATTCTCATCACGGAGAAACGCTCGTCGCGATCGACGAAAGCAAACGCTTCACCACTCGCATTCAACCATGCCTTCCTCACAAACCGGCTTCCAACCGGCAGTGCCGACAGTGACGGGCGCCACAGTGTAATGCGCCCGGCACGCGCTTCTGTGATGGCTGCTAGGTTCGAGCGTAAGCGCAAATAAGGCAATTGGTCGTCACTGGCGGCTAACCCGATGAACGGAATTGACAAATCACGACCACGATCGAAATCGTGAATACGAAATCCCCGACCCGGTGCGCCGACCAAAGAAAGGTCTCGTTGTTGATCTGGAGCACTACGCCACGTCAATCGCGGCTGCCATCGCGCGACGTCATCTTCAGAGGTGTCGACCACCAGTAATTCACCGGCCACTCCGTGCAAAACAAAACGACGACCACTACGGGTGAAGTAGCCGCCTTGGAATGCCACCGGCAGCGCATATGAGGTTAAGATCTCGTTGGACGATGTATCGATGATTTGTAGCACACGTTCGCTACTGAGCAGCGCGGCTAGCGCACCGTCATCAGAGACAATCACGCGTTCGATGTCTGTTTCCAATCGCAGTCGACGGACAGACTCGGTGAGTAAATTCATCAGATAGACTTGACGGGTATCATCAAGGGAGCGAGCGATTAACCAACGCCCATTTGCCGACAATCGTGCCGAAGCCAGCGGGAACGATAACGCATCAAACGTCACCGGCTCGCCGTCGCGCAATCTCACACCGATCAGTCGTGCGGCTTCTAGGAACAATGCAAGTCTTGACTGCGCACTAAACCCAACCCAGGTAATTGCATCGGTGGGTTCATAACTTGCGAGCACCTCGTTGCTCGCAAGCCGCCAAACTGAAACGCTGTCGCCAACCCGTGCCGGCAATGCAACAGCGAACCCAGCGCCACGCGAAATGTGCACGTCCGATGGGTTGGACTGCAAAGGATCATTGAGCGCCATCAATGGGCTGTTCTCGTCAGTTTGCGGGGCGGGCGCCAACCGAACCGACACCGCGCCTGTCGCGCCCGGCCGTTGATCGACCAAGCCAATGGACCACTCGCCGGCGACCGAGCCCGCCAGTAGGTCGTCGAAAGCCGCTACGTCCACCAGTGGCAGATTCTGAAGGTCGCCGAACTCAGATAGCTGTTCGACGCCAATCCTGACTTCCTCCCCGGCGGGAGAGCGGAGCCGCATCTCGAGATCCGATGGCCGTTGATGGTTCATATTGACAGCGAGAGATAACGCGTTCGCACGCGTCCCTTGAGGTACATCAAACCTAAATTGCCCCGGCTGCATCGTAAGCGCGGACAACGTCAGCGTTTGGCGCCGACGCAACAGTGTCTCATCCTCATCGAGCGGCCACCGCGAAATCTCATTACCCTCACGAACGACCAGTGCGTTTTCTTGTCGACGATAGACCCATTGGTCGATTGGGCCATCGGTGACAAGAATGTCGCTAACACGTGGTAAATCTGTCGAGATGAGACCTGCGATTTGTCGTCGATCCGCTAGCGCCTCGTTGCTCGCCGCGCGAAGCAATGCGGTAATCGCTAACGCGCGTTCGCCTCGGGACAGGTGCAAGTCGGCGCGTGCATTCCAGAATGTGCTTAACCATTGATCTGCATCGCGATCTGCCGACAAGCGCTCCCTCGCCAGCAGCGCCAATGCCTCGATCTCAGCGGGGTCGTCGCTTTGCGCTGCTCGAACGTCCAGCGCTGCCAACGTCATTCGTCGAGCGTTCGCTTGGTGTCCGGGCCAACGAGCGAGCCGGTCGTGCGCGTCAAAAATTTCGGAAACAGCAGCGCTATCATCGACCAACACGCGTGTGGCCGGCTGCGGCAGTAACACCTGGTAGGCAAACGGCACGGCGATCATCAACCCAATCACAGCCAGGGCAACGACAGCACCTCGCCAGCGAACATGTTGGTTGCGGTTCGCCCATCCAGCATTGAAGTATTGGCGAATCAATCGACTGGCAGGTACCAGATATCCATCGGGTGACATTTGCAGTAAGCCAGAACGCATCAACGTGTCGTGAGCTTCTGCGTCAGGGTCAAGTAACACACGCCCGTGCTTAGCAACCATTCCCAGCGTCGTCAGCTTGATGCTGCGCACACGTTCTTCTCCCGATAGAACAACAGCCTCTTGTTTCGCCAACACCTGATGCGGCTGTCGCGTACGTCGCTCCGCAATCTCAGTACGGACCAAACTGTCCACTGTGGAAACGACGTCGCCGCCGCATTCGTTACGCGCCAGACCAAGCGCAAGAAACTGTGTCAACGCCGGCTGCCCAGCGGCCCAATCGAAGACCCGTTGCATGGCAAGCTCCGCCTCGCCGCGGGGCAATCCCAATGCCGGGGCCAACCGCAGCGTCTCTCCAAGCGTAAAGTTCTGGAGATGCACCGTCGTGGCTATGGCGTATGGCCACTCCTGTGGTTGCAACACGTTAAACTGCGCGTCGCCGCCGCCAGCAAACACCACCCGCAAGCGCGCCATTGAAGGGTCCGTTGCACGCGCATCAAACGCCATCCGAATAGCGCCGAGCAGCGGCTCGGTAGCATCTGCAAATTCGGCATCGTCAATATCGTCGAACAGCAAGATCACTGAGCGCGATGGAAAGGCGAGAACAAACTCACGAAACAGTTCATACATGCGTTGACGATGCGAGAGCAACGCGTTGTCGGACCACCAAGCTTGTAGATCGAATGACACACGCAATTGACGAGAGAGTCGAAAGGCGATCGCGTATAACCAACGCGCAGGATCACGGTGAGATTCGCGCTGCGCTAGCTGGGCGAGATCGATCAGCGCCACAGCCGGTTGTTCTTCACTATCACGCAGGGCCTGCGCCGTGCGGAGCAGGAGACTGGTTTTACCGACCATCGGCGCGCCGATTAAGTTGACGAACGTACCGCCCTCGATGGCCGACGCCACGCGCGTATCAGCATCACGCTTGATGTATCCCGGACGATCGGCTGCTAGTGGCCCAGTGGTACAGAAAAACTGTGGTCGAGTGGACCTGGTCGTCTCCGAGGCAGAACTGCTTTCGCGTTGTCCCATATCCCCTCCTTCGCACTAGTTTATCAGGCGCCGCATACGCAAAAAAAGCATAACGTCGACAACCTTCCTTGCGTGACCTCTCCAGATTGCCGACAATCCTGGTATACCACCGAGTCGATGAAAACCCGTGACTGAGAGCCGAAAAACCCTGAAGCAAGACACTTTCGGCCGCATCGTTTTGCGAGACGATCATGGTGTCCAGTCCATAGAGCGTGACATCTCGGTCGCACCGCGTTGGGCACAGTGGTTGGCCCGCCGGTTAGCCTATCGCGAGGCTCGTGCGATTGCCGCTTTGGGCCGCCGATCGGGATATCCAATGCTTCTCGCGGTCTCTGACAATCAGCTGGTTCGCAGTTTCGTGCATGGCGACCCAATGCATGAGGGACGTCCGACGACACACGCGTACTTCGTTAGTGCATTGCGCCAGCTGCGCATCATGCATCGCTGTGGCATCGCCCATAATGATCTCGCGAAAGAACCCAACTGGCTGGTAACGCCAGAGGGTCTCGCGGCGATCGTCGATTTCCAGCTTGCCACCGTACACAAAAAACGCGGCCGCATCTTTCGTTGGCTTGCACGAGAAGACCTTCGACACTACCTAAAGCATAAGAGGACGTATCGCCCGACACATCTCACGGCCAGAGAAAAAAAGATTCTCGCGACCCCAGCACTCAGCGCGCGAATTTGGCGGTCGACAGGCAAACGTGTCTACTTGTTCGTGACAAGAAAATTATTGAATTGGTCTGATCGTGAGGGGGCCGGTGATCGAGGTCGAAGCGACTCACGCGATAAGACTCATGACGACTAGCTGTTAGTCTTTCGCCGCGAGTCGTTGCCGCACGGCCTCATAAAGACATACACCCGTCGCGACCGAGACATTGAGACTCTCGACAACGCCCGCCATGGGAATGTAGGCGGTTGTATCACAGCGTTGCATAAGATCGTCGCTGAGCCCCTCGCCTTCAGTACCCATGACCAGCGCCGTGGCCCGCGTGAGGTCAGATGCATGAATAGAGTCTTTAGCACGATCACTGGTGGCGACACATAGGAAACCGTAGCTGCTTAGCCAGTCTAGTGTCTTGGCGAGTGATGGTACTGACACTAACGGGATAACCTCTGCTGCGCCGCTCGCCACTTTGCGTGCTGCGGGCGAAAGGCTCGCAGCTTTCTCCCGCGGCACAACGACGGCCAGGACGCCAGCCGCTTCAGCTGTGCGCAAACAAGCGCCAAGATTGTGCGGGTCCTGTACACCGGCCAATACCAAAACAAGGGGTGCCTCACCTTCCCCCAGTGCGTGTTCAACAAGATCACGTAGCGCCGCCTCATCGTAGGACGGCAAACCGGTTAACTCGGCAATGACGCCTTGATGCGCTGTGCCTTGCGCCATATCGTTCAAACGATGACTGCGCGCACCCTGCGATGGAATGCCCGCCTCACGTGCTACCTCGCGCAATGCTGAGAGTCGTGGGTTTTTGCTACGCTCATCAATGTAGAGTCGACGCACCTTATCTGGCATCGATCTGACTAACCGGCTTACGGCATGAATTCCGGCAGAATACTTTGATGTCGACACTACCGCTTACCTCTTCTTCGCTGACTGTTCGCGGACCGGTCATCAAAAAGTACGAAATCGATTTGTCTTGATTCGAGATCGACTCGATCCACGATGACCTCGACGGCATCGCCAAGTGCATAAACCTGACCTGTTCGTTGGCCCTTCAGACGCTGCGCCTCTGGCTCATGTGTAAAGTAATCGCTGCCAAGGTTCGACACATGTATCAATCCGTCGATCTGTAGCGACGTGATCTGAACGAACAAACCAAAGTGTGTGACACCGCTGATGATACCGTCAAATCGCCCACCTAAGTGCTTCTGCATGTATTGGCACTTCAGCAACGATTCCACTTCGCGTGTTGCCTCTTCGGCACGACGCTCACGTTCTGAAGTCAGCTTGCCAAGCTGTACCATACGTTCCGCCCCGTATTGATAGGCACGCGCTTTACCGCCGCTCGTCATGTGGCGTATCGCACGGTGCACCAACAAATCCGGATATCGACGAATCGGTGACGTGAAGTGCGCGTAGGCGTCCAGCGCTAGTCCAAAATGCCCTTCATTCTCCGGCGTGTATTCAGCATGAGAAAAAGATCGCAGCAACGCCATGTTGATGGCATACGCGTCCGGCCTTGATTGCGCTTTGGCCATCAAGCTCCGTAAGTCCTTCGGCTTCGGATGTGCAGCATGCGGGACCTTAAAACCAAGACCCAACATGTACAGGCGAAACTCGTTAAAACGATCTTCATCAGGCTTCGCATGAATTCGAAACAATGCCTGAACCTTTTTCTTAGCGATGAACTTCGCCGCCTCGACATTCGCCGCAATCATGCACTCTTCGATCAACTTGTGCGCATCATTACGGGGTGAAGCTTGCATACCCAGCACCTCACCTTCGCGGTTCATCCTAATTCTAAGCTGCGGGAGGTCGAGCTCAATTGCACCACGTTGTCCACGGCGCTTGGCAAACACCTTGTAGAGCGCATGTAGCGCGTCGACAGATTGCGCGATCTCGCCTTCTAGCGCCGCATCACCACGCCCACCTTCAAGGTATTCGCCGACGGCACTATAAGTCAGTCTTGCCTTTGAGCGCATCACCGCATCATAAAACCGTGACCGTAAGACTTCACCGCTCTCCGATACAGACATGTCGCAAACCATGCACAGCCTATCAACCTTCGGGTTCAGCGAACAAAGTCCGTTCGACAACACTTCAGGTAACATAGGTACCACGCGATCCGGAAAATAGACCGAGGTCGCCCGCTTCAGTGCTTCTTTATCTATGGCCGATTCTGGTTGAACGTAGTGTGCGACGTCGGCAATCGCGACTACAAGACGCCAACCGCCCTTACGACGACTGGCATAGACTGCGTCATCGAAGTCCCTCGCGTCAGCACCATCAATAGTCACCAACGGTAGACTGCGAAGATCTTTGCGGCCTTGCTTGGCGCGG
Organism: Pseudomonadota bacterium; assembly: GCA_039700805.1. Taxonomy (GTDB): domain Bacteria; phylum Pseudomonadota; class Gammaproteobacteria; order Steroidobacterales; family Woeseiaceae; genus CALBPI01. The sequence goes on along the minus strand of JBCAZE010000114.1, from coordinate 592 downwards.
GTCGGAACGGTACGTCCAAACCGCTCCGCCTCAGTATCCACTGCCTGCGGCCAAACATGCGGAATCCCGTGGGCATGAATCGCAAGGTCAGTCGGCATCCCTTTTTGATCTGGGTCACCGAGCACGTTGCTGATCTCAGCCGCGGCTAGTGTGTCAGCGGTTGGATAGTCCAAGATCCTAGCGACGACCATTTGACCCGGCTGCGCCTTACCACGACCCTTCTCAGGTACCAGCAAGCGCTGAGTCAATTTCGGATTATCCGGAACGATAAAACCAATGCCGCGTTCACGCATGTAACGACCGGCAACTTCGCTATGTGCACGCTCGAGGATCTCGATAATTTTGCCTTCCGCACCTCGAGAATTTTGGCGCACGAGGCGTCCCGATACTCGGTCGCCGTGCATCAAACGTGTCATTTGACGTGGTGAAAGATAGAGATCATCGCCGCCATCCTCTGGCATCAAGAACCCAAATCCATCTTTGTGTGCGCTGACCGTGCCTGCAATGAGGTCGAGCTTTTCGGCGAGACAGTATTCCTCGCGCCTGTTGAGTAGCACTTGACCTGCGCGGAGCATGCGGCCCAACACTTCAG
>JBCAZE010000113.1:0-10600 GCA_039700805.1 Pseudomonadota bacterium | reverse complement strand
TGGTATCGCGCTTGCAACGCGTCATCTTCAAACGCGCGCTCGCTATCGATGGCCGACGATGCATGGCTCAACAACAAGCACAAGGCAAGACCAAGTATCCGAAAGCCAGTCACTCGCTAACTCCCAACTGTCGCAAACGCGGCAAAAAATCTTGCGTCCAAATAGTCATATCCAATGGACCTATATGCTTGTGTACGATCGTACCGTTGGCATCCAACAAAAATGTCTCAGGCGCGGCATAGACGCCAAGATCAATGGCCGCACGACCTTCATAGTCGTACAACGACATGACGTAAGGGTCGCCACGTTGGGCAAGCCACTGCCTTGCATCATCCAACTCGTCTTTCCAATTGAGCCCGTAAATCGGCAGATCGTCTTCCCGGGCCAGCGACATCAAAAACTCATGCTCCACAGCGCAGCTCACACACCAGCTTCCCCATACATTGAGTAGCGCCGGCTTGCCAGTCATCACGCGGCTTTCAATCCGACTGTTAGGATCGGACACCGTACCGAGCGTGAACGTCGGTAATGGTTTGCTCAGCAGCGGCGAAGGGATACGCGATGGGTCTTTTCCAAGGCCCACCACAAAGAAAAACGCTAACGCCAGAAAAACAGCAAGTGGGATGAGATAGCGCGCCATTAGTGACTCGCCTTTGCCAACGTATCGGTCTTACTCGGCTTCTCTTGTTTTTGACGCACGCGATAGCGCCGATCACTGATCGCCAAAAGACCACCCAGTGCCATGATAATTGTCCCGAGCCAAATCAAGCGGACCAACGGCTTATATTGCACTCGAACAGACCATGCCTCATCTCCGAGCGGATCGCCCATGGCGACGAACAAGTCACGCGATAGCCTGGCGTCAATGCCGGCTTCGGTCATCATACTTTCTTGTACCAGGTAACGACGCTTCTCGGGGGCAAGCTCGGCAATGATATGTCCATCTTCTCGAACAGTGACATCGCCACGCAAAAACTGATAGTTCGCGCCTTGGCCGGTCCCGAGGTCATTCAACGTGAACTCATAACCGGCAACCGACAGCGCCTGTCCTGGCCGGATAGCGCGATCCTCTTCCAACCCGAATGCCGACACCACTGTGACACCCAGCGTAAAAACGCCGACACCGAAGTGCGCGACATGCATACCCGCTGCCGATCGCGTCATCGCGACTCGACCTGCTAACGCCCGCAACGGCTCGCGAAGAGAAACCAACATGATCCAGGTTGCAGCGACACCGCCGGTCATCGTCAGGATTGACGGTCGACCATAAACAAACCACACAAGCCCGATACCAAGAACAACTGCACCAGCAAGGAACCACCGATAGTCGCGCCAAACCGCATCCAGGTTGCCCGTACGCCAGGTAGCGTGCATCCCGAATCCCATCAAGAACACGAGTGGTAGCATCGGCGTGATGAACACCAGCTCGAACACCGGCGCACCGACACTGACTTTGCCAAGCCCGAGCGCATCAATGAACAGCGGATACAGGGTACCTACCAAAATTAACGTGGCCGCGATCACCAAAAGTACATTGTTGAGAAGTAAGAAGGTCTCGCGAGACGTGGGTTGAAATCCTGCCGTCGAATCCAACCCCGGCGCTCTCCATGCATAGAGGGCTAATGCGATGCCAATCACGAGTAAGAGAAAGGCCAGTATGAAAAAACCGCGGGTAGGATCGCTTGCGAATGCGTGCACCGAGACGATGATCCCTGACCGCACCAAAAATGTCCCTAAGAGGCTCAGAGAAAACGCCATGATCGCCAGCAACAGTGTCCAGCTTTTAAACAGCCCGCGCGTTTCAGTCACCGCCAGCGAATGGAACAGTGCCGTCGCTGCGAGCCAAGGCATGAATGAGGCATTTTCGACCGGATCCCAGAACCACCAGCCGCCCCAACCTAACTCGTAGTAGGCCCACCAGCTACCGAGGGAAATTCCCAGAGTCAGAAACACCCAGGCTGCCGTCGTCCATGGACGCGTCCATCGCGCCCACTGGCGATCGAGATTTCCAGACAGCATGGCCGCAATAGCGAATGCAAATGCAACCGACAAGCCAACGTACCCGACATAGAGCATCGGCGGGTGAATGACGAGAGCGGGATCCTGCAGCAGCGGGTTGAGATCCGCGCCGTCCGCTGCCGAGGGCTGCAAACGCAGGAAGGGGTTAGATGTAAAAAGGATGAACGTCAGCGTGCCGACACTGAGCAGCCCCAACACCGCAATCACTCGGGAAGCTATGTCGAGCGGAAGCGATCCGGAACGTAATACGACAGCCAATGTCCACGCCGACAGGATCAATGTCCAAAGTAACATCGAGCCTTCATGCGCCCCCCAAACCGCAGCAAATCGGAACAGTGTGGGTAGTTGGCTATTCGAGTTGCTCGCAACGTACTGCAACGAAAAATCATTGTTGATAAAGGCCGCCGCAAGGATCGCAAACGCGATACCGACAAAGCCGAACTGCGCAACGGCAGCCGGTCGCGCGATACTCATCATCGGCTGATCATTGCGATGCGCACCGATCAAAGGCACAACGCCTTGGATCAATGACAACGCGAGGGCGATGACGAGCGCAACTTGTCCGAGTTCTGGATACATGCCTATTCAGGCACCTCGTAACCTTGTTTTTTCAATGATTCGGCCACTTCCGGCGCCATGTAATTCTCGTCATGCTTTGCGAGAATCTCATCCGCAATGAATACACCTGTCGCGGCCATGGTCCCGGTCGCGATAATGCCCTGCCCGTCTCTGAATAGATCGGGCAACACGCCGGTGTACGACACAGGCAGTTGGTTGACGGTATCGGTCAATACGAATGTCAGCTCAAGACTGCCTGGCACTCTATCTAGACTCCCCTCTTTGACGAGTCCACCGACACGGAAACTTCGATCTTGGGGATATTCACCAGCCAATACGACATCGATGTCGTGATAGAAGTCACCAGCGCTATCGATTGAGGTGATGACGAGCGTACTGACGACCGCAAGACCGACAATCAACATGCCCACGGATAACATACGTTGTTGTTTGGGTGTCATACCTGAACCTCCTTGATCGTCGCGCCCTGATTGCTCTCGCCGCTGTTCAACCGCAACCGAATCGTGTCCGATATCTGGCGATGTCGTCGTGCCGCACTCCAGCCATTGAACCACAGCACCAATGCCGTTAGCGCGAACGAGCTCCAGACATAAGCGGCGTAGCCACCCATCGCGAAAAACTCACGCATGACTTGCCTCTCCCAACAACATACGTTTCACCCATCGCGCATGCTGTTCTCTCTCTAAAACCTCTGCGCGCAACCGGTAGAACATCATCGCACCAAAAAACAGCGTGAACGCGCCGATCATGGTTAAGAGCGCCGCCAGCGTCGACCCAGGGATCTTCGCTTCTTCGTTCATGATCGTTTGCCCTTGGTGAAGTGAGCTCCACCATTCGACGGAATAGTGCACAAGCACCACGTTAACTACCCCAACGATGGCGAGTACGGCGCTCGCTTTGTCTGCTTTCGCACGGTCTTCAATCGCGGATCGCAAGGTCATGTAACCGAAGTAGAGAAACAGCAAGATCAGCTCCGTCATCAATCTTGGATCACCCCACTCCCACCAAGTTCCCCACATCGGCCGGCCCCAAATAGCACCAGTGATCAGCGCTAGAAATGTGAAAGATGCACCGATTGGCGCCGCAGCGACACTCACTGCGTGCGCAAGCTTCATATTCCATATCAATCCGATGACAGCCGCGATCGCCATCATCGTGTACGCCATCAAAGACAAGTACGCCGCAGGTACGTGAACAAAAATAATTCTGGCGGCGTAGCCTTGCTGATAATCCGGCGGCGCAATGAACAAACCGATGTACATACCGATCGTCATAGCTACCAATGCGAGCCCTAGCAGCCAAGGACCGAAAATCCCGGCCAGGCGATAGAAGTGCGGTGGCGACGCCAATTGATGAAAAAACTTCCACATGTTCTCGACAATTACTCCAGACTGATCCGCACAGCCGCTGCCGTGGCCAAAGGTGCCAACATCGTCGCCAATATTGCGATCGCGGCCAGTAACTCGATCGCACCCCCTAACGGTGCGTTGATGCTCGATAGCGAAATCGCTCGGGTACCAAAAATCATGATCGGAATCATCAATGGCAACACGAGTAGCGCGATCAATGCACTGGCACGTTGAACCCCAATTGTAAGCCCAGCAGCCACCGCACCGATAGCACACAAACTGTAGCCACCTAGCGACAGTGTGATCAGCAAAATCGGTACGCTTTCAGCGGGCAAAAGGTACGAACGAGCGACCAAAGCGGACGCTAGCACAAGGGGCGCAACACCGACCAGCCACAGCGCCACAATTTTGGCAAAAGCCAATGCAGCGAGTGATTGCCCTGACAGCGCATAGTACTCAAGCGTGCCATCCTCATGGTCTCGGCCGAACAGCGTATTCAGCGGCAGCAAGGCCGCCAACAGCACAGCCACCCAAACGACACCCGGACCGAGAACTCTCAATACGTCCGGCAAAGGGCTGACGGCAACGGGAAACAGCGTGACGACCATCGCGAAGAAAAATAATGGATTTAGAAAGTCCGCGGGCTTCCTCAACGTCAACCGAAGCTCACGACCCAACATGGAAAGAAATGTCGATAAGGGCCTAAGCTCAGCTGTGACCGATTGCTTCGACGATCGCGTACTCAACTTTGCCACTCCAACCGCCTCACGGATCGACCCGGAATCGTGACGTCGGTATGCGCCGCAAAGATAATCGCGCCACCCGTCGCGGCGTGTTCGGCCATACAATCGATCACCAACGCACGTCCATCGCTATCGAGATTAGTGAGCGGCTCGTCGAGCAACCAGAGTCCGGCATCCGACATGAGAACGCGTGCCAAGGCCGCGCGCCGCTGTTGTCCGGCGGAGAGGCCACCGGCTCGAACTTGCAAGCGGCTCTCGAGTCCGAGCCGTCCGATGATTTCATCGAGTTGGCGACGATCACGCTGGCGTCTCAGCGAATTATCAAAAAGGATGTTCTCCTCGAGCGTCAGGTCACGTTTCAGTCCGGGAAGATGGCCAAGCCACGCTGTCGATTGAAGAAACTCGCTGCGATGTGACGCGAGCGGTTGACCATTCCACGACAGCGACCCTTTCGTTGGTGGTGTCAAACCCGCCAAGATGCGTAGCAGTGACGTCTTACCGCAGCCATTCGGTCCAACCAGATGAACCACATCACCGCCCTCGACTGAGAGATTCAGCCCCTGAAGCAGACAGCGATCGCCGCGAAAAACGTCTAATTCGCGCACGGTGAGCGCTACATCAACCAAATGCTTGTGCCCCACTCGCTATATCGCGAGATAGTTGAAAAAACATGTTAAATCGCTTTTTTTCAATGAATTGTACACTGGATCTAACAACAAAGATTAACTTTGACCAACCAAAATTAGGCACAAAATGCCCATATTGCCGGGATTTCTTCGCACCAAGAGACAGGTCATGTTTTTGTAATTTTACATCAGCCGAAGCGGTTGGTTAGACTTCTTCTACGTTGTTTTTATGTCGGTTAGGCGGCGCTAGACAACGGGGGATCATAATTAGAACACCCGATGGAAACTCACATCGTGACGGACAACAGAGCGAAAGAAACGCCGGCGTTTTACGAGGGACTGAAACAAGTCGAGACCCTCGCCGCGCTTGAGGGCATGTATAACAACCGAAATGGCCTGGCACTGATCACTGCCGAGCCGGGCGCGGGTGTTACCTCAATCATTGAGCACTTCTGCGATAAGCTGCCGACAGATGACATCCAGTACGAAACACTGAATACAGCAATCATCGACGCTGCCAACAATACAGTGGGCGGTTTCCTTGCCGAGATACTCAGCGCGTTTGGCTACGAAATCGAAGATGCACGTCAGTCCGAGCTCCTTTCGGTCACCAGCATGATCTGTGAGCACCAAACCATTGCTGGCCTGCCACCACTGATCGCCATAGAGCATGTGGACCGTGCCAGCCCGAAAGTACTTGAGGTGATCAACAAACTCGCGGGTCTTCGTCATCGCAGCGAGTCTGTCTGTCGCCTTATTCTCACGGGCGGCCCTAACCTTAAAGACATTGCCGCCGCTGAGCTCATGGGTGAAGTGAGAAAACGCGTTTGCGCTGAGATCGACATCGAACCGATGAGCGATCAGGAAGCACGGCAATTCATCGAGCATGTGCTCGTCGAGCGTGGGCTGAGCGCACATAATGCCGCGATCGATAACCTCGTTCGGCTTTCCAATGGTCTTGCTGGCTATATTGTTAGCGCCATTGATCATGCAGCCAACAACGAAGGCGGCACGCTGGAATCGGGCGATGTTCTATTGGCGCTCGAAAACGTTCAGCCGCATACACGAGAGTCAAGGGCGCAGAGCAACGACACGACTCAGATCCAGAACATCACGCTGCAAAAATACGACACGTTCAACGACGGCAAGAAACAACCATCAAACAAAGGGGCCGCACCCCTTGGTGAGATTCTCGTCAATCGCAACGGAGAGTTATTACAAAGGCATGTGATCTCACGCCGCAAGGTGCTGATCGGGCGTGCCCCACACAATGATATTGTTCTCGATTCCAAATGGGTCAGCCGGCACCATGCGATCTTGATCTGCGACGCAACATCCGCATCGCTCGCCGACGTTAATAGCACGAATGGCGTTACTCTAAACTCGAGAGAGTTGCGACAAGGCAACCTCCGACATCACGATATTATTGTGATCGGTGAGTTTCGATTGAAGTATGTGAACGAACTTGCCGCACCGCGTGCTGCTGAAGACGACACGTCACAACAGACAGAAACCCGCGTCTTGCGGTCTTTGAGTGTTGCGGATCTTGCTAACGAAGACGCAACTGTTCCCGCACCCGACAGCGGCAAGAGTGGCACTAGCGACTGACCTCTGTCTCACCGCGTTGAAAGCACAACACATTAAAGGCCCTGCGATCGAAACCGCAGGGCCTTTTTCGTCATGCGAGCGATCTCTTATTCGCTTGAATCGCTGATCGATACATCTCCGTTGAGGGTCTTCATCAGAATGACAGGTCCACCACCCTTAATGCGGCCTACGATCACTTGTTCAACACGAATCTCCGTGCCGCTGCCTCGCTTATTGCGTTCAACATTAGCCTTTGGCGGCAACACCTCTATTTCATAGTCCGAAACGATCTCGCCGCGTGACGTATCGATATGAATTTCAGCGCCAGCAGATGGCGGGAGCCCGAGGTCGAGCGTGCCGTTTACCGATAGCAATGACGAAGCGTCGAATTGGCGCATATCACCGTAGTGAATCGTGACATCATCGTTGATCGACTCAGCGATCACTGCGCCTGCGGCACCAGTCACTGTGATCGGACCATTGACGTTTTTAAGATCCAGATCACCACGTACGTCCCGAACTTCAATATCGCTATCGTTGGTTACCCGGACCTTCAAGGATGCATCTGCCGGCACGCGCACAACGACCGTTGGCGAACTATTGCTCCAGGACGATCGCAATAGCACCTCGTTGCCATCCTCGAACGCCTTCAATTGATAGCTTGCCGCGTTAATCGGTTTGCTACCCGAAGGTGTCACGATGCGTCGATTGCTAGATTTGCCGGACACTTCAACCGACACATCATCCCTTGATTCGCCAATCACCTCGAGCTTCGCCGACAACATGTTCAAGTCCAGCGTCATGGGTTTGCCTGGCTGTGACAAAGGGATAATGATCGGTGCCACTTGGGCTCTTGCGTCAGCGGCGGCGAACAAGCACACGCCGATGATCAGCAACAACGCACTAATGCGTGAATGTATAGATGTTCTGATCATGATTACTCTACCTCTACTATCGATACGTCGCCGTTCAGCGACTCAACATGAAATGTGGCGCCATTACCATTGCCGACACGAAGTCCAGCAGGCTGGCGAATTTTGTAATGAAGCCTACCGCCTCTTTTCTTGGTCTCGATCGCTGGCTCAACATCAAGCTCGTCGACATCGATCTCGCTATAGACACGACCGTTCATCTGCGTCAGCGCTAACCGAAAGTCCGATTTGGGCGACACGCCAAACGTAATGTCCCCGTTGACTGTTTCGACGTTGCAGTCACTCGGCAAACTGGCGTTCAGAGATGCGTTGATTTCGCCATTCACGCTTTTCAAACTGTCGCAATCACGCAATCCTTCAACGAAAACCGACCCATTGACGTTCCGCGCCGAAACGACACCGTCGATGTCGCTTACCGTCACGTCGCCGTCATTGATGGCCTTCAAATTCAGCGTTGTGTTCGCTGGAACGGTTGCAACGAACTGATACTGCGCCCGGCATTCATCGCAATGCCAATGTTGATCTTGGTTCTCTCTCCGTCTTCCGACAATCAAACTGACCGCATCACCCTGCTGCTCGATACGCAATGGGATCATTTCAAGACTGAGGTCAAACGCCTCGCGATCGGCAGCGCTACGATCTTCACTCACCTCAACCGATATCCGCCCAGGCTTACCGCGAAGCACCGTGATGTTGCCCCAAATGTTTTTGATTGTGAGCTCAGGATTCGATCCAACTTCAAACGTCTCCGTGAACACACGCTCCACTCGGGAATCTGCCAACACTGTCGGCGCCAGCACGATGGCTGCGGCAAGCCCTATTGCATAGTCCTTTCTATTCATGTCGTTGTCCTCGCTGTGGTTTGGGTGACATAGTCAACGAGCGCTGGGTGTAACTCTTGTTGTGCCGCTCGCTCTTTCAATGCATCGACAACCGCCGCATCACCATGACGCAACAACGCATCGATAATCGCTAACTGAACGGTCGGCGAGTCATACTGCTGTAGCAATCGAAGGAGCTCGTCCGCCACCGGCTGTCTGTTGACGCCGCTGCCCAAGGATGAAATGGCGGCTGCACGGACTGAAGAAACGGGGTCGTTGACCGCGCGTGCGAGCAATGCCGCACTGACCGTCTGATCGCTGCCATCATATTCAGCGGCAGCGAGTACGGCAGCCAACCGGTCGGAAGGCGAAGCAGCATCCAGACGACTGATGAGCAACTCACGCCCCATCGCATCCATCCTGAGTTCAAGCTCCGCGACACGCGTGTCGACCTTTTCGTCTTTTACGTCGGACAGCCCTGCTCCAATCAACAGACCAAGCACGCAAGAGGCCGCCATCGCGAATCCCGCCTTGGCCTGTGGAAGCCCAAGAAACGTCAGCCATCCTCGGCGCGCTTGCTTAGCGTCGTGTGCCTCGTGCACAGCCATCATGACACGCCGCCGAAGATCCCCGCTGGCACGTTGACGGGGCAATTGATCTAGCTGATCCCACAAATCGTCGTCAGGACCACCCATTCCGCGAATATCGCGGTCATCGTGGATAGAGTCAGACATCGACTTCAACTCCTTGTAGTTGGTTGAACACCTCATTCAGGGCTTTCATCGCCCGGTGCATACGTACGCGTGCGGCCTGAGCCGTACATCCCAGTGCACTGGCCAGCGCGCGATAATCCGAAAACTCGCAGCGCCCAAGCCAGATGATCTCTCTTTGGTCGGCCGGTAAACTAGCCAGCGACTTTTCGAGATACCCGAGTGATTCTTGTCCAGCCGCTGCTTGCTCAGCGCTGCGTTCATCCACGACGGTGGCCTGCAGCGTCGACGGCTCATCGGTATCCGTGCGTTGCCGTTGTTGCTTACGAATATGATCGAACGCGACATTTCTAGCGATCTGGTAGACCCACGTCTTGAAAGACGATTCACCGCGGAAAGAGCCTGCTTTTTTCAAGAGACGAAGGAACACCTCTTGAACCAGATCTTCTGCAACCGATTGGTTATGGGTTAGCTGCCAGCAATAATTGACGAGCCCATCTTGGTAGCGGTCGAATAATGTGCCGAGACAGGACACATCGCCGTTCGCTACCCATTGGATCAATTGTTCATCAGAAACTGCGTGCATGGTCTTTCCTGCGCCTTTGGTGATGCAGACGCCTCTGCTCGCAAAGTGTTACACGACGTTACGGAATTTTTTTGGTTAATACGCCCGCCCCCTGAAACAAAAGCGTGAAACCACGGTCATATTAAGAAAGGCACAGCGAACATTCGACAAGGTGAACCTTTGCTAGCCGATTGAGACCGCAACACGCCTTGGGAGGCATCACAATGAGACGCTATGGCCCTATCTTCGCTCTGTTGATTGTGACGACGACCGGTTGCGCGAACTATCCACAACCCTATGAAGCCGCGACACCGGGTAACCAGACAGGTTACGCGAGTGCGCAGACTGCGCCGCACCGTTTCATCGTAAGCTTCACGGGAAATGCCAATGCTTCCGATGCTGAACTACAGACCTTGGCGCTACGTCGTGCTGCTGAGCTAACAATTATCAGTGGCGGCGAATGGTTTCGCGTGCTTGAAACTCAACCGGTTGTTGAGACTTATGAGAGCAAGCCCTCTGTCTTTGCGATCAGAGAGCTCAACACAGATTTTCTCGGTACTCGAATCGGGACCGTCAGACCTGGTGTGACCCCAGCGGTCACGCCAGGCACTGACATCACGAAAAAACGCTCCTCTAACGCGTAATCGATCTTGACTGGCCGTGTCAGAG
>JBCAZE010000112.1:0-10704 GCA_039700805.1 Pseudomonadota bacterium | reverse complement strand
ATGGAGGACGTACGCAAAGCGGTCATTCGTGAGTGCATCGTCAACCTTGCCCGCATTAAAGACACGCTCGCACAAACGATGGCCGGTAAAATCGATCGTGCGGCGATCGATGCGACACCGAAATTAGTCGAAGGCATTCTGTCCGGCCTCAACATGTTGGAGCTGAAAGCGGCCGTCGAGGTGTTCGCTGGGCTTGGACAATTTTTTGATGCGTACCTCAACGCGGCGAACCACACGCTCAGCAATGATCACCAAGATCGACTCGCTGATGCATTGGTCAGCGTCGAGTACTACATGGAGACCATCGAAGCGGGGCGCCAGGAGCCGGCGTATATGCTTGATAACGCGCGAACTTGCCTACAAGTCTTGGCCCCGGTACGCGAGAACCTCCTAAACAGTGGTTCTTCAGAAGACGAAGCGGCGGCGACGGTGGTCACCGAGGGGCTACCGCCTGAGCTCGCCGAGGAAGCGCACGCGCGCACCGCCACGATCGCTGATGAAGCGGAGATTATCAATGCGCCGGTAGTGGCTGGCGCCGATGAACGCATCGATCCTGAGCTACTCGAGTTGTTCATCGAAGAGGCAAAGGAAGAGGTGCAGACCATCAAGCGCCTACTGCCTCGTTGGCAGGAAGATACCAGCGATGTCGATTCCCTGATTACCGTTCGGCGTTCCTACCATACGCTCAAAGGCTCAGGCCGTATGGTGGGCGCAGAACGTATCGGCGAATATTGCTGGCACGTCGAAGACCTCCTCAATCGCGTTATCAATCGCACGCTCAGTTTGACCCCGGCGATGGTTGCATTCGTTGGAGAAGCCTCTCAGGCTGTGCCCGAGTTGATCGAACAGCTCGAAGTGGGCATCGCGCCGAACATCGATATCGATCTGTTGACGGCCAAGGCAATTGCGTTCGCGGAAGGCGACCCGAATGCCGCGAATTTGTCGCGCGAGTCCGTCGCCCGCAATCAATCAGCACTGGAGATGGATCCGGTGCTGCACGAGATTTTCGCCAAAGAAGCGGGTGGCCACCTAGCGGTCATCGAACAATTCCTCACATCGATTGAGCCCGGCAGTTATCCGGTGAAAATCACAGAAGGTCTGCACCGCGCCTGTCATACCTTGCATGGCAGCGTGAATGCCGCGAGTGTCGATCGTGCCGTGCCCTTGAGTAGTGGCCTCAATCAGTTTGTGCGCCGTCTCTATGACAGCGATGCGCCACTCGACCAGGAATCCGCGAATTTGATCGGTCGCGCCGCCGGCACGCTGACCAATGTGATCGGTGCGATCAATGATCCGCATGCGGAACCGATCGATGTTGATCCGCTCGTGAACGCGCTGAAGACGAAGCTCGATGCCGTCGTGCACAGCCAGACCTCCTTGTTGGATCAATCAGACGTGCCAGCGAGTGTGTCCTATGAGCCCACCGAAGTGCTCACTTCGGTGCCGCCGCCGTCCAACGCCGAGGCCATTCCGCTTGCTGATGCGAATGATTACGACCCCGATATCGGTGAGATTTTCATCGAAGAGTCGGGCGAACTCTTGGAGGCGGTCGACAGCGCGTTGGTGAGCTGGACGGGGGGTCGTGATACGCAGTCGATCGACGAACTGAAACGACAGCTGCATACGCTCAAAGGCTCGGCCAATATGGCGGGCATCTCGGCGTTTGGTGATTTGAGTCATGAACTCGAAACGCTGTTAAATGCGCTGGCCGATGGGCGCGTTGAGGCGGAGCCTCAGGTTGACAGTCTTTTGCGCGATAGCTTCGACGTGTTGCACCAAATGCGCGATCAGGTGATTTCAGGGTTCCTTCCTGGCAGACAATCGGTATTCGAAGAGCGTATTCGCTATGCGACGGCTGGCGAGGCTTATCCGTCTAGCGCCCAGCGCGGCTTCAGCCCTGACGAAATGGTCGAGATCCCGACTGCACCGTCAGTCTCGGATGCGATCGATGGCGCGGTCACCAGTGCGGAAGACTCTGCGCTGTTGGATGTCGGTGATTTGTTCAGTGGGGAAACCGAAGGGCTCAGAGGCACAGGTGGCTTCGATACTGCAGAGCCCATCCTCGCGGATAACGCTTCCGCAAGTTCCGAGAACGAGTCAATTGCGAGTCGCGAGTTGGCCGACGTTTTCGACGACAACGCGGTTGATGCGCCCGCCGACGACGTTGCCGACAATGAAGATCTCGATGTCGGCGATGAAACAGTGGCCAGCGAGGAAAGCGATGGCCTGTTCGAAGATCGCCACAGCGAAGAAGCGGACTACGACGACGCGACTGTGGCTTGGTCTGATGAACCTGGTGTCAGTGGCCTCAATCTGGTCAAAGACGTTGAGGACGAGGACGCGCACGATGAAACGCGAGTGCTTGATGCCGAGCCGTCGACCGAGGGAGACGATTCGGCAGGGGCGAGCGGAGATGATGACAATGTTGTTCGTGTCGCGCCACCCGAGTGGCAGCGGGCGGAAGACGGCGATGATCTCGCAGCGACATCAGGTGATCTTTTGGTTGAGCGATCGCAGATTCTCGAGGCGCTCATCGATGATGCAGCGGCGAGTTTCACGAATCGTGATGAGAGTGCCTCGACACCGAACGCGCCTGTCGTTAGTACCGATGCGCCGGAATCTTCGGATGATCACCTAGCCGAAACCGCTTTCGGCACCGACGACGATACCGATGTTGTCGAAGTGCTTGAGTTATCGGCGGAGCTCGATGATCAAGTCGATCTCGACGACGAGATCGAGGACGATGCAGAAAGCGCCTTCAACGGTTTGCCGGGCGATGCACTGCCCACATCCGAGCAGGTCAGAGAAAAAACAGAGTTTGCGCGTGTCGATTCGAAGTTGCTGGAAGAGATGCTCAACGCAGCGGGTGAAATCAGTATTTATCATGGTCGCCTCGCGCAGCAGGTGAGCGCGGTCGAGTTTCATCTCGCTGAGCTCGATCAGACGGTGACGCGACTGCAAGATCAGCTGCGTCAAATGGATATCGAAACCGAGGCGCAGATCTTAACGCGCCATGAGGCTGACCGAGGCCGCGACGACTTTGATCCACTAGAACTCGACCGATATTCCACCATTCAGCAGCTTTCTCGTGCGTTGGCGGAGTCATCGAATGATGTTGATAGTCTCCGCGGTTTATTGAAGTCAGTGATCGGCGAAGCAGATTCGCTGCTGACACAGCAGGCCCGCGTCACGGCAGAGTTGCAGGGCGGCTTGATGCGCACGCGTATGGTGCCGTTCGAGCGTCATGTCGCACGGCTTGCAAGATTGGTGCGTCAATCGGCCAATGAGACTGGCAAACAGGCCGAGCTTGCGGTGGAGGGTGCCTCCGGTGAACTCGACCGACAGGTCCTTGAGAAGATGTTGCCACCGCTTGAGCACATGATGCGTAACGCGGTCGTACATGGCATCGAGCCCATTGCGCTGCGTCAGGCAAGCGGCAAGCAACCGACAGGTCAGATCACGATCCGTTTGCATCGCGAAGGTTCGGAGATGGTGATTGATGTCGCCGATGACGGTGCTGGTTTGGATGTTGATGCGATCCGGCGAAAAGGTATTGAGCGAGGCATCATTAATCAGTCGGACGCTGTGAGTGATGAAGCAGCGTTGGAGCTGATTTTGGAGCCAGGCTTTAGTACGGCTGAGCAACTAACGCAAGCGGCAGGCCGAGGCGTCGGTATGGACGTCGTTGCCAATGAAGTGAAACGGTTGGGTGGCTCACTGCATATCAGCTCAATGCCGGGTCAGGGCACCAATTTCATGATTCGTTTACCGCTCACATTGGCGATTACCCAGGCGCTGATCGTTCGAGCGGGTGACGAAGTGTTTGCGCTGCCGTTACCGACGGTTGAAGGCGTGACGCGACTGCCGCGCGCGACCGTCGATCAATTGCTGTCTCAGGATGGCCAGATGTTCGACTATGGTGAACACAGTTATCGGCTCCAGCATTTGGGCCCGCTGGTCGGCGCGAGCGGTGGCCAATTGGATGAGGATGATCAGTCGGCGATTTCCGTCATTCTTGTTCGCGCCGGCGCTAATTCAACGGCTTTGTTAGTCGATGAAATGTTGACGAGTCGTGAGATCGTTGTGAAGTCGGTCGGCCCTCAAATCGCTGCGATACCGGGTGTTTCTGGTGCGACGATTCTCGGTGACGGTAGCGTGGTCTTGATTCTCGACACACCATCGTTGGTGCGTTCACCGCGGCGTATCGAAGCGCCGGTCGAATCGGCCGATGCGGTCACACGTGAGCCGTTGGTCATGGTGGTCGATGACTCGATTACCGTCCGTCGAGTCACCGAGAGGTTTTTGAAGCGACATGAGTTCCGGGTCACTACCGCAAAGGACGGCATGGATGCGATCAGCGTCCTTCAGGAACATACGCCTGATGTGATCTTGCTCGATATCGAAATGCCACGCATGGATGGTTTCGAGTTCGCGATGCACGTGAGGAATGACGGCCGATTCGCCAATATCCCGATCATCATGATCACATCGCGGACTGGCGAAAAACACAAAGCCCGAGCGATCGAAATCGGCGTCAACGACTATCTTGGCAAGCCGTACCAGGACAAACAACTGCTGGCCGCTATTGGCAACCAGCTGGAACAGGCGAGTAAGTTGTCATGAGCGTCGTTGTTGAAGAACTATACAGCCTACTTGTGCCGTTGGCGGATGACCGGCTGATTGTGCCACGCGCCTGTGTCGCCGAAGTGGTTCGACTGAGTCGGCCAGAGCATGTGGCGGGTTGCCCCGATTGGATGATCGGTAACCTCGATTGGAATGGACGCGCTGTCCCCGTTGTGTCGTTTGAGGCGATGCTCGGGCGTGCCATGCCCGAGAGTTCGGCGCGTACGCGTGTCGTGATCTTCTATGCCGTCAATCAAGCGTTAAAGACGGGTTTTTATGGGGTGTTGACCCAAGGTTTCCCGCAACTGGTGCGCGTCAATCGCGACGTCATTAAAGTTGATGCCGGTGTGACATACGCCGACGACGATCCTGTCGTGACGCGAGTGCGCATGATCAATGAATACCCGTTGGTCCCCGACTTAGAGGTCATCGAGGCGAAACTGGTATCGGCTGTCAGCCGATAGCGATCATCATTGCCAGTCACCCAGCGCGTACTGCAGTGCGCTAATGAACGCGAGTGCAGCGGTTTCCGTTCGCATGATCCGTGGACCTGCGGATACGGCTTCGAATCCGGCCGTTGTCGCAATAGCCGCTTCTTCGTCACTGAACCCACCTTCTGGACCGATGAGCACATGCACGTGGACAGGCGGCGTTACCGTTTGAATGATCGCGTTCAATGATTGTGACGCCGTCGGCAATGCAATCAGTTTTAACCCAGGTTCCTCGCAATGCGTTACCGCATCCGCGAGCGAAAGTGGGCTTAGAAGTTCTGGCTTATCCGCGCGACCGGATTGTCGGATCGCACCGAATACGACGCCTTGCCAATGCTGGTGACGTTTCTCAAGGCGCTGGTCATCAAGTCGCATGACACTTCTTTCGCAGACGACCGGTCGCACCGCCGTGACCCCGAGTTCTACCGATTTCTGGAGGACCCAATCCATCTTTTCGTTCCGCGACATCGCTTGCATCAGCGTGATCCGACAGGGCGAAGGCGCGATACCCGGCTGTCGGCTATGGATTTCGAGTGCCACGGACTTCTTGTCGATACGTGTGATTCGGCCGTGGTAATCGAAACCGTCGCCGTTGACGATGATGAGCACATCTCCTGGCCGCCCCCGCAGAACACGTCCGACGTAGTGGGCATCGTCGCCGGTCATCGACAGCTCACTGTCGATAACAAGCGCTTGGTCAATGAACAGTCGTTTGGTGGCCATCGGAATGCGTGGTTACTACTTGACAGGCGAGGCGTTGGTCGGTGACATAGCGCCATGTTATCGCATTCTGAGTCTCCTATTTTTAGTGTTGATCCCGACAGCGGGCTGGTGGCACCAGCGACGCAATGCCCCTCCCCGAATTGTGATGCGCGTCCCGTTGGCGCTGTTCCGGAGCTCATTGTTATTCACGGCATCTCTTTGCCGCCGGGTGAATTTGGGGGCGACGCTATCCGTCGCTTGTTTTGTAACCAGCTGCTACCAGATGGACACCCTTACTTCGCGGAGATTCATCATTTACGTGTATCCGCACACCTGTTGATCGACCGCGACGGCGCGCTAACGCAATTTGTACCGCTGCATGCGCGCGCTTGGCATGCCGGTGTTTCCGTTTGGCAGGGCAAAGAACGATGCAATGATTTTTCGATTGGCATTGAGCTTGAAGGTACGGATGATCTCGCGTATTCGGATGCTCAGTATCGATCGCTCGGTGATCTGATTGCGGCGTTGCGTGCTGGCATACCGACACTGGCTGAGGCCGATGTAGTTGGACATTGTGATATCGCGCCCGGTCGCAAGACGGATCCGGGCGAGGCTTTTGACTGGAGTCGTATCGGGGTGGCAAGGTGAGCGGCAGGAGGTCGCGATAGATGAAGATTATTGCGCTGTTCGTAGCGCTGATTCTGGAACGTTTGACAACCCATTTATTCCATTGGCGAGAACTTCGCTGGTTGGATCCGTTGATCGACTTTGGATTGCGCCTGAGTCAGAAATGGTCTGGTCGCAATCCTTACCTATGGCTAATCGCGGTGTTACTGATCGCTGTCGCACCTGTTCTTCTGGCGCGCATCGCGTTTCACCAGACGCTACTTGGACTGCCGTACTTGATACTGTCCGTTGTCGTGTTGTTCTTGAGCTTAGGTCCACAAGATATTGGTGAAGAAGTGGATCGTTGGCGGCGTGCGATCGATGAAGATGACCGAGATGCCGAGCGGAACAACGCACGTGCGTTATTGGAGCGTGGGTTTAACGATGTTGTTGCCGTGCGAGGCGACATCCCGGCAGCGGTCTTTGTTCAAGCGAATAACCGTATGTTCGCGGTCATATTTTGGTTCGTTGTATTCGGCCCCGTCGGTGCCTGGCTTTATCGTGTGACCGATCTGATTCGGCGGCGTGCCTTGTTCCAGGCGCTGCGTACCTTACCTGTCGAGGTTTCGGCGAGTTGTGGGCGAACGGCTTATAGCCTTCAAGCATTGTTGGCTTTCATTCCGGCACGTCTCAGCGCCTGTGGATACATTCTTGCGGGTCACTACGATGCCGGGCGTGATGCGTGGCGCACGATCGACTCGGGCAGCACGATCGCGACTGGCAACGAGCGTTTGCTTGGCACGGTCGGAGTTGCTGCGTTGCAATGCGTGCGAACCGGCGATGAATCCGATACGGCGTTCGTGACACGCCAGGCCCGTGCAGCGAAGAATCTCGTTTTGCGGACGCTCGGTTTTTGGTTGGTTGGTATAGCGTTGCTCACAATCGCTGGTGTCGCGGTTTGAGAATAGCAACATGCTGCCTGTTGGCGCTTACGATTTCTGCCTGTGCCGATCGCCCGGATGATGTTCCTGCCGAGAAACAGATGCCCGCCGCACAGCGCTTGGTGACACTGGCGCCTCATCTCACGGAATTGGTGTTCTCCGCCGGCGCAGGCGAGCTTCTCGTCGGTGTCAGTGCGTACAGTGATTATCCGCCCGCCGCGGGCGACATACCGGTGGTGAGCGATGGGTTTCGAATCGACGCTGAGGCGATGCTGGCGGCCGATCCAGATTTGGTCTTGGCCTGGGGCGGTGGTGGTCAGGCGTCTTCGCTCGCGTTGTTGGACAAGCTCGGTATCCGTTATGTCGTCATAGAGACTCGGCGTCTAGCCGATGTCGGTCCTGCGCTACAGCAAATTGGCGCGCTGACTGGGAATAGTGCACCCGCTGAAACGGCGGCGCGGGATTTTGAGCAGGCCATACGAGCGCTCGATATGCCTCGTGACTCGCTGAGCGTTTTTTATCAAATCAGTCATGAACCGCCGTTCTATACAGTCAATGACGAGCACTTCATCAGTGACCTTATCCGGCTCTGTGGTGGTAGCAATGTCTTCGCCGACTTGCCGACGACGGTGGCGACGGTCAGCGTGGAGGCGGTGGTTCTTGCCGATCCAGATGTTGTTCTGCACGGCGCAGGCGACGGAGAGCACTTGGTTTGGACCGACTTCGAAACGATGTCCGTGAGCGAGACGGGCAGTGTCTATGCTATCCCCGGCGACCTCGTTGGTAGACCTTCGGTGCGTCTCGTCGAGGGTGCCAGGGCTGTATGCGAAGCGCTCGACGCTGCGAGGATTCGCTAAAGCGTCTGTGCCGTCTAGTCGCCTTTGGGCTGCTCACCCCGAACACGTGCGGATTGCCACAGTACTTCTTGTCCACCATCAGCGCGGGCCAGGCAGCGCGCAATGACGAACAAAAGATCAGACAGGCGATTGAGATAGCGGACGCCTTCCGGGTTGACATCTTGCTCTCTCGCCAGCGTCTGGACGCGTCGCTCCGCGCGTCTGCATACGGTGCGCGCAAGATGACACGCTGCGGCGGCGGGACTCCCACCAGGCAAGATAAACTCCTTGAGTGCCGGAAGCTGTTCGTTCAACGCGTCCAACGTTTGTTCGAGACGGGTCACATAGGTGGCGTCGATCATTTGATGACCAGGAATGCAGAGCTCACCGCCAAGGTCGAAGAGGTCGTGCTGCACGTCCGTCAGGCAATCGACGATGCGCGTATCACTAATCGAATGCGCGAGTACCATGCCGATTGTGCTGTTGGCCTCATCGACACAGCCGTAGGCTTCGACTCGTGCTGAGTCTTTTGCGACGCGCGTGCCATCACCGAGGCCGGTCTCACCGGTGTCGCCGGTGCATGTATAGATCTTACTCAGTCGATTACCCATAGGTGTCGGTTCTCTAATTGATCACGCTATGGTGGTCGACAAAGCGCGAGTTGGTGAGCGACGCTGCCTACCATTAAGGTAGACTTCCCGTGGCTCATTTAGAATTTTGGAGTGACCGATGGTAGCAGCTAATCGCAGTGCATTTCTTGAAGCTGCACTCGCCGCATCCAACGCCGCCGCTGATGTTATCCGTGAAGGCTATGCGGGGCAATTCTCGGTGACGACCAAGGAAGACCGCACGCCGGTGACCGATGTCGATGTGGCGGCCGAGAAAGTGATTCACCAGCAGCTCGCTGAAGTGTTTCCAGACCATGCGTTTTATGGTGAAGAGACGGGTCGGCACAATACGAGCTCAGAATATCTATGGCTTGTAGACCCGATCGATGGCACGAAGGCATTCGTTCGCGGCTATCCCTTTTTCTCAACTCAGATCGCGTTGATGAAGAAGGGAGAGCTGATACTTGGCGTCTCACAAGCCCCGTTGTTTGGCGAAACGGCATGGGCGGAGAAGGGGCGCGGTGCGTTTCTCAACGATGCCCCGCTATCTGTCAGTGATGTCGGCGTGCTGGAAGATGCCGCGATTTCAACCGGCAATACGCACTCGCTCGCGGCTGGCCCAGGCTGGCAGATTCTTGGCGACATCGTGGCACGTTGCAGTCGTATTCGCGGTTACGGTGATTTTCTTCATTACCATTTGCTGGCCGGTGGCCAGATCGACGGTGTCATTGAGTCTGATTTGAATATTCTCGATATCGCAGCGCTGACGGTCATCGTCCGCGAGGCCGGCGGCGTGATGACCGACCTGGTGGGTCAGCCCATCGATCTCGCTACGACCAGCGTGCTGGCTGGGAATCCAACGATCTATCGGAAGTTGGCGTTGGCGTTCGACGTGCCTGTCACTGATCCATAACGAAATAGCGCTGTCCGTCACGCTCGATGCTGACAATCGATACCCCGTAGAGCGAGGACAGCGATGCCTCGGTCATCATGGTGTCGGTGTCTCCGAAGCACCACTGACCGTTACCCGCTAACAGCAATACATGCGATGCGCGTCGATAGGCGACATTGAGATCGTGTAATGCGCTAACGATCGTTGTGCCCGATTCGCAAAGCCCTGCGAGAACATCGAGTACCGCACGCGCGTGTGCGGGATCGAGCTGACTCGTTGGCTCGTCGAGTAGAAGCACTGGCGTTGACTGCACCATTGCTTGTGCGATGGCAACGCGTTGGCGCTCGCCACCGGACAGTAACCGCACGTCGTGATCTTTCAGATGCGAAAGGTCCATAGCCTCCACCGCGTGCGCTGCGAGGGCGCGATCGTCCGGGCCGGGCTGTTGCCAGAGGCGCAAGTGCGGGTAGCGGCCAAGTAGGACGTTGTTCCAAACGCTATTGCCGAATGCGTCATCTTGCTCCTGTGTCACCAAGGTGACGCGGCGTGCCATCGATGTGGCGTCCGTATCGGCCAGCAGTGTGATGCGACCCTTAGCGGGCTCTAAGAGACCTGCGAGGGTCATCAGTGTTCGCGTCTTGCCTGAGCCGTTTTGGCCAAGCACCGCGAGCCAGCTCCCAGTCGGCAATTGAAACTGAAGGTCTTCGACCAACGTACGACCCGGCACAGATATCGTTAACCCTTCGCACCCGATGGCAGCGATGGTGCGGGCATCTGCCGAATTTGGTTTCTGCATTGGGTGGTCCGTTGATGTCGACCGATGCATTGTCGCCGGAAAAACAAAACCCCGGCAAGCCGGGGTTAATCAGGTTTCTTATTGTGATTATTCGCTAGTCTGACGTTACTGTGAGCGATCTTCGTCACCCGTTTTTATTCTTATCCGTCGTTTTTCATTATCCAGGATTGCCGGTACTCGAATCTGACCCCCTGACTTTTCACGTGCCG
>JBCAZE010000111.1:0-10708 GCA_039700805.1 Pseudomonadota bacterium | reverse complement strand
GTCAGTTCTTCTTGTAACGCGAGCATGTTCGTGTCGGCTTTGATATCGGGATAGTTTTCCGCAAGCGCGAACAGGCGTCCGAGTGCGCCGCCAAGTGATGCCTCTGCCGCTGCAAGGTTTTGTATTGCTGTTGGATCTTGAGGGTTCTGTTTAGCATTGTTCAGGCCGTTGACCGCGCTGTTACGTGCGTTAATGACCGCTTCAAGCGTTTCGCGCTCGTGGCTCATAATGCCTTTGACCGATTCAACAAGGTTGGGAATCAAGTCGTATCGACGTGTCAATTGCACATCGATTTGAGCGAAGCTATTGGAGACTCTGTTACGAGCGTTAACCAGTCGGTTGTAAATGCTGATAACAAAAAATACGATTGCGGCAATGATCGCCAGAAAGATTAAGAAGCTGCCCATGCTGAATGACTCCCCGAAAAACACTTTCCATAAGCATACTGTGCCTGTGTTTCGCACGCTAGCGGCGACTCTATTGCTGCTTTTTAGTGGGCTTGCTAGCGCGGAGTGGGTCGGTACAACAGAAGCATTGATGGGGACACGCATATCCGTACGGCTCTGGCATCCTGAAAAAGAAACCGGTGAAGCGGCGGTACGCGCGGCGATAGCCGAGATTGATCGCATTGAGCGCCTCATGAGCACTTACAAGTCGGACAGCGCGATATCCGCCATCAATCGCGAGGCACATATCGCGCCGGTAGCTGCAGGTAGAGAGCTTTTCTCAGTTATTCGTCGCGCGCAAGAAATGGCCGAGATCACCCGTGGACGATTCGATATTACCTACGATAGCGTCGGCCAACACTATGACTTTCGTAACAACAAGAAGCCCGATGCCGTAACCATTGAGGCGGAACTCGCGAATATCGATTACCGATTCGTTGTACTCAATCCCGCCGAGGAGACCGTCTTTTTCAAGCAAGAAGGTGTCCGGATCAATCTTGGTGGTATCGCAAAGGGCTATGCAGTTGAGCGTGCGGTTGATGTGTTGCGCAAGGCAGGCATTCAATACGCGTCCGTGAGTGCCGGCGGGGATTCTCGATTGTTAGGCGACCGGCGGGGGCAGCCTTGGGTTATCGGTATCCAAGATCCTCGTGATGAGCGTGGATTGGCTGTCAGATTACCTCTGCAAGACGAAGCGGTTTCTACGTCGGGTGATTACGAGCGCTACTTTGATGAGGGGGGTACGCGTTATCACCACATCATTAAGCCCTCAACCGGGCGCTCGGCTGATGAAGTACAAAGTGTCACGATCATTGGTCCTGACGCGATGACGACCGATGCGTTGTCTACATCCGTGTTTGTCATGGGCGTGGATGAGGGATTGGCCTTAATCGAAGGCATGGATGGATACGATGCCATCATCATCGATGCGGATCGGCAGATGCACTATTCAAAGGGCCTCCTCCCCGGTGACGAATAACGCTGGTTATTGCTGACCATTGGTCGATTTTCACCTGGTGACCAAGGCGGTCACCCCGTCTGTGTTCTGCGACACCAAAAATTTCTTTTAAAACAATGGTTATGGGTTCCGGCGCTCTACGCTGTCCGCCATTTGCAGACATTGCCTTGCGGTTTAACTGTCAAATCCCCGTGAAATAAGCCTGCTGCCCGTGTGGCATGCAATTTGCTCTGAAAGTGAGATGCAGGCCACGTCTCTTCGCATGTCTCCAGGTGCTAAGCGCTTTGTGTGACGTTGGTCACGGCTGGCGTCGTGAGCTGCTGCCAGTATTACGTTAACCAGACTCGGCTGTTAAGCCGGTCGCGCATTTATCACGCTAAGGAGCGACCATGAATACACAGGTTGTTTTTTCTAACTTACGCCGTCGCATTGCCGTCGGACTGTCGGCCGCGTTGCTCGCCGCAGTCGCCGTTGCATCGACCGGACTCAGTGGACAGCAAGCGCCTGACTTTGCGCTCAAGAATGCGGATGGAGAGAACATCCGCCTAACAGATTTGCGCGGCGACGTCGTGATGATCAATTTTTGGGCGACATGGTGCGGACCATGTCGACAAGAAATGCCGTTACTCGACGAGATGCACGAACGGTATAGTCGCGTCGGCTTTAGTCTGCTCGGCGTCAATATTGACGATGACCCGAATCGCGCGAAGGAAATGATCGATAGCCTCGGTGTTTCATTCCCAGTGGTCTTTGATAGCGATAAGCGCGTCTCACAGCAGTACGACGTGAGCGCGATGCCCGTGACAATTCTGCTCGATCGCGAGGGCGTTGTACGACATGTCCACTACGGGTACAAGCCCGGCTATGAGGACACCTACGTACAGCAGATTCGCGAGCTTATTCGCGAGTAATCGGAGAATCACCATGTTGCGATCATTCCTTATGACCTTGGTTTTAGGTGTTGCCGCCTTGCCGGTGGCCGCGGACGATTCGTCAGTGGCTTTAGATCGCGAGGTCCAGGACCTCAAGAAAGAAGTGTTAGCACTGAACCGCGAGTTGTTTCTTCTCGAGGAAGAGTTGCTGTATCCCGCCAACTCTCAGGTCGCGCTATTCGTCTCGATGGACATCGGCGACTTTTTCTCGCTCGACTCCGTTCAGATCAAGATCAATGGTCGGGAAGTCGCCAACTATCTCTATTCAGAGAAAGAAGCGGAAGCGCTTATTCGTGGTGGCGTTCACCGCATTCACATCGAGAATCTAAAGGCAGGCGAACACGAAGTTGTTGCTTTCTTCACCGGAACGGGACCGCAAGGTCGCGACTATAAGCGCGGTGCAGAATTGCGTTTCGAAAAAGGGCTCGGCGCGAAATATATGGAGCTCAAAATCTCCGATCGGCAGAGCAAGCTGCAACCTGAATTCATCATCTCTGAGTGGGAGTAGTTTAGGATCGTGTTTCGCCGGGCTTTGGCAATCTCTTGCCTGCTGTTTGCAGCAGGCGGCACGCTCGCAGAAGTGGGCGAGCCCGTTACCGTGCGCGATCCGCACTACGGTGATGTGCTGTTCCACTTCTATAAGGGTGATTACTTCGAGTCGCTTGTTCGTCTTACGGCGGCCCAGGAAAAATCTCGCGTCGATAACCATGCCGAAGAGGCGGAGTTACTAAAGGGCGGGTTGGCGCTCTCTTATGGTCTACATGAAGAGGCGGGTGAGATTTTTGATGCACTGTTGGCGTCTACCACCAAGCCTGAAATCCGAGATCGAACCTGGTTTTTTATGGCCAAGATCCGCTACCAACGCGGGTATTTGGATGAGGCCGGGCAGGCGTTAGCGGCCATCGGCGGGGAGCTGCCCAAGGAGCTTGAGCCCGAACGACGTTTGTTACATGCACAAATTCTCATCCAGCAGGAGCGATTCGATGAAGCGATTGCTTTGTTGGATGGTTGGAAGGGCCCGAAAGGTTGGTCGGACTATGCACGATACAACCTAGGGGTAGCACTGGTACGTGGCGGGCGGTTTGCCGATGGCGCAGCGCTGCTGGAACGTGTCGGTCGCCTCAGTGACGATCGCGACGAGATGCTCGGCCTTAAAGACAAAGCTAACGTGGCACTCGGATTCACGTGGCTAAAAAACGAACAACCTGAGCGCGCAAGACCAATTTTACAGCGCGTTCGTCTCAACGGTCCGTTCTCAACCAAGGCGCTACTCGGCGTTGGCTGGGCCGACTCGGACAAGGGTGACTATCGATCCGCATTGACGCCGTGGACGGAACTTCAAGCACGAAACGTGCTCGACGCCGCGGTTCAAGAATCATTGCTGGCTGTACCCTATGCGCTTGGCAAGCTGAATGCGACGCGGCAAGCAGCGGCCGAATACGAAAGCGCCATTCTAACGTTTTCGCGAGAGCAGCAGCGGCTAGAAGCGGCGATTGCAGATATCGACTCTGGACGCATGCTTGAGCGGTTGCTGGATGCACCGGAGCAATCCGATGCAAGCGGGTGGTATTGGCAACTCAACGCGTTGCCGGATTCGACGGAAGGGCGTTATCTATACCTCTTGATGGCGAGCCACCAGTTTCAGGAAGGTCTCAAAAATTATCGAGACACATTGGCGCTTCGCGAGAACCTTCAGAATTGGAAATCTTCGATCGTCGTGTTTGAGAGTATTCTCGAAACGCGTGCGGAAGGCTATGCAACGCGTCTGCCGCAGATAGAGCAGAGTCTTGAGGCGGCCGACATTGGAGAAATCCGAGAACGGCATGCAGCGATGCAAGCGCGGCTGAATGATATCGAATCACGCCGTGACGTGATCGCATTAGCGAACCGGAATGAGCGGCGCGCAGCTGAAGAGCTGGCACTCGTCAAGCAAAATCCTGTGCTCCAATACTCGACGCCCGAGATTGAAGATGCACGTAACCGCATACGTCTGATGGAAGGTGTACTTCGTTGGTCGGCAGATCGCGATTTCCCCGCTCGCGTCTGGCGACAGCGCAAAGCGCTTCAGGACATCGGGCGCGTGATCGTTGCCGCCGAGCGGGCCAGGTTTGCTGTCGATGATGCGAGAATCAACGAGCCCGCTGCGTTGAACGAGTTCGATGCGCGCATACGCAACCTTGAGCCGCGAATTAATGAAAAGCTCATTGCACTTGAGCAATCCCTGGATCGGCAACGGGGCTATCTGCACGGTCTTGCTAAGCAGGAGCTGCGTCAGCAGTACGAGCGTCTCGATACCTATACCGTGCAAGCACGATTCGCATTAGCGGCGGTTTACGATCGCGCGACAGCAGCTAGCAATGCCAACGGGGCGTCGGAGGACACGCAATGAAGACGATTGCTGTCATCATGATCGCGGGTTGGTTGTGGCCATTTAGCGGCGGCGACAAGGAAGACGAGACGATTAAGTCGCTCGACAACACTCGCGTCGAGATTGATGAAGAGCAAGCGATCGCTGAGTCAAGCGAACTTGCGCGTGAGAATTATCGAATGTTCCTCGAGTTGGTGGGCGATGATCCAAAGCTCGGCGCGGAAGCAATGCGCCGGTTGGCCGACCTAGAGCTTGAAGCGAGCGAAGCAGCAGAGCTCGGAGAAAACATGCAGTCAGTCATGATTTCGAGCTTCGACGGTGCTGTCGATTTGTACGAGCGCCTGCTGGACCGTTATCCAGACTACGCACGAAATGATCTGGTGCTCTACCAGCTAGCACGTGCGCACGAGAGCAATACGGATATTGATGCGGCGCTTGCGACGCTCGATCGCCTTGTGATCGAGTACCCCGATACTGTCCATCGCTATGAAGCTCAGTTTCGCCGAGGCGAGATGTTGTTCGTCAAGCGACGTTACCGAGATGCGGAATCCGCCTATCAAACGCTCGTTGATGAAGGTGCTTCCGGTGAGTTTTATCTTCAAGCGCTCTATAAACTCGGTTGGTCCCAGTTCAAACTCGGCGCGCATGATGAGAGTCTGACGCCATTCTTCAAGTTGCTCGATTTGCGACTGGTCGGTGATGATCCGCTAGGCGCTCTGGTGTTCACTGATGACACGCGTCGTGCGGAACGCGAGTTGATCGAGGACACCCTGCGTGTTCTTTCGATCACATTCTCGTACATGGATGGCCCTGACAGCATCGATGCGTACTTCGATAGTCGGTCGATGCCGGGTTATGCACATGTCATCTACGGCAATCTCGGCAAACTCTATGTCAGCAAAGAGCGTTATGAAGATGCTGCTGGCGCGTATCTGGCATTCGTCGAACGAGAGCCGACCCATCCAAGGTCACCGTATCTTGAGATGCAGGTCATCGATGCCTATAAACAAGCCGGTTTCCCAACACGCGTTCTTGCGGCGAAAGAATCGTTCGTCGAGCGCTATGGGATGGATACGGACTTCTGGCAGACCAATGATCCAACACAGCTCCCCGATGTCGTTGCAAGTCTGAAAACCAACTTGAACGACTTAGCGAGCTTCTATCATGCACGTGCCCAAAATCCTGAGCCCGTTCAGGGCGAGATCAGCGATGAAGAAAAGGCGGAACGTTTGGCGGCTGCGGTTCAGGACGACTATGTTGCTGCCGCCCGTTGGTATCGCAAGTACCTCGCGTACTTCCCGGATGAGCCGGACAGTGCGGGGACCAACTTTCTCCTAGCAGAGATCTTGTTCGAGAGTGGGCAGTATCTGGAGGCTACCGACGAGTATGAGCGTACTGCCTACGCTTACGGTCCGCACGAGAATGCAGCAGAGGCCGGCTATGCCGCGCTACTCGCCTATCAGCAGCACGAGACGTCACTAGAGGCTGCTGCGGAGATGCAATGGCACGAACGCTTCCTCGATAGCTCGCTTAAGTTTGCCAGTACGTATCCCGATCATCCCGAGGCACCCGCTGTATTGACGGCGACCGCTGAAGACTATTTTCAGCAAGGACGTTTTGATGAGGCGATTGTCGTTGCCAACGACGTCGTTGCACGACCGGTGGAGCCGGCGCCAGAGTTGACGCGGTCCGCGTGGACAGTCATCGCGCATTCCCATTTCGATATGCAACGATTTGGACAAGCAGAGCAAGCCTACTATCAATTACAAAGTCGTCTTCCCGCCGATGATTTGGTTGCGCAGAATGAGATCAACGAGCGCGTCGCCTCTTCGATCTACAAACAAGGTGAACTTGCGCGTTCGGCGGGTGAGCTTGAGGCGGCAGTAGGGCACTTCTTACGTGTCGCGCAAGCTGTGCCCACGTCGCCGATTCGAGAGACGGCGGAATATGACGCGGCAGCCGCATTGATTTCCATGGGGCAATGGGCGCGTGCGACGCCAGTGCTCGAAGCATTCCGCCGTGACTACCCCGACAGCGAATTTTCGGACAGTGTTTCACGAAGCCTTGCTGCAGGCTATTTGGAAACGGGTGACAGTCTGCGCGCAGCAGGTGAATTCGAGCGTATTGCCGACGATGCCGCGATGAGTCCTCTCGAGCGTGAGGAGGCATTGTGGAAAGCTGCCGAACTTTATCAGAGCGCCGCGCTGGTAGAGAAAGAGCGCGGCGTCTTGACGACGATCGTTGGCCGCTATCCGGAGCGATTCAACGAAACGCTTGAAGCACGGCATCGTCTCGCGGAAATCGCAGGAGATGCAGGTGCTTATGATGAGCGCCGCCGTTGGCTCAATGAGATTATCGATGTTGATGCCGTCGCCGGTGCGGCGCGAACGGATCGAAGCCGTTACTTGGCGGCCACCGCGACGTTGGAGCTGACAGAGCCGCTGCGGCAGTCTTTCGCATCGTTACAACTGACAGTCCCATTAAAGGAAAGCCTCGCGACCAAACGCCAATTGATGGAACAGGCCTTGTCAGCGTATGGCAAGGCGGCAGAGTACAACGTCGCCGAGGTCACGACGGCGTCAACGTATCGAATCGCCGAAATGTACCAGTTGTTTAGTAGCTCGCTCATGGAGAGCGAACGCCCGCAAGATTTGGATGCAGACGCGCTTGAGCAATACGACATTTTGCTTGAGGAGCAGGCGTTTCCCTTCGAAGAGCAGGCGATTGAAGTGTACGAAGCGAACGCGGCACGTGCTGCCGACGGCGTCTATGACGAGTGGGTTCAGAAGAGTTTTACGGCATTGGCAACGTTGATGCCAGCGCGTTACGCGAAGACAGAAAGAAGTGAGATGTCCCTTGCATTGCTCAATTAACAATAGATGGCATCAGGTCTTCGGCTTGCTGGCGTTGCTGACGTTGGCAGGGTGTGCGAGTGGGCCGACAACGCCCAAGGCTGTCGAGACGCCTGCGCAATCTGTCGTGATTCCCGATGACGTTGCACGTCAGTACAACGATGCCCAGACGCTGCTATCGGTAGAGGATTACGCGGGCGCGGCGATTATTCTGGAATCCTTGACGGTCGCTTATCCGCAGTATCCGGCTATCGGTACCTCCCTAGCCATCTGTCACCGTATGTTGGAAGACGACGGTAAAGCGCAAGCGACCTTGGAGTCGACGCTCGTTGCTCATCCTGATTATCCGCCGGCACTGAACGAAGTTGGCATTCTGCACAGAAAGTCGGGTGAGTTTGCCGAAGCAGAGGCCGCTTATTTGAAGGCCGTCACAGTAAACCCCGATTATGCGTTGGCACACTTAAACCTAGGCATCTTGCTCGACCTCTATTTGGGTCGCCACCAGCAAGCGCTTGAACACTATGAGCGCTATCAGCAGCTGGTGCCGGATGAGGATAAGCAGGTTGCTCGTTGGATTTCGGACATTAGCAGACGTCTGCAGCGCGCAGCGCAGGTAGCACGATGAAAGAGTTGACTAACACAATCGCTGGATTTGTTGCTGTCTTATCGCTGAGTGTTAGCAACGCAGCGTCTGGACAAGAGAACGCAGAGGAGGTGCTCGGACCTGCTGTGGATACCTCGGCTGCCGTCGAGGATCTAGAGCCGGCGGTGACCACTTCTACGCGATCGACAACCGCGCCTCGGACAGTGGATGAGATCGAGTTGGACGCTACTGCCATTACAGGTAACCAAGAGCTACCGCAGGTGCTTTATATCGTGCCTTGGAAGTCATCAGATCTGGGTGACCTTGTTGGGCGGCCGGTGAACACATTGCTCGATGAAGTGCTTGCGCCAGCAGATAGAGAAGTGCTGAAGCGACAGATTAGTTATTACGAAGACTTACAACCATCCGAAGCCGAAGAGTGAGGCTTCGAACAACCCGACGTCTTTTGTGAGACGTCTCGACAGAGGAAAACAACATGTCATTTATTGTGCAATTTTTTCAACAGGGCGGGGCATTCATGTACCCGATCCTGATTGTATTCGGTCTTGGCGTTGCTATCGCCATAGAACGTCTCGCCTACTTGTCGGTCACTGGTGCTAGCAATCGTGCGCTGTGGAAAAAGGTAGTGCCTTATCTGAAAGCGGGCAACTTCCAGCAAGCGGTTGGCGTTACCAGCAAATCGAAATCTGCGATTGGTAAGGTGATGACTTACGGTCTTTACCGGGTAGCGTCAGCGCGTCGCCGCGACGATATCGAGAAAGCGATGGAAGAGAGCCTGATGGAAGTGTTGCCGCGTCTAGAAAAACGCACGCACTATCTGGCGACCTTCGCCAACATTGCGACGCTGCTCGGCTTGCTTGGCACGATCATGGGTCTCATCGCTGCGTTCACCGCGGTCGCCAACGCGAATCCAGCGGAAAAGGCGGATATGCTCTCAGCCAGTATTTCTGTCGCGATGAACACGACGGCGCTCGGTTTGATGGTGGCGATTCCGTTGTTGTTGCTGCACACCGTGATCCAAACGAAAACGAACCAAATCATCGATAGTTTGGAAATGGCTTCCGTCAAGTTCTTGAATGCGGTCACCGAGCGTGACGGCGAAGCGAAAGGGGCAGCTGCGTGATTAACCGCCGCCGAAGCGCGCGTCGTCAACTAGAGGCGACCGAGCTCAATATCACGGCTTTCATGAATCTGATGGTGATTCTGGTGCCGTTCCTGCTGATCACAGCGGTGTTTTCGCAAACCGCGATTCTCGAGTTGAACCTGCCGGGCGCTTCCTCTGAGCCCGCCGAGTCTCCCGAGCAAACACTGCAGCTGGAAATCACGGTGCGTGAGGCGCGTATCGAAGTGGGCGATCGTAACGGCGGCGTATTGTCGATCATCGACAACGTAGATGGCGAATACAACCTAACGCAATTGGGCGAAAAACTTCGTGAAGTGAAGTCAATCAATCCCGACAAATTCGATTGCACGTTATTGCTCGAATCCGATATCTCGTACGAGACGTTAGTCCAGGTGATGGACACGGTACGGATCTATGAGCTGGTTCAAGACGACGAACTGAAACGTTTCGAATTGTTCCCGGATATTTCAATCGGCGATGCAACCGCGCTGTCAGGTGGAGCATAAATAATGGCCTCTCGTGCACAACGTATGGAAAGGCGACATGGTAGAGCGGCGAAGCAGCCGGGTCTGAATCTTGTCTCGCTGATGGATATCTTCACCATTCTTGTATTTTTCTTGTTGGTGAATTCATCGGAAGTGGAAACGCTACCGAACGCCAAAGATATGCAGCTACCTGAGTCTGTCGCTGAGGAGAAGTCACGCGAAACAGTGGTGGTCATGATCACTTCCGAGAATATTCTCGTTCAGGGTGAAGTTGTCGCCAATGTACAGGAAGTGTTGGATGCCAAGGGCAACGTCATCAAGGGGCTGAAGCAGGCGTTGGTGGCGCAGAACGACCGTATCCTGCGTAAAGCCGCCAATCAAGATATTGCGCAGCGCGAAGTGACCATTATGGGTGATCGCGAGATTTCGTATCGCTTGTTGAAGAAGGTGATGGCCACTTGTACTGATGCAGACTATGGTCAAATTTCTTTAGCGGTGATGCAGAAGAGCTCAGA
This sequence comes from Pseudomonadota bacterium, assembly GCA_039700805.1. Lineage (GTDB taxonomy): Bacteria > Pseudomonadota > Gammaproteobacteria > Steroidobacterales > Woeseiaceae > CALBPI01. The sequence continues at coordinate 425 of JBCAZE010000111.1, read as the reverse complement.
TAAGCTCGCGAGTGTGTCGGCGGCTGGATTCGGGGGCTGATCGATGGCGACAAGAGCAATGCCAAACTCGTTCCAGGCGTACTACCGCGACTATCAATTACCGTGGTCCGTCATCTCCGATGAGCAAGAACAGAAGTTTCGGAAGATTCTGACGATCACACTTGCGGTGCTATTGGTCTTGGGTGTCATCTGGCCTTTCTTGCCAGTTGCCCAGCCAGATCCGGATGAGGCGGTAGAGATTGAGCAGCGCTTCGCGCAGTTGATTCTCGAGAAAGAACCCATTCCACCGCCGCCACCGAAACCGGAACCGGTCGAGCCAGAGGCTGAGCCGGAGCCTGTTGCGGAGACCCCAGACCCGGTGACACCGCCGCCTGAGGTTCAACCAGAGCCGGTGCAAGAGCCGACGCCGCAACCGGAGCAAGTGG
>JBCAZE010000110.1:0-10753 GCA_039700805.1 Pseudomonadota bacterium | reverse complement strand
TTACCGATGGCGATGGCGTCGTAGCCGATCAAACGCATTAAATCGAAGGACACCGCACCACGGGTGCGTTTGGCGAGTGTACCCGTGAAAATATCGCCCGCATCGAAGAGGAAAAATGCGTCATGCGCATCGCGCAGCGAGCTGACAAGTGTCGCGAGCTCCGCGATACCACCAATGCGCTCGATGTCGCTGCGCCAGTAGGCGTCAATCGGATCGTAGGCACTCTCGAAGTCATTCGTGAATGCGATAACGACCTTTCGGCTTTCAGTCTCGGCGTTCGCGCTGATAGGACCACTCAGCATCATGAGGCTGATAGTGATAAAACCGATCAATCTGAACATACGTCTCTCCCTTTATCATGAGGCTAGCATAGCTCGGTTCTGCAGCAGCGAAACGCTATTCTTACCGTGTCTCGTTGTGTAGTCTTCTTGTCGGAGTGAAAGGGGACACATGTCAGACGACAAAGACAAAATGCGTTCACCATTAGATGTCCTGATCATCGGTGCCGGTGTCTCGGGCATCGGCATGGCGGCGTATCTCACGCGTGAACTACCGAACAAGCGCTACGCAATCATCGAGTCGCGGAATGAGATTGGTGGTACGTGGGATTTGTTCCGGTATCCAGGCATTCGTTCCGACTCGGATCTATTCACCTTCGCTTTCGATTTCAAACCTTGGGCGAGTGAGAATTCGATCGCTTCCGCTGAAGAAATCATGACGTATTTGCGTGAAGTCGTCGCTGAGTACGAGATCGCACCGCACATCACATTCGAGCAACAAGTCACTCAAGCGAATTGGGATAGCGGTGAAGGTTTGTGGCGTGTCAGCTTGCGTTCCACTGTTGATGGGTCAACCGAGGAGATCCGGTGCCGTTGGCTATTCGGCGCCACGGGTTACTATGATTACGAGCAGGGCTTTCGACCGGCGTTTCCGAACGAGGCAGAATTCGCGGGGCAGCTCTTCCATGCGCAGCATTGGCCGGAAGACGTCGATGTTCGCGGGAAGAACGTGTCGGTGATCGGCAGTGGTGCGACAGCCATGACGCTCGTGCCTGCTTTGGCCGAGCAAGCGAAGAAAGTCAACCTTGTGCAACGCACACCGACTTACGTCGTGCCGTTGCCAAAACAAGACATGATCGCCAACCTTTTAAGAAAGGTTCTGCCCAATCGCGTGACGCACAAGATCATCCGCTGGCGAAACACACGATTGCAACGTTTCTTCTATTGGTTGTATCAGAAGTACCCAAACATTGGTCGCCGGCAAATACGGCGGTTAGCCATGAAGCATTTGCCAAAGGACTACCCTTACGACGTCCACTTCAATCCGCCCTACGGCCCTTGGGACCAACGCATTTGTGTGGTGCCCGACGGTGATCTGTTCAGTGCGTTGAATGCAGGCAAGGCGCGCATGGTCACGGGCAAGATAGAACGGTTGACAGAAAAAGGCATTGCGCTTGCTTCGGGGGAGAGTCTACCGTCGGATATCATCGTTCTCGCAACGGGTCTCAATATCAAAGTATTCGGTGGCATTGTGCTGTCCGTCGACGGGGAACGCGTCGATCCTTCGAAGAAACGGATCTACCGCGGTATGATGCTCGATGGAATACCGAACTTCGCGGTGGCCATGGGCTACACCAATTCATCGTGGACACTGAAAGTCTGCTTGGTGTGCGAATACTTGTGTCGCTTACTCCGGGAAATGGATAAGCGGGATCAGGATGTTTGTGTCGTCGAAAAACCAAACGACAACATCGACGAAAAGCCATTCATGGATTTCGCGGCCGGTTATGTACAGCGCTCGTTGCACATGATGCCGCGGCAGGGCACGGAGTACCCGTGGATCATGAGTGCTAACTATCTATTTGATGCGAAGAAGTTCAGGGATGACCCGGTTGTGGGTGAGGAGATGTTGCTGTCCAGTGTCAGCGCTGCCAACACTTAGTGGCTGGTTACGTGCCCCTCATGATGATGTTTGCTAGTAACTAGTCTGTTGTGGTGCCGGTTTTCTCTTTCTCGGCCTTCTTGGCCGCTTTGGCTTCTGCTTTCGCTGCTTTCTTCGCTTCTTTGTCAGCCTGTTTCTGCAGCTGTTTTTCGGTCGGCGGATCCATGAGCTTTTTCACCGCTTTGATGATCTCGACTTCACCGGTCTCAAGGAGCGTCGCGAACTCCTGGCGGCACACCATCCACGTGGCACCGATCACAGAGAAGTAGAACGCCAGCAGTAATGCGGCGTAGGTAATCTGGTCCGCAAAGTCGCCGAGCCATGAAGGGAACGTGATGCCGAGGATCGACTCAAACAGCGCCGAGAGAATGCGATCCATGATTTCAACTTCGAACATCATGAACGCCATGAACCACAAGACCGCCACAAACACGATCATGTTGACGCCGAGTTCGATCGCTGCCGCCACCCAGTTTCGGCTATAGGTCAACGCAGCCACGGCGATCGTAATAGCGGCGGCCACACTGCATGATCTCGCGAGCAATTCAGCGGGATACCCAATGATCGTGTAGAACGGCCCATCTTCAACGGGCTCGACGACACCGTTGATGATGTTGGTGATGATGCCGAGCAAGACTAGAGCGATCGTCGCAGGAATGATGCTCGCCGCAAGCCAATCGAAGTCTTTCGTCGTGGCTGTGCCCGAGTGGAACAAATAACGCCGAAACAGAATGGCAAACACGACGCCGGTAAACGCCGCCGGCCAATTGATGAGATCTTTGATGCCGAATTCCGGCGTCACATTGACGAAAAGGTAGCCACCGGCGATGCAGGCCGCACTGATCAGTAGGATCGCTGTCCGTGGTTTTTGCCCGAATACCTGACTCAGTTGATCATCATCGGGAGAGTCGTTGAACGCGCGCCGTAGAGCGGGTGCCATGTCGGTAAACCCGTTCATCGCGACCTTCGCTAGATGTCGGATCTTCGCCATCTACGCAATCTCAGTGCATGTCGGGGATGCAACCACGAATCGTGGCGCAAATGCTGCGAATCAGTTCATCGCGTGGATGGCTCTTTCGCCAAACCGCAACGATTGATCGCGTCGGTGGTGGTGCGCGGAATGGCAGTGTCACGATGCGTTCCTGTTTTTCATCGCGACCTAAGATCGCCAATTCGGGTAGCAGCGTGACGCCGGCACCCCCAGCGACCATTTGTCGCAGCGTCTCAAGACTGGTGGCTCGAAATTCATCTTCGTTGACGTTGCCGGCCATCGTGCAGACTTCGAGCGCCTGGTCTCTCAAGCAATGGCCGTCTTCGAGCAAGAGAAAGTGCTCTCCTTCGAGATCATCGTGTGTCGCTTCTTGTCGATCGGCCAGCGGATGTTCGGTGTCCACCGCTAAGCGGAATGGCTCGTCGAACAGATCCTCGCTGTCGCATCCGTTGAGATCGAGTGGCAGCGCCAAGATGCCAACATCGACATCGCCATTGCGGATGCTCTGCATCAATGGGTCGGTCTGTACTTCCAAGTACAAACACTTCAATCGCTCATACTTCTCGATCAAACAAGGCGCGACATGCGGCAGCAAGTACGGTGCGATGGTTGGGATCAATGCGACACGCAACCGGCCCGCTTGCGGGTCTTGATGCGCCTCGGCGAGATCGGAAATGCTGCGCGCCTCGCGAAGTAAGTCTTTGGCTCGTGCGGCGATGGCTTCCCCAGTTTGTGTTAACTGGATGCCTTTATTGTGGCGCTCGACAAGCGTCACGCCCAATTGCTCTTCCAGCTTTTTGATCTGAGTGCTGAGGGTCGGTTGCGTGACGAAACAAGCATCAGCGGCACGCCCGAAGTGTCGATGCTCGTCGAGTGCGACGAGATAGCTCAGCATGCGCAGGTTGAAATGCAGGTTGGCGCTCATGTCAGTTCCTTTAACCGTTGGAATGCATCCAATGCGGCTTTTCTTGATTCTGCCAGATCGACGATCGGTTCGGGATAGTCATCACCGATTTTAAAGTCGAGTTGTTGCGCGAGCATGTCGGGCAGTTGCCATGGCTTGTGTAAAAATTTATCCGGTAAGCGGGCGAGCTCCGGCACGTAGTGACGGACGTAGTCGCCGTTCTTATCGAACTTCTCGCCTTGTGAGACGGGGTTGAAGATGCGGAAGTAGGGTGCGGCATCCGCGCCGCTGCCTGCGGACCATTGCCAGCCCATGCTATTGGCAGGTAGATCCGCATCGACCAGCGTGTCCCAAAACCACCGCGCGCCGTGTAGCCAATGCGCACGAATGTTCTTGACGAGAAACGACGCGACAATCATGCGAACGCGGTTGTGCATCCAGCCGGTTTGCCAGAGCTGGCGCATACCCGCATCGACAATCGGGATTCCGGTCCGGCCGCGCTGCCACGCATGGACCTTTGCATCGACATTGTCGGCCCACGGGAACTTGCTGTACTTCTCATTCATCGGCGCGTCGGTCGTGTGCGGGTAATGGAACATGATGTGATGCGAGAACTCGCGCCAGCCCAGTTCAGTGAGGAAGATGCGGCTACCTTCATCATCCTTGTCATGTGTGTCTTGCACCGCGAGAAACACCTCCCGCGATGAGATCTCGCCGAAATGCAGATGGGGCGATAAGGACGAGGTGCCGGCGACACCGGGAAGGTCGCGTCGCTCGTCATAATGACGAACGGGCTCGTCAACGAACGCAAATGCTTTTTCTCTCGCCGCTGCTTCGCCGGGTGTCCAAGCGGCAGCGATACCGGTATCCCAACGAATGGTGGGAAGAAGATCCAGGTGGTCGAGTGGCAGACTATCGATGCCAGCGGGACACTTGATTTCGCTGGGCGCCGGAAGTGCTGAACCGAGACTCAGACGTTTTTGCGCTTCACGCCAGTACGGTGTGAAGACACGGTAAGGCGTTTCTGTTTTTGTTGTGATCTCCCAAGGCTCGATCAGCAGCGAACCGTTAAGACTCTCCGCCGCAATACCGTCATTTTTCAACACCTGTTTCACTGCTTTGTCACGGGCGATAGCGAAGGGTTCATACAACCGATTCCAGAACACCGCCGTGGCTCCGGTGGTGTTGATGAGCTGCCTCAACGTGTCGAGCGCATCTCCCTGGCGAATCGTCAAGGTTGCGCCAACGTTCAGAAGGGCGTCGGTCAATGACGCCAGACTGTGATGAAGCCACCAGTCGCTGGCTTCGCCTTGTCGCCAGCTGTCATCCGACTCGCGATCGTCGATGTACAACGGGATGATGCTGTCTGCGGCATCGAGGGCAGCTTGCAGGGCGGGATTGTCCGCGAGCCGCAAATCTCGTCGGAACCAAACGATGGCGATGTCGTGGGTTTTGCTCATGCGATGGCTCTCTCAGTCAATTCGGTTGCTGCGCTCGCCGTTTAGGAAAGCGCGGAAGTGTTGTGCGGTCTGTTCGATGGCGCGTTGGCGGGCTTCGATGGCCGCCCAGGCGATATGCGGCGTCACCATCAAGTTCGGGATGTCGTCATCGAGCAGTGGATGCCCCTCGGGCGGTGGCTCCTGATCGAGCACGTCAATCGCAGCGCCTCCGAGTTGCTTCTCCCGCAGCGCACGGGCCAGGGCGTCACCATCGACAAGACCGCCGCGGGCGGTGTTGATCAAAATCGCGTCGGATTTCATCAGCTTAAGGCGCTCTGAATTAATCAGATGCCGGGTTATCTCGTTGAGCGGGCAGTGCAGGCTGATCACATCAGATTCAGCGAGGACCGTCTCCAATGAGACACGGCCATCGCTCGGCGCCGCACCGATGCGTGATGCGACCAAAACGCGCATGCCAAACGCCTCAGCGACATTGGCGACGCCTTTTCCGAGCTCGCCATAGCCGATGATGCCGAACGTCAAACCCGAGAGTTCGCGAATCGGGAAATTCAGCATGGTCGGCAGCGCATGTCGTTGCCAGTCAGCGTTGGCGATGGATGCGCCGTATTCGGGTAGCTTGTGTGTCAAGGACAACAGTGTTGCGAAGACATGTTGTACGACGGATTGGGTGCAATAGGCCGTAATGTTCGTAACGGCAACGTTGTGCGCGCGGGCAGCATCGAGATCAATATTGTCGCTGCCCGTGGCGGTGAGGCCGATAAATTTCAGCGTCGGTAACGCCTCGAACGTTGCGGCATCGAACCGGCATTTGTTGGTGAACACGGCATCGATCCCGTCACATCGCGACAACAATTCGTCATCTCGCGTTGCATCGAACCGTTCGAAATGCGCAACCAACGCGCGTAACGGTGCATCATCGACACCATCGCCCATTGTGGCAAAGTCTAAAAATGCTGCGCGTGATGCTCCGGACATCCGGCTATTGTACCCTCCTCGTACTTTCCGTGAGTGCCGATGCGAGACCGATGAGCGAAAGCCGAGAAAAACCGTTTTGGGAGACCACAGCGCTCGATGCTATGAGCCATGAGCAATGGGAGTCGTTGTGCGATGGCTGCGGCTTGTGTTGTCTTCAGAAATTCGAGGATGAAGAGGACGGCGAGATATATTTCGCTGACGTGGCTTGCAAGTTGCTCGACATTGGGTCGTGTCGGTGTACGGACTACGCGAATCGCAGCGAGCGGGTACCGGATTGCGTGCGACTGACGCCGGGCGACAAGGCGGCATTCGGCTGGTTGCCGTTTAGCTGCGCTTATCGGCGCATCGCTGAGGGGCGGGGGCTGGCCGATTGGCACCCATTGGTGACGGGCGATGCGCAATCGGTGCATGATGCGGGCGTATCGGTACGCAGTTTCGCGCGCTCAGAACGAGACGTCGGCGCGGCAGATCCCAATCGCGATCCCTTGTTACAATGGCAATATCCTTCCGAAGTCGCCTCAGGATCCGACCATGACTAAGCCAGGCTTCCAGCCGCTCAGCACCTATAAACAGTACGACGAGGACGAGATGCGTCAGCGCTCGGCGGAATTGTTTGATGAACTCAATCGTCGGCGGACCGTGCGTGACTTCTCTGAAAAGCCGGTGCCACGTGAGGTGATTGAGAACTGTCTCAAAGTGGCTAACACGGCACCGAGCGGTGCCAATATGCAGCCTTGGCACTTCGCTGTGATAAGCAATCCGGAGATCAAGGCCAAAGTGCGTGAGGCAGCGGAAGCGGAAGAGCGCGAGTTCTATGAACACCGAGCGTCTGATGAGTGGCTGGATGCGTTGAAGAAGTTCGGCACAGACGCCAACAAACCATTCCTTGAAACAGCGCCCTATCTCATCGCGATCTTTATGCAGAAGTTCAGCCTGGATGAAGACGGCAACAAGACCAAGCACTACTACCCGCAGGAGTCGGTTGGTCTGGCCACGGGCATGCTCATCGCAGCCTTGCATCAGTGCGGACTGGCATCATTGACGCATACGCCGAGTCCAATGGCGTTTCTGAATGACATCTGTGGGCGCCCAAAGCATGAGCGCGCGTATCTATTGTTGGTGGTTGGCTATCCGGCGGCGGATGCCGAGGTGCCGGTGATCGATCGCAAGCAACTCGATGAGTTCGCGGACTTTATCGAGTAGCCGCCGAACCGTTATTGCATGCAGCGAGTATAGCGCCACTCGTTCTGGTTGCTGTTGTCGATCAACGAGATGGTTCCGACCAGCGCATCCCCAACCCGCGCATAGCGAATGCGTTGCGGATAGTCATTGTCGGGGTTGGTGAACTCGGCGGCGGTGTCACCGATGAGCCCTCCAGAAAATCCCGTCGGCCCTTCGCCTTGTGGGTAGGCGTAGAACGTGGCCTGATCGCCGTCCGTGTCGAGACGCATGGCTTCGAAAAACACGCGTTGCCCCTCGTTGATCGTGACGCTGTATCCGAAGAGTTGATCGCCGTGTTGTGTGAGTCGCCAGAATTCTTCGGTGCCTGCGGCGGAGCGCCAGCAACCGGCGAGCCATGCGAATGGGTGGTCCACCGACGTATCCGTCGCCGATGTTGCGGTACATCCAGACAGGGCGAAGGTCGCAACACCGAACATCAGGCCAACTGCGTTGGCGATAGCGCGATTCCGATTCATGGCAGATCCCCTCATCTCAACTTTCGTCGATGGCTTAGGATATCTTAGTGGACGGGGGAATCGGTAGGTCACTCGCTGGCGCTGCTCGAAACAGCACACTGACATCAAGGGGACGTCTTTATTATGAGTAACACCAAGCACACGCCATTGTTTTGGCTCTATGTGATCGCAGCGCTCGTCGGCATCGCCGCGACCTGGTATCACAATCTTGCGTTTATCGAGTTCTATGGCGAGTTTTCACTGGGTACTTTTATCCGCGATAGCAACATCAATGCGGCGGCATCGTCCATCGCCATTGATATCACGGTGGTTGCTGTCGTGTTTTCGATCTGGTCTTTCGTCGAAGCGCGACGTGTTGGCATGAGTTTTTGGTGGGTCTACTTTGCGCTGACCTTTTTCATTGCGTTGGCGTTTGCGATGCCATTGTTTTTGGCGATGCGGGAGCGTGCGCTACAGCGCACGGCGCAGGCGACGCACGCCGGCATTTGACGGGCAGGTCGTTGTCTCACTAACATCACGTCGATCTGATTCGGGGGGATCTTCCAATGCGATTGTTTATCTCTTTTCTCGCGCTGTTGTCATCATCGCTATTCGCTGACGACTCGCATCTCGAAGGCCGCAGTCAATACGAGGCACCGATGGCCGCTGTTGCGCCGGTGGTTGACGGATCAGCCGATGACCCCGCGTGGGCGTTTTCGCAGTGGCGCGAATTGGGGCAACGCTGGCTTGGACCTGCGTACACCAGTGAAGACTTCAATGGCCGCTACAAAATCGTGTGGACGGCCGAGCGCCTCTATCTGCTGGTCGAGTTCACCGATGACATTCTGTACGACGGCCATCGAGATCCGCTGGTGCAATATTGGGACGATGACTGCCTTGAGATCTTCATTGACGAAGATTATTCCGGCGGTGAACATCGCGAGAACCACAATGCCTTTGCATACCACTTTTCGCTCGACAATCAAGCGATTGACATCGGCACCGACGGCAAGGCGCGCGCTTACAATGATCACGTCAGCAGCCAATGGCGCCAGGAGGGCGACAAGGTCATTTGGGAAGTGGCGATTGATATCTACACCGATGCCTATGAAGACGATGGCAACAACAACCTGAAACGCACGTTGACGGCCGGTAAAACGATGGGGTTGATGGTCGCCTACTGCGACAATGATGGCAGCGAGCTTCGTGAAAACTTCATCGGCTCGGAACCAATCCAAACCGGTGCGAAGGATCGTGGCTACATCGATGCGGGCGTGTTTGGAGCGCTGACGTTGGTTGAATCGAGCGACGTCGAGATGCCGACGGCGCTCTAGAGTCTCGTCGCTAGCTTGGCGAAGCGGCGGGTTGGTCTACAACGCGAACGGTGGTGGTTGCCAAGGAACTTGCCGATTCCACGCGATTCCGGCCGTTGTGCTTGGCTTCGTACAAAGCCGCATCTGCGTTTTGCATGAGTTCGCTCAAAGGTTGTGATTGGTCGAACCAACAAACACCGATGCTGACCGTCATATCGATCGCATCTGCGTCGCACGGTACGTTGTCCGTGGGGCATGGGGTTTTGGAAATTTTATAGCGCAGTCGCTCAGCAACGGTGAGCGCATCGCGTTCATTCACACCCTGAAGGACTGCGGCAAATTCTTCCCCACCGATCCGCCCCAACACATCACCGTTTCGAAACAGCTCGCAGGCGATAGCCGCGATATGCACGATACAAGCATCACCCGCAGCGTGACCATGCTGATCATTGATGCGTTTGAAGTGATCAATGTCGATCATCATCAGCGCCCCTTGCTGGCGCTGCGAAACCATGGTCTCGGCACGAAGCATAAAGCCGCGACGGTTGTTGATATTGGTCATGGGGTCGGTGACCGTTGCCTTGTTGAGTAAGGTGCCCAGCGTTTTTATGCGCCGGATTAACGGCCTGAAGATCAAGGCAGCTTCCAGTGCTAGCGTGATGAATAAGATGATCAGTGCAATGTTCTGTATCAGCTTCATATCCGCGATCTGGCGCTCGTGCTTCGTTTGAAACCCAGTGACCACACGATTGAGTCCATCCAGCAGACTTCCGGTGTCGGAAATCGGTGCTGCGGCCATGGCGTTGAGCTTAGCCAAAGAAGCTTTGAACCCAGGTTCTTGAGAATGAACCTGCCGCGCCAGTCGAATGTAGTCTCGGGCACGGCTATCCAATAGGTAAGGCGATTCGAAAAAAATCGCTTCTACGGACGCTGGCAATTGCTCAACCCGATTACCGGTATCGCCGTTGGTAATGCTTTCGTGAGAGGTCTCGAACAGATCGATCGAATCCGACAGCAATGACGCCACTTCCGAGGACCGGAATCGTTGGAATTCTGTGGCGAGCATCGCAATGCGCTGTGAAAGCATGCGTTGGCGACCACTCAGGTTCACGATGTTGGCGTTGTCGCTTTGTGCGTCGATGACCATGCCGGAGACGACGTGAGCGGTACCAGCGATCGCGCCGATGAATGCGAGAGCCAGCACATAGCCGACGGAAAGAGCACTCAGGACCCGATCCAGTCTGCGTTGTGAGTGATCTTTACCGGGTTTATCAGGATATCTAGACATCGTAGCAGTGATAGCGACTTGCTGAGGCGGGCCTTTAGGCCTTTTTTTGGAACCGTCTTTCCGTCGCATTGGCGACCCACCGCTAAGGCCGCTACACTCCGCCCAGGTGAGAGAGGGTCGGTCAACGTGTCGTTATTTGCTGAGCTAAAACGCCGTAAGGTGTTCCGTACGTTGATCGCGTACGGCGTTGCCGCGTGGCTGATCG
>JBCAZE010000109.1:0-10755 GCA_039700805.1 Pseudomonadota bacterium | reverse complement strand
AATCCTGTTAACTGGTCCTCAATGCCATTGGTCCGCAACGCGTGCCAATAGGTCGCGGCGTTAATCGCGATCACAGGTTTGCCGAGCTCTTCTTCCATCGTCGCGGCGAGCTTCAACATGCAGAGGTTTGTGCCCACCTGAATCACGGCGTCAACATCATCGCCATCGATGTCGGCTACGGTCTTTCTGATGGTGGTTTCATCCACTTCGGCAATTGCCGTCCAGCTCGGGCACTGAAGGCACGCGTCACGGACGGTTTCGATACCGTGATCAAACAGGAAGTGCATGACTTCTTTGTTGGCGACAGGAAAGTATGGCGACATCATCGCCACTTTTTTGATGCCACCGATCGCTCGGCACGCCTCGGCGATGGACTCCGAGCCGACCGATATACCAATACCGGCTTCGCTGACGATGTGCTCCTGCCACTTGCGTGCGCCTTCGGCGCCGCCGTAGAACGTCACAGCTGACATCCGCCGCGATCCGTATCGTTTCGTTGCAGCGAAAGGCGACCCCCTGTGTCCTGTCTTTGATGTCATCGCAGAACGTGTAAATGCCGTGTCGAAGTGGGTCGATGTGTCGGCTTGCGCAGACAGGTGAAAAACATCCAGCAAAGATAACAACGAGTCGCACCAAATGTGCGCAATGCCACAGCAAATTGCGTGACGTAGTTCACACTAAAGTGTTACGTCATATTGTTATGTCAAATTTTGGATTGTCCTGGTCCTGGCAATGGGACAACGTGAGCGCCGGAATCCTGGGAGGGAATGGTCCGATGTTGCGAAATGCTCGATTACAGTCTGGTTACCGCTTTTTTGCCGTCCTACTCACACTGCTAATGGCGGCCTGTGGTGGTGGCTCCGACGACGGTACCGTCGTTGCGAACCCGCCAGGCGGCGGAAACACCGGTGGCGGTGGAACCGGTGGTGGAGGCGGCGGGGGAAATACACCACCGCCTTCTTACTCGATCATTGATTCTCCGGACATTGCGCAACGGTTTCTCAGTACGGCGACGTTTGGCGGCACGACCGCAGAAATCAATGCGCTCGTCGGACGAGATGCCGCCGAGTGGCTCGCTGAGGAATTCGCGAAGCCGGCGGTGACCTACACCGACCGTGTGTTGCCCAGCATCGATCGGTTTACCGATCAGCCGTTTCAGGCGCGAGCGGCTCGGCCGGTGCACTCTGATCTGTTTTGGCAAGCGGCGATCGAAGGCGATGATCAATTGCGACATCGGGCTTTGTTCGCGCTATCGCAAATTGTCGTTGCCGGTCAGTCTGTTCGGCCGAACCATGCGCACAAGCACGGGTTCTACATGGACGCGATTTACACCAACGCCTTTGGAAACTACAAAGACTTGCTGACGGATGTCACCTATACACCCAGCATGGCCGATTACCTGACGTATCGAGGCAGTCGTCGGGCGGATGCCAACGGCCGCTTACCCGACGAAAACTACGCGCGTGAAATTCTTCAGCTGTTCAGTATCGGTTTGATTGAACTGAATATGGATGGCTCACCACGCTTGGTGAATGGTGAACAAGTTGAGACTTACGACAATGACGACATCGTCAACTTGTCACGTGTCTTTACCGGTTTTGATTTTGACCGGACACAGAATCCTGAATGGATGATGTGGTCTGTGCCTTTGGCTTATTTCGATAACCGTCACTCACCAGAAGCGAAAAACTTCCTGAATGTGAGTATCCCGGCCAATACCGATGGACCGACATCGGTGTCGTTGGCTATCGATGGAATTTTTGCGCATCAGAATGTTGCGCCGTTCGTGTCACGACAATTGATTCAGCGATTCACGATGAGTGCGCCACCACCTGAGTACATCGAGAGAGTTGCGACGGCGTTTGAAAATGGCAGATTTGAAGCTGCCAATGGGCGTGTGTTCGGCACCGGCACAAGAGGCGATCTCGAAGCCACTATTGCTGCTGTTCTACTCGATCAATTGATGTTCGAGGATACGGTCGACGGCAAGCTACGCGAGCCGGTGTTGCGTTTCCTCCATGTGGTTCGCGCACTGGAGATGGCGCCGGTCGACATCCCGGCCGAAACCCGCTTGCGGGACAGCTCGGACACCGGTACCAGTCTTGGCCAACATCCGTTTCGTCCGCCCTCTGTATTCAATTTCTATCGACCTGGCTACATCGCCCCGAATACGGTGTCCGGTCAGCAAGGGTTGACCGCGCCGGAATTGCAGATCGTTAACGGTGCGTCGAGCATCGGTTACGTCAATTTCGTCGGTGACTACATCTTTAACCGTACACCGGACGGCGGCAGTGATGCCTTTACTCCAAATTATGACCCGCTAACAGCGATCGCGGACGATCCTGCCACGCTGGTGCAGGCAGTGAACGACCTATTGACTGGCGGTCGTTTGACGCAAAGCGAGTTCGATGACATCGAGCAGGCGATCACCGCGATGCCCTTTAGAACTACCAACATTGATAACGACCGGCTAAAGCGCGCGCAACTCGCCGTTTTCCTGGTCGCAAACAGCGGCACATTCGCCGTCGTACAGTAAGGAGTCCTGAACATGAAACATCAATCTCGTCGGGATTTTTTGCGCCGTAGCGTGACCGCTGCTTGCGCGGGCGGTTTGCTACCGAGTCTCTTATCACAGTCTGCGCGCGCCGCTGATACGTCAGGCTACAAAGCGCTGGTTTGTCTGTTCTTCTTCGGCGGCATCGACAACAATGATGTTCTGATCCCGCGCGACAACACCTCCTACAATCTCTTCTCTGGGACTCGAGGTTCATTGCTCGATGCTTACGCGGCGAATCCGGAAGCTCAGAGCCGCTTGCGTGCTGACCTCATACCGCTAAATCCGTTGAACAGTGGCGTGCTCGGAGGCCGCGAGTTTGGTCTGGCGGCGGAGTACGCCCCGCTGGCCGATATGTTCAATGCCGGCGAATTAGCGGTGGTTGGTGGGGTCGGTCCGCTGATCCAGCCGACCACTCGTGATCAGTTCAACAACCGCTCTGTGCCATTGCCGAAGCAATTGTTCTCACACAATGATCAGCAATCGACGTGGATGTCGTTCAATACCGAGGGTGAGTTGCAAGGCTGGGGCGGTCGCTTTATCGATCGCATGAAAGCCTCTGATCCGTCATTGCGCACGGATCTTGCTGCGATCACGACGTTCGGCAACACGGTATTCTTGAGTGGTGCCGGTGAAGCGCCTTTTGCGCTGTCATCATCGGGTGCGTTGCCGATTCGCTTGCTCGAGACTCGCAACATTCTTGGCACAACGGGTGAGCATGATGCGGTCCGCGACCAGATCGAATCGATCCTAACTTCTGCGGGCAGCGCCTCAGAGAATATTCTGGCCAGTGATTTCCTGTCGTTGCAGAACAACGGCATCAGCGTCAGTCAGGATTTTCGTGAGGTTTATGAAGGCCGGACGCCGTTGACGACACAATTCCCGGCCAATCAGGCTGGCGGACAGCTTCGCGCCGTCGCCGAAACGATTTCGCTGCGCAATGAACTGAATGTCTCCCGCCAGGTGTTCTTTGTCGGCATGGGCGGGTTTGATACGCATAGCGCTCAGGCCCAAGCATTGCCAGGTCTTCAGCAACAGCTCGTGAGCGGCATTACTGCATTCCGTGATGCGATGGTCGAGCTTGGCGTTTGGCAAGACGTGACGTTATTTACTGCAGCTGACTTCGGTCGCACGCTCAATGACAACGGCGACGGATCCGATCATGGTTGGGCAGGGCACCATTTCGTCGCGGGCGGCAGCGTCCGTGGTCAGCGCATGTTCGGTAGTTTCCCGAGCTCTGATACGGCTGCGCCGGATTACACTGACAACCGTGGTCGTTTGATTCCGGGGGTATCCGTTGAACAGTACGCGGCGACGCTCGGCGGCTGGTTTGGACTGACACCGGCGGAACTGAATCAGGCGTTACCAAACCTCGGTAACTTCAACACCAGCGACCTTGGTTTCATGACGACATAACGTCATTGATGCGTGACGTTCGTTTGCGCGTTTCCTGAGCCTATCTAGCGCCCGCCGATACCCTCGGTTAGGGCGCTTTTTTTTGTCTGGTGACGTAATCAATTGTTTTGCATTAAGTTACTGTTTTGTAATGTTATTTCGTAACAAGTTGGGCTCTTGAGTTATCGGTTTCAAGCGGCAATGATCAGCGCATCAATAATCAACAAGCGGCCATAAGGTGGTTGTCATGGTTTCAAAACTTCGTTCCGTTATTCAACTTCTCACGGCGAGTGCCGTGCTGTCATTCGCTGCGCCCGGTGCGCTCGCTGGAGAAGATCACGCCAATGAGCACGATCATCATCATGGTCAAGATGGTCATGCCAATGAACATGAACATCATCATGGCGACGATGGGCATAAAAGCGAACACGAGCATCATCACGGTGATGACGGCCACGCGAACGAACATGAGCATCACCACGGCGATGACGGTCATGTTGATGAGCACGAACACCACCATGCGTCGGAAACGGCAATGGGCTCCGATGCGGATGAGGCGCATCACCATCACGAGTGATGTTCATGGGCAAATGCTGGTTGGTTAAGTCGCTCGACTGACTTCTCCAACCGCAACGGCGGGATGTGTCGTCCGATGACAATCTGATAGGGTTAGGCTCTGTTTGATCAACGGACGATAACAATGAAGAAGATCCTACTCGCGGCCGGCATCCTCCTTGCCGCGGCTTCTCAGCCGGCGCTCGCAGAAAGCGCTGAAGAACAGTTGGCCTCACGTTTTCGGGCGCTCGAGACCATCATTGATCTACGCTTAGCCCGCGAGTCGGTCCCTGGGGTCGCTGTGGGGATCGTCTATGACCAGCAGCTCATCTGGTCTCACCAATACGGCATCGAAAGTCGTCGCACCAAAAATCCGATCAGCGACGACACGGTCTTTAGCATCTGTTCCATTTCAAAGCTGTTCAACGGTGTTGCGGCGATGTCGTTGGTCGATGCCGGTCAGCTGGATCTCGACAGTTCGCTATTTGATTACATTGGTGATCACGCGCCAGCCGACAACACCGATAGCGAAACGCCGGCAACGCTGAGAAACGTCCTGAGTCACGTCTCAGGTTTGCCCCGCGAAGGCGTGGATGACTTTTGGGCCGACACCGGGTTTCCCGACGTAAACGCGTTGCGGGAGAGCAGCAGCCAGCATCAATTGCTCTATCAACCCTACCAGCATTGGCAATACTCGAATTTGGGTATGGCGCTTGTCGGAGACGTCATCGCTACGGTCAGCGACAGCGCTTGGGGTGCCTATGTCGAAGAGACGATCCTTCAGCCGCTTGGCATGAAAAACACGACGACCGATATGCCATTCGATATCGTCGGCGACGGGTTTGCGCGTGGTCATTTCGTACGTGATTCAAAGGGCTGGCGTAATCCAGTGCCAGAACATCAGTTCAGGGCCTATGCACCTGCGGCGGGTATGGCGTCGAGCATCAATGACATGGCGAAGTTCGCTGCCTGGCACTTTCGTCTGCGGGCTGCCGGTGGCCAGGAAATTCTGAAGGCGGCCACACTCAAGCAAATGCAGAGAGTGCATTGGGTTGGTCCTGATTTTGACGAGCCCGCGTGGGGATTAGCCTACGCGACACGCCGCAACGGCGGTAAGACGCTTTGGGGGCACGGCGGCTACTGTCCTGGGACTCGAGCGGACTTCGTTATGCGCCTTCCCGACAAAACAGCCTATATCGCCATGATGACCGCGAACGACGTTGCGCCCTCGACATATACCTCGATGGCATTCGATTTTGTGAATGCGCTCGTTGGCGAGGTTTACGGGGAAGACGATGCGTTAGAAAGCGAAAAGATGACGACGTCGGCCGATCCGGATGATCTCGATCTTTCCGAATACGAGGGACACTATCGCGTTCCAAACTACGATTGGGATTTCTACGCAGTTATCGGTGATGGCAAGCTACATCTGATCCCCATTTACGGACGAGATATTGCGGGTAGCGTTGATACACTGATTCATCGCGAAGCGGATACGTTTTATAGAGAGCGCAAAGACGGTAGCGCTGGGGAGCCTGTCATTTTCGAACGCGACGATGATGGCGAAATCGTTTCGGTAACGCAGCACAGCTATCGCTACACAAAACAATGATAAATCTGTGACAACGTCGACCAGATCACGTTACGCGCGCGACCTGCCGACCTACTACTACCTTGATAACTTCGAGGAGTTGTTGGCGTTCGTACGAGAGCAGTATCCGCATGTCCTAACTTTGCGTCACGCGGATGTGCTCGGTCGATTTGAATCGCTACCGCATCAGGCGAAGTGTCTCTGCGTCCGATTGATCAATCGCAAGGGTGATTTATTCGCCTTATCGAAACTACGCTACGCTGAGATCGACGATATCCCTGGCGCCGCAGAGCAACTTCTTCAAGCGGGGCTTATCGCGTCCCCAGAAGCTCACGATCTTGAGCGCTTGCTCCACGTCATGACGAAGGATGATGTGCTTGCGCTTGCACCGACTGCGAAGCGCACATGGCGCAAGGCTGATTGCGTTGCTTTCGTGTTGGCACAGGATGCGCGGCCGGTCACTATCGAGCGGGCAGCGAATCAGTCGTTTGTGAAGTTAGTGTGTGACGAGACGTTCGCTTTTCTGAAATTCCTGTTCAGCGGTAGATTGGGAGAGGGATCGTCTGAAATCACGCTGCGCGACCTCGGGGTCATGAGAGAGCGCAACAAAGGGCAGTTCGAGTCGAGATTTGACGAAGCCGACGAGGCGTTGGCTGCGTTTTTCTATGCACGCGAACGTCAGCGTCTCAAGGCCGATATTGATGGTGAAACGCGAGCGGTTGCAGCGCGGCTCAACGATTGGCCACCGGCGACGACCGAATCGGCGGCACGCTCGAGAGATAAGCTTGCCTTGTCGATTGGACGAAAATTCGAACAGCTTGGCCATGATGACACCGCACTCGCTGCTTATCAGGCTGGCGAGTCCGCGGCATGCGTTACCTCTGCCATACGGTTAATGGCACGCTCGGATCAACACGATATCCGTCGGTATCTCGCGTCCTTAATCGCCAATGCGCAGAATGATGAAGCGCTGGCTACCGCCGAAGATATCTATGAGCGCCGGTTCGGTGAGCGCAAGCGGTCAGCGATGACCGAGGCGCTGGCCAACGCAGAGACTATCAACATCGATGAGCTCTGGCGGGGTAAGCCAGAGCGAGCCACACTCGAATACTTCAAGAAATCTGGTGCGGCGGTGTTTCGCGCTGAGAACCTCTTCTGGCAGTCCCTGTTTGGTCTCGTGTTTTGGGAATTGCTGTTCTCAGAAACCAACGCGAGCGGACATTCGCCTTTCGACGCGATGCCGGCGCCGCTTGTCGATGGCAGTTTTTATACACGACACCAAGAGGCAATCGAGGCGACGCTTGCGACATTTGCGACACCAAAGCAGGCGCTGCAGCGAATATTGAAAACGGCGACGTCTCACTATGGCCAATTCAATGGCGTATTCCGTTGGCGTAAACAGATGCTTGAGGCGATGAGTGCTGTACTCCAGTCTGACGATGCGGCTGCCGTTGTTCCGATTCTTCGTGCAATGGCACAAGACTATCGCGCTTACAAAAGCGGATACCCAGACCTCGTGCTGATCGACAATGACGCGGTACGGTTCGTGGAAGTGAAAGCGCCCGGTGATCACCTGCGCCGCAATCAGTTGATGCGGTTAGATGCGCTTCGAGCAGCGGGCTTTCGAGCGGAAATCGTGAGGCTCAATTGGGTGCGTGATCCGAATCAGCCCTACGTCGTTGTGGATGTTGAGACGACAGGTGGTCGCGCGGCGAACCATCGTGTCACTGAGATTGGTGCCGTTCGCGTTGTCGACGGTGGGATTGTCGAGCGTTACTCGACCCTGGTGAATCCGATGCGGCCGATTCCGCCGCACATTACGCGTCTCACTGGTATCAGCAATGCGATGGTCGCCGATGCGCCGACCTTCGCAGAGATCGCGGATGAGGTCAGCGCATTCATTGATGGCGCAATATTTTGCGCGCATAACGTGAACTTCGACTACGGGTTTCTAAAGCACGAATTCGAACGGCTGGGTCAGAGGTTCAGTCATCCGAAGCTATGTACTTGTGCAACCATGCGGGCCACTTTCAAAGGCCACGACTCCTATAGCTTGAAGTCATTGACGACAGCGTATGGCATTTCATTGGACAGCCATCATCGCGCGCTGTGTGATGCCGAGGCAGCAGCACAACTTCTGATGCTGATTCACGCTGAGAGCGCGCGATCACCGAACGACTAAGGACTAGTCTGCCGCTAAAAAATCCGTCACCGCATTGCCGAATATATCCGGGCTGCATAGCGGTTCGTAATGCCCACAATCTGAATCCATCTCGAGTAGTTCGCCGCCAACCATTGTCGAAATGGCTTTGGCGGGTCCCGGTGTGACGACGCGATCATCAGCGCCGACAATCACCAGGAGTCTTGCCGAGATCTGTTCGGCCGCTTTGCGCATATCGTCATCGAAATTTCTGGCGATGTTGTGGGTGATCATGGCCTCGGCTTGCCGCTGCTTGTCCCAAGTCTGGGCAAGCGTCATCGTGTCCGATGCCACTTGCTTGGTGATGTATTCGAGCGTTCGCTCACGCGGTATGTCAGCGGTTAGTTTGCTCGGAACTTCGAGTGTCATGCGTTGCGCTGCCATGGCGGCACGCGCCTCTTCGCAATCGCATGCTCGCAGCAGCGCAAGCAAGTTAATGTTGGTGGTCCAAAGCGCGATATCAAATGTGGGTAAGCGTGGACTGCCGATGGTTGATACGGCGCGACCGGCGAAGTCGGGATAGCGCACCAACCACTCAAAGGTCTGCATGCCACCCATCGACAGGCCCACAAATGCGTGCGCCTGTTGAAGGTCAAGCGTCTCGGTCAACAATCGATGCTGTGTGTCGACCATATCCGCAATGGTGATTGTTGGGAACGCGCCGCCGGCAGTGTTGGGGTGATTCGATGGTGAACTGGAGACACCATTCGAAAGCGCATCGATGATCACAATGAAGTATTGCGTTGGGTCTAATGCGGTTTGCGTTAGCATGAGGTGCGATTCTGACGTCCCGGTATGCCAAGTCGGCACGACAACCACATTACTCTTATCTGCGTTTAGTTCACCGACGGTGCGATAGCCAATCCGGCAAGGTGTCAAAGTCTCGCCGCTCGCCAGTTCGCACGACTTAAATTCAGCGAACTGCTGTGGTGGCAGATCGTTCGCAAGAACCGCGTTCGATAACACAAAACCGAATGTGACGCTGACGACAATGAGTCTCGATAGCATAGCATTGCTCCCCCGACGAGAAATCTCGAATCACATGAAGCATACACCAGCCAACGTCGTCGTTTCGATGACCCCGAATTCGTCGGTGAGCATCGCTCAAATTCAACGAGCGGGTGACACGACGGTCGGCCAGTTGGTAGGGTAGGAAAAAAGCGCCGGATCACACCACACCTTGCCTGGGTGATGACGGTGCTACGACCGTTCTTTGGGGAGTTCGATTTACTGGTATGAGTGAATCCGACGGAGAGTTTCGGCCCTATGCGCCACCTGCTGCCTCGAATCTGAGTGATGCACCGCCGTTGGCGACACAATTACTCGACGAGCAGTCCTTAGTGGGTACGGTCGTCGGTGCGGTGTCTGGTGGCGTCCCGGGCTATGTGTTTTACACGATGGTCGTGCTATCTAACGTTGCGCCGGCAATTGCTTTCTTTATTCCTGGTGTGGTGATTGGTTTCGGCGCTAAGTGGGTTGGCCGTGGTTTGACTGTGATGCATGCATTGGTCGCCGCCGGAATAGCGCTGCTTGGATTACTGTCGTGCCTATTCTTTGTGAAGTTGACACCAGTTGGGTTTTTGATGTCGCTTCCAAATGTGTTGATCGCTGGCTTACTCGCCAAACGCAGCCTGACTCGTGAGCAGGCGAAAGCGCTGTATGACTACCGCTGGCAACACGGTGCCGGGCGATAGACGGTGGATATCGCAAACAAAGGGGCAAGGCAGTGATTTCGAATGACAAACCAGACTTCGAGCGATACACGACGGAAGAGCTGCGACTGATCTTGAGCTACATCGATCGTGATGCGTACCCTGAACGGCTCGACGAAGTCAGGCGCATTCTCTTGACGCGCGAGACCGATGAATTGACAAGAGATGCGCTTAAGGCTGCGTTGGATGAGGATGCAGGTCAATCGACCTCACCCCTGCTCAACGTCCACACGGCGGCTTTTTCGGCAACGTCGACGCAATCCGCTCGCAAAGCGCACACCTCATCGAGCGAAAAGGGTGCGGCAACTTTCGCGGGCGCATTGATGGAGGTCATCTTTGCAGCGGTGTTTCTGTTCGTTGCCGTTCGAATTTTTTCGCGCCAGGAAGATCCTGCACCGTGGTGGTATGTACTCGCTTTTCTCTCAATCGCCGTGGGTTTTGTCGGAGACGCGCTGCTGCGTTTTATCGCGATGTTTAAGAGTGCGGGTCTTCCAGACGACCCGTTCGGGAGCTCCAGCGACACCAAAGACCCCATGTCGGATTATCTAAACGCTCAAGACAAGCGACGGTGACGCCCGATGAGGTGCTCGTCACCGTCTTGCCGTCGTTGCGGTTTAGGTCTCATCTTCGAACACCTCTTCGATCGGCAAATTAAATAGCCGAGCCACTTTAAAGGCGAGTGGTAAGCTTGGGTCGAACTTGTCCTTCTCGATGGCGTTCACAGTTTGTCGCGACACGCCGAGGTGGG
>JBCAZE010000108.1:0-10794 GCA_039700805.1 Pseudomonadota bacterium | reverse complement strand
GGTGATGATCTGACAGCCCGCGAATTTTTGACGGCGGCAAAGAAGCACAGCGGATTTCAATCTGCTATCGGTAATGAGACGATCGTGCAACAAACAAATGAAGACGCAGATCACACATTCAGCAGCCAGCAATGGCGCGACTGGGTCGCTGGTAAGACAATAGCGTGGTTGCAACAAAAGTCGTCGTGACTCACAGAAGACTAGAAACTGGAATTGTCATCCAGGCGCAATAATTACATCAGGGACTCTTTAGCGTGAACGAATTTATTATCGGTTGGCAACCCACACGGAATGCAGGTGATGACGACTCACCCTTCGACAAGCTAAAGCAACGCGAAAAGTCGATTGAAATAGCCAGCACATCGACGGGCTTACACCTTGCCAGCAACAATTGCATCGTGTCCGACGGACACGATGAAGCAATCTCTGTGGGGTCTTCGGCCACTGTCGTCAAAGCGCTCGAAACCGCAAGCATCAAATCCAATACCGACGATCTACCAACCATGCTTCGAGATGAAGCCCCTGGTTTTGTCGGGGCTACCGTCAACGACAATGGCATTCGAGGGCTAACGGACTGGATTGGCAGTCGTCCACTCTATGCAACGACAACTTCCACTGGCTTGCACTTGATAGCCACCAACATACCTTGGCTATTGTCGGTGCCCGGTGTCAGTGATGACATCGAGCCACAATCCGTTTACAACTTCATCCATTTTCACATTGTGCCGGGGCCTGCAACGATCTTTAGGTCGATAAGAAAAATCGGCGCTGCGAGTCTTTTCAAGATCGATCAGGATTCGCACATCACCGAACAACGTTACTGGCCTCCCGCCAAAACGATTTCATCTGAGTCACCGGAAACACTACAACGTGCCCTCCGCGAAAAAATGGCAGATGCGGTGGGCCGACTACATGACGGCAGCGATCAAGTTGCCTGTTTCCTCAGCGGTGGGCTGGATAGCTCGACTATTGCAGGCTTACTGTCCAAGCAAGCCTCAACGACACATGCATTCACCATCGGTTTCGGACAAGACGGCTACGATGAAATGCCCTACGCAGAAACAGCTGCGAAACATTTTGGGCTTCAGCACCACAAATCCTACATCACACCGACTGCAGTGCATGAATTACTTCCAAAGCTCGCAGGAAGCTTCGGCGAACCGTTCGGCAACCTGTCGTGTATCCCTGCCTACTACTGCGCGCGCATGGCGCATCAAGAAGGGTTCAGCACGATGTTTGCCGGCGACGGCGGTGATGAGTTGTTTGCTGGAAACGAGCGCTACGCTAGACACAAGTTGATTGGCGCTTATCAGAAATTACCGCGGCTGATTCGCAAGTCCATGGAACCGGCCATGGTCAAGCTAGTCGGCAATCGCATCTCATTGCTGCACAAAATCGGTCGTTACATCGATATCGCGAAAGACGATCTGCCGGTTCGTTTGCTCGAGGACTTCGAGCACTTTCAGGACTTCGCGCCGGAAGAGATTTTCTCAGAGCGTTTCCTGAGTCACGTCAACAAAGAGAACCCCGTACATTTGCTTCGTCAGATGGTGGAGTCGTCACCGGATGGAGATTTGCTCGAAACGCTATTGTGGGTGGACTGGAAAATAACACTAACAGACAACGACCTTCGTAAGGTGCACTACGCCTGCAAGTCGACTGGCGTAACTCCATTGTTTCCAATGCTCGATCGAGAGCTCATGGAGTTCTCAAGATCCATACCGCCTAGGCAGAAGCTGACCAAGAACCGTTTGCGCGCAATGTTCAAAGATGCCTATTCAGACTTCTTGCCCGAGTCGATCATCAACAAACCTAAGCACGGCTTTGGATTACCCTTTGGAGAATGGCTGCGTGACAACGCTTCCCTTCGCGAGCTTTGTGAGACGAGTTTCTCCCGGATGGAGCAACGGGCGCTATTCAACCAGGATTTCATTCCAAAGTTACGCAATGCACACAGAGACACGCACGCGGCATACTTCGGCACGATGATTGGCACCATACTCATGCTGGATCTTTGGCTGGAATCTAACGAGAACCTTAAGTTACCAATGTAGCGAAACATCGGTTACAAACGGGATCGCGCGCATCGCTATAGCGCGCACCGCGAATAACAACGCGACGTTGTCAGGTCCATGCCCAGTCAGACAATCGAATCAAACAATGCCGCCAACTGTTTGGTCCGGAGGCGGCGAGAATACTGGTCACGCTTTTCGTTGTTCTTGTACACGTGGCTTTTACAGTGATCAAAAAAGGTAACGAACGCCTTTTTGATTTTTTCTTTGTCCAAAAGATCCGCCATGTGATGCTCGTTGTTCTCTGCCAGCAATTTCGCCGTGTCACCGGCGGGGTCGGTTAACGAGAACACCGGCCTACCCGCTCGAAGGTACTCATAGGCTTTGGCGGGAATCTGGTGATTACAGCCGGACGACTGAAATATCAGCAAACCATCCGCCTTGAGCATCTCCTGCAACGCATCACGATAAGCAACGCCAGGCGCTAGCTCGACAATATCCGCAATATCCAGCTCATCGATCAAATCACGATATAACTCATCATGACCTGTTGCTCTAAGTACGACGCGAATAGGTCTGCCGACGAAAAATCGCTCGGCCTTCAGCTCGGCGAGCGCCCGGAAAAAGTGTCTCGGGTCGCGTTCCTCCGGATAAAGCAAACCGGCATGAACCAATGTCAGCGGTCTAGAATCGCCGGGCGGTGAGTACTCATCATCCAGGCCGATAAACGCGCTCTCATCATAGCCGTTTTCGATAACGTCCCACCGGTCGTCTGGTAGGTCAGGATATCGTTCTGCATACATCGCCCGAGTGCCAGGCGTTGTGAATGTGACTCGCGTGGCATTAGCCACCACTTGCTGTTCAAGCGATCTCACCGCCGCAAAAATTGTTGGATCGCGAGGATAATCCTCTTCCGACATAGAATCCCGGCAATCGGCCACCCAAGGCAATCCACTGCTTGCCGCAAGACGCATGCCGATTACATGCGCCGTTGAGATCGGAAACGTCGACCAAACAAGATCATAGCGATCACGCTTGAGCATTTTCTTTCCTTGACGCACACCGTCGTACTTCCAAGTGGACCAACGATCCGGCAATGCGAGAAATTGCGGATAACGACCGGCAATGGACAAGTGCCGCTTGGTATCGAACGCCCGTGCACGGACCACTCGAACATGCTCTGGAATATCCTTGAGCTCGTCATCAGCAACACGCTCATAGGCCGATGGTGTCACTGTCAGCACATCACAGTCCCAGCCAAATTCTGGAAGATAGGCTGAGAATCGCAAAGCTCGCTGAACGCCGCTGCTACCCTTTACCGGCGGGTAATGGTAGGCGATCAACAATGCACGTTTGTTCATTACCAAGGAGTCCCCTTTGCTCGACTAAACGGTCGTGACCGTCACCGCAGCAAGTCATCCGCAATACCGATCACACGTTTGGCGTTCTCGGCCCACTTGAATCGGCGCGCATGCAGGGTTTCGATGACATTCGCCTGCAGCTTCTCACGCAGGTCCTGATCCGACAGCGCGGTATTGATTGCCGCCTCGAACGCTGATGACGCCTCCGGATCAAATAACACCGCATCATGATCATCGGTGAGTATTTCCCGGATGTTTGCCATATCCGGAGCAACGATCAACTTTCCGAGCGCCATATACTCGAACATTTTCAATGGCGATGCGTATGGCACGACTTTTGGCTGCAACGCGATATCGAACGCCTGTATGTAGCGCTTGATCTGTTCACGAGCGACAAGCCCTGTAAAGGTCACCTGGCTCTCCACACCGAGTTCCGCTGCGAGTTTCTGTAGCTCGTCCCGGGCTGGCCCATCGCCGACCAGTAGCGCGTGCCAATCCGACTGCTCTCCGTTCGCAATAACCCGAATCACTGAATCGAGACCGTGCCAGTCGCGCATAAAACCTGTAAAACCGAGTACCGTTTTACCCGCGAGGCCGAGCTGCTGCTTCGCACGTTCACGACCCGCTGCGTCGGGCTCAATCATTTCGGGATGAACCCCGTTGTGGATCACCGTCAATCCATTCCTGTGTCCGCGTCTTTCGATAACGTGCTGCGCCAGGACTTCGGTGACTGGTAACACGGCATCCGCTTTGCGCCAGACATACCCTTCTGTCCAACTCGCAAGCCACGGCAGCGCAATACCATCGTTCTTTGCCCGCTCCGATTTCAACGGTGCGTTAACTTCGCTAATTAAAGGGATACCACTTAATCGCGAAGCCCAGATCCCCGAGGGAAGATACAGGTTGTAGCGCTCGTAGATAACATCAGGCCGATGTCGAAAAACCGCTAGCATCAACTTCGCGAAAGCGAGAAAGGCATATCCGAACTCGAGCAGTTCGTAGACCGCACCGGGAATGCGTTTTTTGAGATTACCCACAGAGCGACTTTCGCCACCGAATTTCTCATCTTCGGCGACTCGAGGCGTCACCCAGACGATCTCATGACCTTGGTCGATAAACGCGCGCGTGAGACCTTCGATATGTACGTACTGGCCGTCCTTTGACGCGACACGATGGTGATATAGGATTTTCACGAAATTATCGCCCCCACTTCGCCAACGCGATGCGCGCAGTCCATCGTGATGGCGTCGTATCCCACGGGTTAATCCGCGGCAACGCGTGACGATTGTCCTCGCTGCTTGCAATACCCCAGCGTGTCGACATCGCGTAGTCGAATCCTAATTGCTGAACAATCTCGACGTGGGACGCATCGTAGTCTTCCTCGGGGCGACCGTTCGGATAGGCGAAGCCAGCAACCCTAACGTTGAGTAAGTCTTCCAGGAAGTTGCGACTGTCCTGAATCTCCTTGAGGGCCACATCCTCGCCGATCCTAGTAAGGATGGGATGATTCACCGTATGGGCGCCAATTTCCATACCCGCCTCTACGAATTGCGGCAACTGAGCCGCATCCATCATCAAGTCCCTAGGCAGCTCGACATCACAGCGAGAGACCAACGCTTCTACCATTTCATCTCGCTCGGCGAACGGTTTGTGTTTCAAGGCATTGATCAACCGTCCCGCTGTATCAGCCCGTTGTGTCTCGGTCGATAACACGGCGTTATCGAGACCGAAATCATCCAGCGGTAATGAAGACAAACGAGTGCGCTTAAGCGACTCGATAATACGATCATTCCACATGATGCCGCCGTCCAAAAAACCAGTAGCGATAAAGAAGGTCGCGGGCAAACCCGCAGCTTCCAACAGTGGCAGAGCAACTTCAGCATTATCTCGATAGCCATCATCGAACGTAATCGCGATCGCGTTACGCGGCAGCGCCTCGCCGTCAGATAAGCCTTGAATCGCTTCGCGAAGCCGGACGACATTAAAGTGCTTTTTGAGAACGTTAAGGTGCCAGCTAAAGGTCACCGCATCAACGTCACCGCTGGTGAAGCTATCGTGCTGGCGATGAACCCGATGATAGATCAGCACCGTCAGCCCTTTAGAGCGCAGCGCAGACACACCAGCAAATAACCGAACGCCCAAAGCATCGAAAACACTCATGCGCGACGCCCCTGCCAAGCAAGCCTTGTCGCAGCTGATGAGAGGGATTCGGCCTCCCACGGCGCTTCGTCATCATCACTCGCCTGCTGCGCAAGCCGTACCCGCTCCTTCGCAACAAAGGATTTAAGCAGGACCAGTATCGCCATTAAGTGATACGGCAAATCAAAATAGGCGAGACCAAGAAACAGGCCACCTACGGCATAGCCGGTAAGGCCAACCTGTGCCATTGCGGCGAGATCGGAAGCCCATTGCAGTTCCGGAATACCTCGCGCAGCACGAATCACCGATGATCCGGTCAAAAAGGCGAGCCCACCCATCCCCATGAAGAACAGCAAACCGATATAGCCCTGTTCCCCAAGTACTTCAAAGAAAATACTGTGCGCGTCATGATGATCTTCAGGCACCGGCGCGTACTTCAGGAAAAGCGGGATCGTAAAGGTACCAAAACCTCCACCGACAATAGGCCTGTCGTTTGCGAGATTTACGGCGAAGTACCAGGCATTGATTCGTCCCATTGCCGACGCATCTTCGTCATACGTCTGAATCGTACCCATACGGTCTTTCCAGCTTTGCGGCATAAATGCAATCAACACCAGAAGTGCCAAAACGGCGGGAATCGCGAGCTTCACTTTATGACGGGACTTGAGCCATAGCATCCCCATCATGCCAAGACCGCCTACCAACGCCCCGCGGGAATAGGACCCCACGATCGCGAAACCGCTCAAGATCATCGCGAGCAGCGCAAAACGTTTTAGCCACTTGTTGGTCCAGTACATCTGAAAAAAGCGCATCAGTGGTAAACAGATCAACAAGGCGAAGGCGACTTCGTTGTTGCCTTCGAAAAACGTCCCCGGCGGACCCCAAACCAAGAAATTACCGCCGGTAATCAGCGTGAACCAACCGCCCTTGATGCCATAAAAACCGATTGAGAATGCAATAACGCCAGCGAGCAGAATGATGCGTTGTTTGTCGTGCATTAACAGCAATGACACCAGAATCATGATCTGGGTTTTGATCATGCGATCGAGTTCATACGCTGCCGTTTCGGGATTCAGTGCGAACTGGGTCGTCACGACCGTCCAGAGCACAAAACAGGCCCAGACAAACGTCGTGCCAGTAAACGGAAAAGAAATGCGTCGGTCGCGCAGACAGAGAATCCCCGCCAACGTCGCAGCCGCAGCTAGCATCACGAAAGGAAAACTGTACGCGAAGCCCCAAGTTAATCGGTGTGGATTCAGATAACCAATACACGCCCAAACCAAGAGCCCGATGTGCGGCCTCCAAAAACACAATGGCAAGAAACCGGCGAACACAATCAATAGAATCAGATCACGCATTTTCGCGTCTCCGATCTATATCCTTGCGTGACAGTGCTTTCATCTGCGTCTATGCCCTGCTGGTTTGAGTCGTCGACATGCTCATGCGACGATCGGTAACCATCTTATCAAACAGCTGTCGCTGGCCTTTTGACGTGGCTTGCCAGTCGTATTGCTCTGCATACTCTCTGACCGCATCTCTCGTCATTGCGTTTGTGAAAAGATCACGTATCGCACTGACCAATGTCGGCTGTTCAAAGTCCTTAACTAGCCGGCCCGCTACAGGGTCTTTTACGACCTCGGGTGCACCCCACACTTGGCTAACGACGACTGGCGTACCACAAGCGAGACTTTCCAAGAGGACGTTTGCCATTCCCTCCCGGCTTGACATCAGCACGAGACAGTCGGCCGCGTTATAAAGCCTCACAAGCTCCTCCTGTGGCTGTGAACCTACGAAATGCACGCGTTCAGAGACACCCAGTTCGGCGGCTTGTTCTTGTAGCGCCTGCAAGAGCGGGCCGTCACCCGCGATGATCAAGTGACAATCCGGTAAGTCAGGCAATGCCGCAATAGTCTTGTCATGCCCTTTTCTCTCAATCAGATAACCAACGCTCACAAGAATACGAGGCATGGCGCTAACATCAATGACTGTCGGCGAGGCATCGAGCGGTCTAAAGAAACTAAGGTCAACGCCATTGCGTAGTACCTCGATCTTGGAACCATCGATGCCAATGCTGACCATCTCGTCCTTCAGAGCCTGGCAGACACTGATCATTACATCGGTCTTCGCGGCCGCCTCAAGAATTTGCTGTCGTGGTTTCTCAAACTTGGGGATCAAAGTGATGTCCGTGCCGCGCGCCGTTA
Organism: Pseudomonadota bacterium; assembly: GCA_039700805.1. Classification (GTDB taxonomy): domain Bacteria; phylum Pseudomonadota; class Gammaproteobacteria; order Steroidobacterales; family Woeseiaceae; genus CALBPI01. Next base: position 3,081 of record JBCAZE010000108.1, on the reverse strand, counting down.
ACGCGAAAGGCAGACCTAGCTCAGTCGCAATTCTCGATACAGCGACGCCATCCGGATAGAAGTAGTGGCCGTCGATCAAATCGAACGCTTTTTCTGCATGTAGTGCCGCGACAAACTTACGTATCGAGCGATACATCAGACCAGGCGCTATAGACATACCTACTTTGGGGATCACCGGATAACGCGGGTGATAAACCGTGAAACCGTACTGCTCCTCTACCTCGGGGGCTCTGGCGAACTTGGCATAGTCCCCAAACAAATCCGACTTGAACGGAAACCAAGGTATCGGCGCAACCACCGTCACTTCGATGTCGCCATAGGCCGCCAATAGTTTGCGTAGCCGAGCCTGCACGAACACGCCAAGTGATGGCTGTTCTGCATTGGGAAACAAAGAACTAATCAGCAGAATCTTCATGTTGCCTACGACTGACCAAGCCCCAGTTTCTTCATGCTACCGTTGAACATTAGTAACGCCCACAGCACTGCGCTGTGTTCACTCTGCCCAGACTGATGACTATCGACCAGTTCGCGCAACACACTACGGTCGAACAAACCGGAATCCAGTAGCGCCGGAGAATCAACTACACGACGAATGTCGTCTTTTAGCTCGTTTCGAAACCAAGAGGACACAGGGACACCGAATCCCATTTTGTCGCGATATAGAATATCGTCCGGCAGCAGAGGCTCGAGCGCCTTCTTGAAACAGTGTTTGCCTTCGCGTCCAACTAGTTTGTGCTCGGCCGGAATGCCGGCGACCCATTGCACGTATTCATGATCGAGAATGGGCACGCGCACCTCAAGGCTGTGCGCCATACTGGCACGATCCACTTTGGTCAGAATATCGCCGGGTAGGTAGGTCTTGAAGTCAAGATATTGAACCAACGGCAGCCCTTTCAAATCAGGCTGGCGCTCTGCATGGCGACGGTAAACTTCGATTGCCTCATATCCCTGCAACGCGCTTTTCTGTTTATCGCTAAACAGTTTCTTACGCAGGTGATCTGGGAAGATACCAACGCTGTGCAAATAACCTTCCATTGAACTTCTTCCCAGCGCTTGCAAGGTAGACTTGGCACGCAAGAATTTTGGCGCCCAATCCATTTTGGGATAAATAGCACCAAGCGTCCCAAAGACCGGCTTACGCAGCCCATGAGGCAACAAGTTGCGGATCTTCTCCTCATAGGCATGCCAGCGGTAACGCCGGTAGCCAATAAAGTTCTCATCACCGCCGTCACCGGACAGTGCAACAGTGACGTGTTCCCTCGCGAGCTCACAGACTCTATAGGTCGGCAAGGCGGAACTATCAGCGAAAGGCTCATCATAAAAATCCGCCAACTGATCGACTAACGCATAATCCGCCGGGTCTACCTGACGAACGAAATGATTGGTTTTGTATTGGTCCGCAACGATCTTGGCGAACGAGGATTCGTTGTAGGCTGGATCTCCGAAGCTGATTGAGGCGGTAATCGTCGGATCATCGGTAAGTCCGGCCATATGTGCGACGACGGCACTTGAGTCGACGCCTCCAGACAAAAAGGCCCCGAGCTTCACTTCCGCGATCATGCGCCTTTGTACACTCTCCGCCAATCGCTCATTGATCTCGCTGAGCATCGTCGCTTCGGGAACCGGGTCGACGCCGAAATCGATATCCCAATATTGACGTGGTTCCGGCAATGGCTTGCCAGATTCAATCGTCATGCAGTGTCCGGGCGGCAGCTTCCAAACGTTGCTAAGGATCGTCTTGGGGTCCGGCACATAGCCGAAAGCAAAATACTCCTCGACTGCATCCGGCCGGATAGCTCTCGACAGTCGTGGGTGAATCAGCAGTGCTTTCAATTCTGACCCGAATGCGAGATAGCCATCCTCGGTCGTCCCGTAATACAACGGCTTGATGCCGATTCGATCACGTGCAATGAACAACTGTTTACGATTTCGATCCCAAATCGCAAACGCAAACATTCCATTGAAGCGATGCAGACACTCTGCGCCCCACTCCTCCCATGCATGGACAATAACCTCGGTATCGCAACGCGTCCGGAAGACATGACCGAGTGACTCAAGCTCTTCTTGAATAGGTTGGAAATTGTAGATCTCACCGTTGTATGTCACGACGACACTATTGTCCTCGTTGAAGATCGGTTGATGCCCGCCCTCGAGATCGATAATCGACAAACGTCTATGCCCAAATCCGACTCCCGGTTCGCGGTGATATCCCTCGCCATCAGGTCCCCGGTGGACGAGTGAGCGCGTCATCGACTCAAGTAAGTCTTGATCGATATTTCTGGATTCCCGTAGGTCAAAAAGTCCAGCAATGCCACACATGGGTCGCCTGCCTCCTATAGTTATTTATTCTTCGAATCGCGAAGCACCGTACGATACAAATCATCGTAACGCTCTATCATTCGGCTCAGCGAAAATTCCTGTAAAACCCGCTCTCTGGACGCACTACCATGCGCCGCCCTGAGCGTATCGCTGCTAATGTACTGTCGCAACGCGTCGACCAATCCCGTGATATCGCCGGACGGTATCACAGTGCCTGTTTCTCCGCTGCTAACAAGCTCACAGTTACCGCCGACATCCGTCACCACAGCCGGCAAACCGGACGACATCGCCTCGAGAATCGTGTTCGATATACCCTCATTACGCGATACGAGCGCGAATACATCGATTAGCCGGAACCACTCGGGCGTGTTATCCCGCCTACCGGCAAGCATCACCGCATCATCTAAGCCGTGACGTGATATCAATTGCTCGAGGTTTGCCCGCTCTCCGCCATCGCCAACGATGACGAGTCGAGTCTGGGGGTACTCCGCATGGACTAGCGCAAAAGCGTCGATCAACAGATCAAAGCGTTTTATCGGGTCAAGACGTCCTACACTGCCAATGACCAATCCGGTGCGCCAGGACTCAGGTGGTGTCGCGCTAGATCCTTTCGGACTAAAAACACCGGTATCAACGCCATTGCAGATACTGGAAATCTTATCTGACGCCACACCCACCATTTGCCCTAGCCATCGCGCCAGATCCAATGACACCGTCACATAGCGGCTGATAAAGCGACGACACAACCGTCGCAACGCGAGG
>JBCAZE010000107.1:0-10831 GCA_039700805.1 Pseudomonadota bacterium | reverse complement strand
CAGCAAATTCGATGGTATATGCCTTAGGGTTCGCATCGAGCACCCGCACATCCGCCTGCTCACACAGTGATTTGACCTCATCGAAAGACTTGACGAATCCGATCAGTTTGACCAGCACCAGTTCACGCTCGAAGTGGTCGCCGAGCGTCATGTCGTGCATGTCCACGATGTCGATCAATTTCGATATCTGCTTGGTCACTTGCTCAATGGCAGCATCCGAGCCGCTGGTGACGAGCGTCAGACGCGAGATCAGCGGATTGTCGGTTGGCGCGACGTTTAGCGATTCGATGTTATAGCCGCGAGTCGAAAACAATCCCGTCAGTCGCGTCAATGCACCGACTTCGTTTTGCATCAATACAGAAATGACATGTCGCATAAAGTTGCACCTGAATCTTTTTCATAACGTCTTTGCTGACGACGGCCAGAGATGTTCGCGCATGCCTTTCAGTATTGCAATGCACAAAACGATGCAACACACTCAGAATATAAGGTCGCGCAGTCGACCTTCTGTTCTATCAGAGAGACTCAACATGAACGCAATGACCGCAGAAGACGCAACGAAACATCCGCTGGCAGGAAAACATATGACCGGCGCAGAGATGATCGTGCAAGTGATTGCGGATCAAGGCATCGACTGCGTGTTTGGCTACAGCGGCGGCGCCATTCTGCCAACTTACGATGCCGTCTTTAGATTCAATAAAAACAACCCTGGCGTTGATGGCAATGGCGAATTGCCGTTGGTCGTTCCTGCCAACGAACAAGGGGCCGGTTTCATGGCGGCGGGCTACTCCCGGGCAACGGGAAAAGTCGGCACGGTGATGGTGACATCGGGTCCTGGTGCGACCAACATGGTTACGCCGGTTCGCGACTGCGCAGCAGACTCAGTGCCAATTGTCGTTATTTGTGGCCAAGTTCCAAGAGCTGCTATCGGCACTGATGCTTTTCAAGAAGCCCCTATCAGTGCGGTCATGGGTTCCGTTGCCAAGCATGTGTTTCTTGTGACAGAGCCCGATAAGCTTGAAGCGACGATTCGCACCGCTTATGAAATTGCGAATACTGGCCGACCTGGACCGGTTGTTGTCGACGTCCCCAAAGATGTGCAGAACTGGGAAGGCGCCTTTGACGGTGCAGCAAGATTGCCAATCCCCGGTTACCGGCGTCGTTTGAAGGAAGTCACCGACAGCGCATTGTCCGATGATGACTGCCAGGACTTCCTACGGTTGCTGAGTGCGGCGGAACGACCATTAGTCTATGCAGGCGGTGGCGTTATAAACGGCAACGCGTCTGAAAGCTTACGTCGCTTTTGCGACCGCTTCGGCTTGCCGGTGACCACAACGTTGATGGGTATTGGTGCGGAAGACACGACCGACAAACTGTCATTGCATATGCTCGGCATGCACGGGATGGCTTATGCCAACTACGCTGTTGAGGATTGCGATTTCCTCATCGCAGCGGCGGCGCGATTCGATGATCGCGTCGCTGGCGTACCGCAACGCTTCGCACCAAACGCGCGCCACGTTGCGCACTTCGATGTTGACCCATCGGAAATTGATAAGGTGAAATCCGTCTCCTGGCATCACACGGGCGTGCTGACGCAAGATCTCGATGCGGTCGTCGCCTACGCTGATCGCGTTGGTTTCGAGAAGACCTTTCCCAAGTGGCATGATCACATCGCCGATCTGAAGCGCGTTCATGCTTTGAACTACGATAAACAAAGCCCACTCATCCAGCCCTACGCAGTGATCGAGGCCATCAACGCTATCACCGATGGCCGCGCCATTATTAGCACTGGCGTCGGTCAGCATCAGATGTGGGCAGCACAATACTTCGACTTTCGCGAACCGCGATTGTGGCTGACTTCCGGCAGTATGGGCACGATGGGTTTTGGCTTACCAGCGGCCGTCGGCGCTCAACTTGGCCGACCCGATCGACTCGTGATCGACATTGATGGTGATGCGAGTATTCGGATGAATATTGGTGAGCTCGAGACCGTCACAACCTACGACTTACCCATCAAGGTTGTTGTTCTCAATAACTATGGCGATGGCATGGTCCGTCAATGGCAAAAGCTCTATTACAAAGGTCGATTGTCGGCGAGCGACAAGTCGTTACATCGCAAAGACTTCGTCAAGGCCGCTTCTGCGGATGGGTTTGCATTTTCTCGACGGCTCGACGATCCGGCAGCGTTACAATCGACAATTTCGGAGTTCATTGCCTTCGAGGGGCCCGCGTTCCTAGAAGTGATTATCGACCCGGACGCCTCGGTCTATCCGATGGTCGGCCCCGGTCAGAGCTACTCAGAAATGATCACCGGCGAGCACATCGTCAGTCGCGGCGCAGATGATGCCAAAGATGTGAGTCAGACGGAGTCGTTCTGAGCGCGGAAGGCAGCAATGCCTTTTGCCAACATCGCGTCGCCAACATTACCACCTGAAAGAACGGCGACAGTCGTTTTGTTACTGAGCTCGACAGCATGAGCCAGCACAGCGGCTAGCGCTACTGCCCCACCCGGCTCCAAAACCAAATGCAAGATCTCATGTGCATAACCCATGGCGCGCAGCGCTTGATCGTCTGTCACCGTTAACACATCGGACAAGTGACGCTGATTAATCGGGAACGTCAACGCACCAGGCTTTGGCGTCAATAGTGCATCACACACTGAGCGCGTTGCTGGGTCATTGGCTAATCGACTGCCAGCCGCGAACGAGCGTGCGGTATCGTCGGCGGCTTTTGGCTCAACTGCGAATACTTTCGTCGTCGACGATTCGGCGTGCACGGCAAGGGCAATGCCTGCGGTTAGTCCACCGCCACCGCAACAAACGAGCACATTGTCCGGTGGACGCCCGTTCAAGAGCGGATCGCTCATTATCTCAAGACCAGTGGTTCCTTGACCTGCGACGACGGGCCAAAGGTCATAAGACGGAATGACTGGACAGTCTAAAGAGGCCGCACGGTCAAAGGCGATTGCCTCACGATCCTCTGTATACCGGTCATAGCCGATGATGCGGCCGCCGAGCGCCTCGACGGCTCGGGATTTGTTTTCCGGTGTGTCGTGCGGCATCACGATTTCTGCTTGTTTGCCCGTTAGTTTGGCAGCCATCGCGACACCTTGCGCGTGATTCCCCGATGACCAGGCAACGACGTTTTTGGTACTAGACGGCAAGCTGGCGATCGCGTTGTATGCACCGCGAATTTTGAAAGACCCCGAACGCTGCAAGTTTTCGGGCTTCAACAGAACGCGACCACCAACCAGTTCATTGAGCGCTTGTGACTCGAGGAGTGGCGTACGATTGATGACGCCATCAAGTCGCATTGCCGCCTCATTGATCCACTCAAGAATCGCCTTATCCGAAGGGAAGTCTTCTCTTTGCGTCATGCTCATCGCCTAGGTCACCGAATTCATCAGCGGCATCTTATGGGATAAATCGCAGCAACAAAACAGCTTCATGTGCAGGGAGATTTTGCAGTTGCCATGGTTGCTGCGGAGTTTTGAGAAATCATATATAGCGATCGTCGGTCGTTCGGCATTGGAAATTGAACATAATGTTCTTCCTGGTTTGCCCCGCCGCCGATCGCTGTTTTAGGCTATCCGAGGGGATAGGGGCGAGCCCGCGCTCGTGGGGACACAACATGCAACGCACTGAAGCGACTTTTCGTGAGTTCATACTCTTAATGCTCACTGGTTCCGGCATCATCGCCGTGTTGCCGTTTACGATCATTCGATTCATGAGTGGGGAGTGGTTGCTGTTCAGTCTTGATGCAACGCTCATCATCGGCCTAGCGGGTCTTTCGGTCTACGTGATCCGCACACATAACCACCGCGTCGCGAGCATCGCTGTATGCCTACTCTGCCAAGTTGCGATTGCGGGTACGATTTACATTGCAGGAATCGGCCAACTGTTTTGGATCTATCCAGCTGTCGTTATCGCCTACTATTTGATGCGACCGTTTGAAGCCTTCGTCGTGAACTTGGTTGCCATCAGTGTCGTCACACCGATGATCATTCAAGCGCTTCCGGTGCTGTCGCTAACGACCGTGTATGCGACGCTCGCCGTGACAATCGCCTTCTCCTATGCATTCTCCTACCTCACCGACCAACAACGGCGCCAGGTGCAGGAACTCGCTATACGCGACCCGCTAACCGGCGCCGGCAACCGTCGTGCGTTGCGTGAGCGACTCGCAGAGATTGTCGATATGCACCAACGACACCCACAGAACGTGTCGATCATGTTGCTCGATCTCGACCACTTCAAACGCATCAACGACGACTTCGGACATGCCATTGGCGACGACACGCTCATCGGGGTTGTTGCCCTACTGAAACAGCGATTGAGAATCACCGATCGGATGTTTCGCTTCGGCGGAGAGGAATTTGTGATCGTCGCCGAAAATGCTACCGCCGCCTTTGCCACGGCCCTCGCAGAAGAGCTTCGCGCTTTAGTGGCGAAAACGCCGCTTATCGATCAACGCCAAGTCACGCTATCGATTGGCATCGCACAGCTCCATCAAGGTGAGACGACGGATGATTGGCTAAAACGCGCGGATCTTGCGCTCTACCATGCCAAAGACGCTGGGCGTAATGCGGTGTACTGTGCACCGACTGTTAGCGAGGCAGATATGCGCGAGAACGGGGTCGTTACGCCGATGAATCGCGCTTGACAGTTAAGCAACCCGATTGATGGTATGTGTCGTACCCGTCGCACTGATATCAACCGCGATGATACGGTCACGTCCAGACTGTTTACCGAGTACAAGTGCGCTATCCGCACCTTTCAGTGTACTTTCAAAATCGTCGTAGTCGCTAAACGCCGCAATACCGAAAGTTGCTGTGACGAAGTGTTGAGTGCCGTCAACAACAATGGGCGTTTTGCGAATAATGTCGTGTAGCTGCTTAGCCACGTCATTGGCGTCTTCTGTCGAGGTAGACGGCAGGATTAGCAAGAACTCCTCGCCGCCCCAACGAACCGCATAGTCGGATTGACGAAGCCGTGTTTTGATGCGCGCGGCGAATTCCGTCAATACGAAGTCCCCGTGATCATGACCGAAGTTGTCATTGATTTGTTTGAAGTGATCGATGTCCATCAATATCAGCGTGTAGTCGATACGCTTTTTCCTGAGCATGGTCAGGCGCTCGGACAACCCATGGCGATTGCCGAGACCCGTGAGCGCATCTGTGCTGGCCACTTGATCGAGTCGTAAGTTGGATTCACGTAGCGCGGAGTTCGCCATCGTTTGTTTGCGCCAGAGCTGGTAGAGCTTCGCAAGACAGATCAGCATCAACGTAAGTCCGAGCAAAACGGCCACGCGGAATGTCTTGTTGTTGATCGCGGCAATCTCACGAATCTCCTGCTCTTTCTTGAGGAGGCTTATTTCGTAGTCGTGTTCCGCCGACATTCGTCGCAACTCGAGTTCGGCAATCCGCGTCGCGGCGCGCTGTGCATCGACCGCCGCTTTGGCGACGGCAAGCGCGTTGTCCTGCCGAAGCGCTTCATCCATGCGGTCGCTGTCTCGGTACAGCTCAGCCAGGTACTCATGAGCAAACAACTGCCAAGACGGATTGCCCGCTGACACCGCAATCGTCTCAGCCAACTTCAAGTAGCGCTCTCCGTTCGCAAAGTTGCCATTGCGACGGGCGATATCGCCAAGCTCAAGCAGTGCATAAACTCTAAGCAGTTGATTGCCGCTGTCGGTGGCTGTGATGAGTTGCTCCCGAAACAACGTCGTTGCGGACTCAAAGTCGCCGGTGTTCTTGAACAACATCGCAAGGTCGTTCATGACTTGCAGATGCATCTGTGCCTCGCCGGCGTCTTTGAACACCGATGCCGCGGCTCGATAGTTCTGCTTAGCAAGCTCTGGCTGATTTTGTCGCGACAGCGTACTTGCCGTTAGGTAATGACCGTAGGCAAAGCTGTTTTGATCATTCATTTGTCGGCCATAGGTTCTCAGCCTAGCCGCCCAAAATTCCGCCTCTTCAAACTTGCCTAGTCGGATCAAGGCCATGGTCTTGGTCAACAACAACCGGCCCGTCATCTCGCTATTCGGATCATCGCTCAGCGCAAGCGCCTCTTCGACATCGCGTAACGCCATTTCTGCGTTGCCATGATCCACGTAGAACTGCGATAGCAAACCCAATACTCGAAGATGATCTTCGCCAGCCCGTGCTTGCGTGCGATCTCTTAACGCCAACGCCTGTTCTAGCGCTTCGGTATCGTTGCCATCCGCCAGCAACTTCTCAACGTTCTGAATATCCGATGCGAAAGGCGTCTCTGCCGTTGCCAGCGTTGGCGTGCACAGCGTCAACGCCAAGGCGAAAACGATCACCTTGGTGTTAAGTAAAAGACGACTGTTGAGAATCCCATCTAGCATGAACCAAGGCTAGGACTAACCCGTGTCCAATGCTATTAAAGTGATCACAATTTGACCGCATCATTCGGCCGGAATAGCCTGTTTTTTCCCATTTATGACCGCGCTCTGAATTCCGGTCAAAAACTGTGGCGCGGTTCACAGTTCAACGCGGGCCGATCAACGCCTCGGTCAATTGTCCGTCCCGCTTATAGACGACGCCATTTTTCATCACAAACGAGACGTTCTGCAGTAAGTTCATATACTCGAGAACATCGCCACGGACACCGATGATATCGGCATATTTGCCAGCGGAAACCGTACCAAGATCGGCTTCAACATCCATCAGGACCGCCGGCCAATACACCGCGCTCCGTATCACATCCATCGGCTTCAGGCCCATGACTCGCACCATGACATCCATTTCATTCCAGGTCGACTGGCAGTGGAATTTCATTGGGATGCCGCTATCTGTGCCAACAAGAAACACGACGCCTGCCTCACGAAGCTGTGCGATTTTTTTCTTCAACGTGGGCTTTCGAAGCGGCGTAAGGCGTGTATAGCCAAGCTGCCCTGGACTCTGAATCGACGCGCTGATGTCAGCAATCGTGTCGGCCTTCAGACCGAGATGCCAACAAGCGTCATCGAGCTTCTCCGGGTTCGCGACGGTTCGGTCAAAATTCCATAGACCTTCGACCGTCGGCGTCCAATACAACGGCCCGCCAGCCACGCGTCCCGTCGCCGTACGTTCTATCAGGGCCGTGATCACGTCGTCAGGAAAACCTGGCGCTGTCGTGAGACCCGTGTGCTCAAAGTTATCGACGCCGATCTCCAAGCCGACACGGACCTCGTTCGGTCGATGCGCGTGCGCGACAACCTTCAGACCATATTTGTGCGCCTCTTTAACGATCGTCTCAGCCACTTGGCGTGGCATGTTGTCTTGATCGATCAACTTGACGATATGCATACCCGCGTCTGCCAACTGTTTTACGCGGCGACGTGCTTCCGCGACACTCTTGACAGACCATCGGTAGCCTTTCTGCCAATCGTCAACATCCGCCTGAAGGAAAGGCCCGGACATAAACAGGCGCGGACCAGGAATCTCGCCCGACTCGATACGCGTCATCACCGAAACTGAGGCATCCAGTGGCGCACCGAGATCCCGCGCTGACGTAACGCCCGCTGACAACAGCTGCGCCGCACTGGCCGGCATAATCTCATCGGCCATACGATCCGCATAGGTTCGCTGCCAGTGGGGGTAATCCGCATGACCTGTCAGCATCAAGTGCGCGTGCGACTCCCATAGACCCGGCAACAAGTCCATGCCTTCCGTAGATATCACCGCATAATCATCAGGTACCGCTAGCGTTGCTACGGTTCCTACGGCTTCGATTCGACCATCACGAATCAGGATCACACTATTCTGTATGGGTGAGTGACCGAATCCATCAATCAAACGACCACCGACCAACGCCGTTGTTTCTGCAGCTAGTGAGCTAGCTGCAAACAACGCAACAACAATGCTCCAAAAACGCCACATGATCTCTCTCCTCATTGCCACACGATCATCCTAACGATGCCATCAGATAGTCCGTCTTTGCGGCGCAAATGAAATCGTTCACCGACAGTCCATGAATCGCATTGGTGGTCCAAATGATTTCGCAAAAACCGTACCCAAATCGGATCAGAGGATGATGCCCCTCGACGTTCGCGATCCACCCCACCGCGTTAACGAATGCCAGTGTGCGAGAGTAACCGGGAAACACAATCTCTCTTTGCAAAGCGCGTCCGTCGTCCGTCAATGACCAATCATCGTCAATGCCAGGCATCAACGCTTCGCATTCGTCCGCCGTCAATGGCTCAACCCCACCCTCACAAGGTTCACATTGCTTAGCGCGCAAAGCGTTTGCATTTATCGTATGTCTTGTTGCACTCATAGACTCAGTATACCGGTCGCACACGCGGCTCTAAATAGCGCGGTGTGCCGTCGTTCATCGTTCATCCTCGATGCGCTGAGCGATGTACATCCCGTAGCCATAGTACGACTTATATCGTTGATACATCGCAATCTCCGCTCGCTCAGCCGCGACAATCGCTTTCGACGCATCACTACTTTGATGACGTACAAGAAAATCCTCAAAGCGATCTTCCATAGGCGCGTAGTAATTGTGTGTCCAGCATGACTCCGGCAAAACAAAATACCCCAGGACCCGAAAGCCCGCTGCTTCCATCGTCGCGATTTTGTTCGAAGCCACATCGATCTCGGGGTACTGCGCGCACCAATGCTGATCCAATTCACGTGGTCGGTCGGCCGAGGTCCAGGTGATTTCCGACACTGCCATGACACCACCTGGTTTCAAGAACCGGCGCCACGCGTTGACGCCCGACGCAAACCCCATGTTGTAGATCGCGCCTTCAGCGCCAAATCACATCAAACGCCCCGTCTGCAAATGGCAGACTATCCATCGAGGCGCACAGTGTGGTGATGTTGCGCGCGACACCCGCATCGCGAGCACGTTGCTCCAGAACGTCGAGAAATGCGGGTAAGAAGTCGACCGCCGTCACATGTGCATCGCCCATCGTGGCGAGCTGCAAGGTTGATGCACCTGTGCCGCAACCGATATCGGCGATCGCGAGTGATGCCGACGTGTCGATACCTGCCAATTGTAGTGCGAGCGCTGTGCTATCGGCGCTACCCGGGCCTTGTCGCTCCGAGTGTTGATGAAAATCGATGAGTAGCTCAAGCGAGTCCATGCATTATAGGTCGCCAATTAAGGCGCTCCCTCACTGTTTGATGAAACGGAAAAGCGATAGTGCCCTGTCAACTCATACGCGAACAACACGTTTTCTAGCTTCGGACCAAAACCGATGTTGTGAACGATCAATGGTTCGCCGCTGCGCGCCTTTTCATCAGTGACAATGCCAATGTGGGGACGATTATTGGGCAATACCCAAGACACGATATCACCCGGCAGGAATTGCTCCGCAGCACGCGACAGCGGCAAGGATGTTCCATGCCGTTCAAAAAACTTCCTAAGATTCGGTACCCGACGGTGATCGATGTTCGTGTCCGGCCGTGTTAGCCCCCAGATTCGTTCTGATGGGTAGGCGTCAAACGCATCAACCATATCCTCATGAACCAGCTGTTGCAGATCAACCCCAAGTTGACGGTAAGAACGAATAACGACGTCGGTACAGACACCGATATTAGCGGGCACATCACCGCCGGGATAATCGATGGTTCGGTACGCGCCGTTATAGACGACGAACGATTTTGTCCGTTCGATAGCAGCCGCCGAGAGTGACAGCCCGTACTCGGTGTCGGCGAATGAGGCGTTTGACAAAGAAAACACAGCTACCGCGACGCAAGCGAAAACGGATGCTGTTCGCACGAGCGTTTCAACAATGCCTGCGAGGCATGCGCGCAACGCGCTCAAACGATAGGCACAAATAATGGCGCATCTCCATGTAGCGTCGAGTCCATTATAGCGAGATACCGATAACGAGGCTCGCGCGATCAGCCAACGAAAAAGGCCGCCGGGGCACGAGTGCCCGCGACGGCCTGGTGGCGATACAAGTGGTTTAGTGACCGAGTAGAGCGACCCCCTCTAGCGATTCGTCACGGTAAATGGTGACCGTCACCCGTCGCTGTAGTGCGAGAAGATCAGGGTCTGTTGACGTAGACGCCTCACTGGCCATCGACTCACCATGCCCGAAAGTCACCATACGATCGTGATCCAATCCCGCTTCAAAAAGGATGGTGCGCACGGCCTCTGCACGAGCCAGCGACAGCGCTTGGTTGTATTCAACACTGCCACGCGGATCTGCGTAACCGTCAATCTGGATTGCCAAATCCGGCGAACCCGCGACAACACCAGCGAGCGTCACCAGCCGCTCTTGCCAGCGCTGATCGACAACCACGTCGTCAGTTGTGAATGACAAGTCCAATTCGATACCGGTATCCAGCATTTGGTGAAGCTCAACGACACCGCTCTGATCCAACGTACGAATCTCAGCGGTGAGATTGGTGTTGGTTAGTTGTTCTTGACGGAGCGCATCTTGAAGCGTCGCGACTTGATCTCGACTGACCTCAACATCCGTACTGAGTGCTGCAAGTTGCTCGTCCTTTTGATGTGACCGATCACCGACCAAAGCACCGATTGCTGCACCGATCACAATGCCAGGCGGTCCCGCCACCGCGCCACCAACGACCGCGCCAGTACCGAACCCAGCGACTTCTTTCTTCGATGCATTCTCAGCTTGCGCTTGCGGCATCACACCACATGCCAATGCCGATACCAATGCTGCTACAACTACTTTTTTCATAATCATCTCCTCAAGACTCGGGGCCATGCCCTGCTGTTTTCTACGGTGTCTATTGCAACAGATCGGAAGCACACGTCTGAACTCCAGTCACTCATCTCCATCGCGTAAGCCGTCTTCTTCTTGAAAAGGGGGGGGGGGGGGGGGGGGGGGGGGGGGGGGGGGG
>JBCAZE010000106.1:0-10952 GCA_039700805.1 Pseudomonadota bacterium | reverse complement strand
GCAGCGTTGTCTTGTTCTCTGATCACATGCCGCATTACAGCTCGCAAAATCACTCGCCGCGTTCGCGCCACGCGTTCACGATGCATGTCAAAGAACAGGCCGATTCATGGGGTCAGAAAAACTGGCTGCAGCGCCCGAATCTCGGAGATTTTTTGTTGTAGCGATCGTTGGAGTTCTATCTTGCTGCGATCAAGAGTTTCGATTCTGACGTGTCGTATCCATGTTCTTCATGGTATCGAGGGATCAGCGGGTCGAACTATCGGTTGAGTCGCGCGCTGATACTCAGCTGCCTCATGCTGGCCAATCAGAACATAAAGGTCTTTGCGTTTCTCTTTCAGGGATTCGATCCGCGCGTCGATTGCTTTAGTCGTAATCTCGGCGTTTTCAATATGCACATGCTTGTAGACTTCTTGCGCATATTCCCCGAAAGATCTCAGCTGTTCTTGTAAGCCCGTGTGACCGAGAATGAGTAACTTCGCTTCTGCATTTAGCAGTGGCAAGAAACTGTCATAGAACGCTGCCTGCGAAGATTGGATTTTCCGACTTAGATCATAGAGTTTATCTTCATTGCCCTCTGACTTATGGACAAGCCAATTCTTGACGTCTGTACAGTAGGCGATCGTACGTTGGTTAAAACTATCCAAGTGCGTGACGAGACGCTCCAGGCGAACAAGACGTTTCTCATAAAATGCTTTCTCAAGCTCAGCGTTATGGCTTATTGCAGCAATCTGAATCTGAGTGTCATGGTTAAGTTCTGCCGCTTTGCGGGTAGCTAGGTAGCCGATTACGCCACCGATCAGAGTGCCGATAATTGGAAGCCCGATTTTGATGAGGTCACCTATATAGTCAGGCTCTTTCGCTTCGACCGCTTGCTGTGCGAGTTTCAGTACGATTTCCGTTTCGTTCATTTTCATCTTCCCCTGTGTTGTTGGTATTAATGTCGCGTCATCGGAGACCGGTGTTTCCGCCGTCTCGTTCGACGCGCCCACTAGTCTTGAGTGGGCCGACCGCCATATCCGTTTTTCTACGTTGCTCTATACGCTTAACTCCGGGTCGCAGACATAGTCTATTGAGTCGGCCCGCTCATCGATTGCCACGATTGTTTGGTTCCAAGCGCGTACAGCAAGCCTAGCACCACGCAAATAGACGAGCTCACAATCCAGAATGTTAGAGAATTTCCGGGGAAGGCAGCCATGATGAAATAGAATCCTAAGCCCCGTGCTAGCAGTATCGTCGCGATGACCACCAAGCCCGTTCTTAGCAGCGGCAACTGCAGGATTTTTCCGGCGCCACTGAATGCATATGCGGCCCATACCAGCAAAACCAGCGTAACAACTGAAGTCACTATTGTTGGATACGTCTCACCGCGTTCGACTATTTGTGCCATTTGCTCACCGGCCCCCATGAACCGATACCAACTCGCGTCGAAAAAAATGCAACCAACATGCAGCAGTACGGCGACGATCGTCAGCAGCCCGGCCAGGGACAATAGATTGAGCGGCCGTTTATGCACAGCGGACACCTCTTTCTTAACGAGTCAGAATAACGTCGTCGCAGTTCTAGGGTCGACAGAAATGCCTATCACCTTTCATCCGAGTTTCGCAGTCAGCGTTTTGTGTTGCGTTCGTTGGCACAAGTTAGCGCGCAATGTGGCGGGCTCGTCCGCCTTCGCCAATGTCAGTTACCCTGCCAACATTGCTTTCAGTGCCGCCACTTCCGCTTCGAGCTTGTCGACACGATCGGTGAGTTGTTGGATCTCGCTAGAGCGGGTACTTCGTTGTGGGGCAGGGCGCTCCGCATTTCGTTCCTCGAGATACTGCTCGACATCGACCTCACCATCGAGCACGTGGCGATACTCGCTATCTTTGCGTCCCGCAAGCTTGGGTAGTTTCATGACGACAGGACCTGACGGCGTATCGATCAAGCGGTCGAGTGCTTCGACGACTGCTTCGTTATCAGTGAAACTGTGCATGCGGTTTGCGCGTGTGCGCAGCTCGCCTGGGGTTTGCGGTCCGCGCAGTAGCAGCAAACAAACGATCGCGAGCTCGCCGGCGTCAAATTTGTAGTCGCTGTAACGCGTATTGCAAAAGCGCTGGGAAAACCGTTCTGTACGGCTTTTGAAATTCTCGTCCACGACCACTAGGTGTTTGTTCTGCAAGCTGCGGATCGTGTGTTGCACATCACCGGGTGACAGGTTCATCACCGGGTCACGGCTCGACTTTTGATTGCAGGCGTTGGTCAGCGCATTGAGTGTGAGCGGATACTGATCGGGCGTCACGATCGATTTCTCGATCAGACAGCCGATGACACGGGCTTCTTTTTCGGTCAGTTCAACTTTCATCATGGTCGTCGTGGTTGTCCCAATGGGTATTCGTTAACGGCGTTGACGCTGGCTAGCGTTGTGCGGGTGGTACATCTCGCAAACGTCTCGTGAATGCGGCGATGTCCTCATCGCTGTAACTGAGGCTAATGCGTTTCGCCGACGCGGGGTGATCAGCCAGGCTTACCCCTGGGCGGTGGGCTGTTGCTGGACGTATCGGGCGGCGTTGAAAGCCGCCGCCGCAGTTCGGGCAGACGTTGTGTAAATGCTCGTTCACGCAGGATTCGCAAAAAGTGCACTCGTAGGTGCAAATCATCGCGTCGGTTGCCGTCGGCGGTAAATCCTTGTCGCACATCTCGCAATTCGGTTTCAGCACTAGCATGTCATGCGTCCTTTTCTGCACCGCGAAGAATGGCGTCGAGCTCAGGGCGATGTTCCGCGATCTCTTCGTTGGTTAGGCCTTCTAGCGAGTGCGGAAACTTGAGCCACTGAGTGGTCTCATGCAAGTAATAATCTGGGACACGCCCCGTCTCATTGCGCGATGGCTTGTAATACGGCACCGCGACACGAATATCGCGAGGTGCGTTGCGTCTGGCCTTCTGGTTAATCTGTTGAATCATCGCTTCGATCGTGAGGCCGGTGTCAAAGACATCATCGACGATCAATAGCGCGTCATCATGCGTGACGTTCTTCAAGAGATAGTTGATCCCGTAAATAGCGATTTCGCGAGATTGTTGATCAATGCCGGTATACGAAGCGGTACGGATCGCTATGTGATCGGTTTCAATGCCGTTAGCGACCAGATACTCCTGGACGGCGATGCCAATCGGTGCAGCGCCACGCCAGAGCGCCAAGATGAAGGTCGGCCGATAACCGCTTTCGACAATCGCGGCGCCAAGACGGAAAGCATCATCCAGAAGGTCTTGTGCGGCGATGTAGCGCTTGTCTGCCATACGACTAATGTGCCTCCACCCAGCCAGGCATGCAACCGATTTCGTCGCGCAACACACGCCGCGTGAGCGCTCGAAATGGGCATCCGATCCGCGAGTGTTACAATCAGCAGCATGAAGAAAGTGTTTATCCAAGAACAGGAGCTGCTCGAGGATGCGTTCCGTCTTGGTGTGACGATTTTCAATGATGGGTTTCGGCCAACCTTTGTCGTCGGACTCTGGCGCGGGGGCAGCACCGTCGGCATCTATGTTCAGGAATGTCTGCAACATCTCGGTGTTGAGACCAACCACATTGCGCTGCGGACTTCCTACAGCGGTTTACCATCCTATTCAGATATGGTCGACAATCCAGGCGACCAGATTCGTGTACATGGCACCCAGTATCTTCTCGAGACGCTGAACGCCGAGGATCGGCTACTGATTGTCGATGATGTCAGTGGCTCGGGTTTGACGTTGGATGTGGTGAGAAAGCGGCTTAGGAAAAAACTGAAGCGCAATATGCCTTTGGATGTGCGTACCGCAGTGATTTGGCACAAACCCTCGCGCAACTTGTCTGGTGGCGTACCGGACTATCTGTTGCACACCACAGACGATTGGCTGGTCCTGCCTTACGAGCTAACCGGGTTAACACCAGACGAGCTGGCTGCGCATAAACCCGTTGCGGCGTCGTTGCTGCAGGACAGCGAATAGATACGGCCACACGCAGCATCAGTCTCGCGCTGCAACAAAACTGTCATGATTGCCGCGCTATGCTCTTCGATGGATCTTCGGCAGGCAGAGTGTTTATGTGGCCTTTTGTCATTCTTGCGGTGACGGTTACCGCGATTATCGTGTTCTTACATTGGTACAGCTATAGCCACTTAAAGACATCGATTGTTTCCGCTCGAACATGGGATTTGAATATCTGCTGCGGCAAGGTCGACGGCGGTGGAGTCAATGCGGATATCATGCGGCATGCGGACGTACCGAACTTCGTCAAAGTCGATAACATCTATGCACTGCCCTTTGATGATGATCAGTTCGACACCGTACTGTGTTCACATACGGCTGAGCATGTTGATGATCCGGATCGGTTTGACCGCGAGTTACAACGCGTCGGCAGGGAGGTGGTTTATGTGCTGCCGCCGGTCTGGGATCTGGCCGCTGCGTTCAACGTGCTCGAACACCGCTGGATTTTTCTTTCGATGAGAAAAGTCCATCGCAAGCTGCCACGCCGACTAAAACTTCCGTTCGCGCGAACAATCCAAGCGCGGGTAGGTCAACGACTCAACGCTTGATCGAGCCTTACGGCGTGCTGTCAATCGACTTAACCCGCCAGCCGCGATGTGTGCTCATTTAGTTCGCCGTGGCGCGATACGCTTCGGCTTCTTCTTCGGTCAATTGTTCTACCGTCAGGTACCAGTCTGCGAAGTTTGAAACGACTTCGAATTGAAAACGTCCGCGGTTCTCAAATAGCTTCAGACCATTGCCGCCTCTGCCACGCATCAGGAGGATGCGACTATCGAAGAAGCCGGTATCGGCGTTGATCAGATTGAGCTCAAAACCTGACTGAGAGCGAAAATTGCTGTTGACGCGCCAAGCGAGCAACCACGGACCTTCGGTCTCGAAGCTGATCGTCCTACCATTGCCGTTACCATCCGTTTTCAGTATGACTTCAGACGCATTAGCCCCAGAAATAGCTAGCGCAAGTAATGCGACGATTAACGTCAATGATCTCAACATGGTGTTGCTCCGGAAAAGTTCTCTCAAACGTTCGACGTGCCTCAGCCCATTCGGTTCAGTCAGCGCCGTAGGTTTTGTCGAGGTAGCGAATGATGTCGGCTGATTCGAACAGTTCGGCGTCGGTGTTGGGGTCGGTCAGGAACGGAATTTGAACGTGGCCCATTCGTTCGAACAAGGCCTGTCGATTGCGACCCTCATGCACATAGCCGGGCATCGTTGTCCGCCGCACAGCCGGTGGCAATAGGTCGGTCGGCTTTGCCTTTCCGGTGTTGCGCAATAAATACGGGATTTCGAGCTCGCAAAGTCGCTCGCGGACAAGTCTTGCAAAAGGGCTGCTCTCAAAGCTGTACAACTCGAGTGGTTCCGACGGGGCACGAGACGGTCTGACGCGCATACCACGGCCCATGCGCAGGGTCGAAGCGAGCGTCGCCGCGCTGCTGTTCAGCATCTTGATGACACTCTTGGGCAGTGTCTCGCGGTTGCCGTAGGTCTCATAGAGGTAATGGACAATATCGGCAGACTCGTAAAGTACCGTGCCGTTATTCGGATCGACCAGCAATGGAAACTGTGCTTTTCCGCCAATATGCTCTGCCTCCTGCCGGAAGCGCTTGCCGCCTTTCGGACAGGGCAGAATTATGACGTCGAGGTCTAGGCGAGTAAGTGCTTCACGTACCACGCGACAGTACGGGCAGTTTTCCATCTCGTACAGCCGCAGCCATTGCTCCGGCTGCTCGCTGACTGGGTCCGCCATCACACCGCGCGGTGCGGTGACAATGCTCGCGGCTAAGGATGATGCGACATTAAAAAGACGATTCATGGCGTTTTGTCCCCGTGCGGTTCGACCGCGTCAGTGTGACCCCAAGGTTCTAAATGCCCATCTTCGTTCCAGCCTTCTGTCTTGGCAAGCTCGGAGAGATACGCGAGTCGATCCATCGGTTGCGGGTGTGTATCGAGATAACGGGCCAGAACCGAATCTCCGCCGTCATTGATTCGCTCGAAGAAGTCGCCAGCACCATTGACGTGGCCGAAGGTTGCCTCGGTTAGCGACAAACCAAACGCGTCGGCAGCTTGCTCTTGTTCGCGACTGAAGCTGCGTAATGTCAGGTCTGACAAATTGATGCCAATCGACTCGCTGCCGCTGATCGCCGAGAACATCGTGCCGAGCAGCGCCATGCGACCAAATCGACGTAAATGATCTCGGTTATGAAAGTGGCCGAGTTCGTGCGCCAGTACGAAAGCAAGCTCATTGTTGGACTCGACGCCATCGAGTAGGCCTTCTGTAACGATGATCAATCCGCCGGGTAGCGCCATCGCGTTTGGCGCCTCGTCGTCGCTGATCAAGAGACGGAACTCGTACGGACTGTCAGGCCAGTGACTGCTAACGCGATCAAACAAAGCCTGTATCTCGGGACTGGGCTCAGCGCCGCCGTTTGAGAGCATGATGCCCTCTGGTTCGAGACCGCTGAACCAACGTGCTTCCCGTTCTGGACTGACTAGCGCGACGAAGATATCAACCAGAAAGATCGTCACTATCGCAAGCCCAAGACCAATCAACGACAACGCGCCCACAAGCCAGCCCGCTTCGGCGAGAGGGTGGGTTTTGCTGACGTTGACGGTTTGGTCAGCTTGACGCGGGATGTAACGCGAACCGGCCATCACCCCATCCGCGGCATTTTGATTGCAGTGCCAATCGCGAGCATCTCCACGCCGGCGGTACCTTCGTCACCGCGAGCGTTGGCCATGCGCGATGTTTCCAATCGGACATTAATGACAGCGTCGTAACCCGCTTGCCGTGATTGCTCGAGCAGTCTGAGCATCGCCTCGCGGCGGGCACGGTCCAACAGAGGCTCATAGGTTTTGATCCGCCCGCCAATGATGCTTCTGAGTCCGGCAACGATACGTTTGAAGTAATCGAGTGAGACTACGATGCTCCCTACCATCAAGCGCGCCTCGGTCACCTGCCAATCGTCCGGGATGGTCTCTGTGGTCAAGGCTGGAAAGCCATGCATTGCGGCTTCGCGTTTGCGGATGTCGGCAAAGTGGCGGCGCTCGATAAAGCTACCCACGAAATAGGCGATGATAAGGAGTCCCAGCGGGACGCCGATATTGATCAGAATGCTGATCGTGTCCGCCATTACAGGCTCACGCGTACGGCGGTGCCATAAGCGAACAGCTCAGACGCGCCTTGAGCGATCGAGCTGGTTGCAAATCGCACATTGATGATCGCGTTGGCGCCCATGGATTGCGCTTGCTGGATCATTCGTTCGGTCGCTTCCTGTCGAGAGTCCTGCAGAAGCTCGGTATAACCGACGAGTTCCCCACCGACAATGTTTTTGAGGCCTGCCATGATGTCGCGGCCAAGATGCTTCGCGCGCACGGTATTGCCGGTGACAACGCCGTAAAACTCGACAATGGTCTTGCCAGGAATCGTCTCGGTGTTTGAGAGAATGATCGACGGAGAGGTGACTAATGACATAGCGTGTCCTTCATGATGACGGCGACTAGGCTTGTCGCTGCTGTATCGACTGTTCATTAAAAAAATGCGAGATCAGGGTGTAGCGGGTGCCGCTGGTTGTTTCGCGCACTTCGTGTAGCAATGATGATGAGAAGATCACGGCTGTGCCCGCCGGTGACTTGTAGCCACGGTCGTCGAATTCCTGGAACACGACGTCGCCACCTTCGTAGTCATCATTGAGATTCATCGATAACGCGAAGCGCCGGTGCGCGGTGGGTGCGCTCACATTGTCGCGGTGTCCCATCTGATTGCCGCCACGCTCTCCGACGTAACGCGCGATATGTAAATCCTCACGCCGTGTGACATCGAACGCGAACGCTTTCTTAACCATCGGTACCACGCGCCCAAAAATACGCTCGTCGAGGAATTGCAGCATGCGCTGATCACGGATAATGCAATCAACACGATCCTGCCGGTTGTGCTCATAAACCGGGATCTTGAAATCACCACGAAGCTCTTCTGGTTTCGGTGGTCGTACCGTGAACGTCGAGTTGTTCTCGAATGCCTCGATCATCGATGCACACTCAGAGGGTGTCAGCACATTCGGGACCGCGAGGATGGGTGCATGCGGCGGCATCAATCGATCTTTGGGCTGTGTATTGTCTGTCATCATTTGCATTGCCTCGCGAATGGTTTCCGCGTGTTGTTCGGGCTCGTCCCACCAGGTGAGGATTTGGCGAAACGGTGAGACCAGCAATAGCCGATCCGATTGACCGCGGTCTTTATGAATGCCAAGACCAGCAAACACGCGGCCGGTTGCGTCCGACGGCATTGGCCAGTGCAGGCCCTTGTCTCTGCACAGTCTCGCGTTGCTGTCCGCATCACTGTTTGTGGTGATGACGATGACGTAGAAGTTCTGCTCACGGAGTGACGTATCTAGATCGCTCAGTGTTTCGAGCCACGCATTGATACGCGTCGCGTCACGTGTATTTAGCAGCAGTATTAATAGTGGTTTGCCGGACAGGTGATCGTCTGACAGACGCAGCCAGCGTCCCGCCTCATCTTTGAGGTCGAACGGCGGCATCATCATGCCCGGCTCGATCGGCCTGACGTAGCTAGCTACTTGTGCCTGCGCAAGCTCATAGGTGGTCTTGATTTCGCCCATGTCCGCTATTGTCTGCGAAAACGCGAGTCGCATAAAGTCCGCTCAGTCAATCGCGTCGTGAGCGGCCCGTTTTCCCGCGTCGGATGCCGTTATGTCTAAGTCTAAGCTTGATCCAGGGTCTATGCGCTGATGGCATCCGCCGCTGCAACACCAGAGGACCACGCCCATTGGAAATTGAAGCCGCCTAGGTGGCCTGTAACGTCAACAACTTCACCGATGAAGTACAGCCCGGGTTGAATACGACTTTCCATGGTCTGTGATGAGAGTGCATCGGTATCAACGCCGCCCAGCGTGACCTCCGCTGTACGGTAGCCCTCCGTTGCGGCGGGTTTGATTGACCACTGATTGATGCCTTCGCCGATCGCTTTCAGCCTCGCATCGGTAATTTCACCGAGCCGGGTATCGCTCAGTTGATCCCACAGCCAAGGCGCCAACGTATTGACCACGGCTCGCGGCATAGACTCCGCAATGACCGCACCGAGTTTTTTGGCAGGACTTGCGCGCTTACTGCTGGCAAGCGCATCCGCCGCATCAGCACCGGGCATCAGATCGAGGTGCAATGCTTCACCCGGTTGCCAGTAACTCGAGGACTGCAGCGCGGCGGGGCCACTGAGGCCACGATGTGTAAATAAGAGCCCTTCGCGAAAGGCGGGCCCGTTCGCAGTAGCTGTCGCCGGCAGACTAACGCCAGAGAGCGTCTGCATCGCTTCATGCAGTGCACCCGTGAATGTGAATGGCACAAGGCCCGCGCGTGTTGGCAGCACGCTGTGACCATACTGGCGAGCGAGTCGATAACCGAAGTCTGTCGCGCCCATCTTGGGAATCGAAAGTCCACCGGTGGCTACAACAATCGCCGGCGCACCGAACAGGCCAACGCCTGTCGTTACTTTGAATGGTCCATCACCCGACACGTCCTGAATATCGCACTCGGTGATGATGCGAACACCTGCGTCTTCGCATTCACGTCGAAGCATCGTAACAATATCCTTGGATGAGTTTTCACAGAACAGCTGTCCGAGCGTTTTCTCATAGTAGGGAATGTCATGTTTCTCAACGAGCAAGATAAAGTCCCACTGCGTATAGCGCTTGAGCGCCGACTTACAGAAGTGGGGGTTCTTTGAGATGAAGTGATCGGGATCACAAAACAGATTCGTGAAGTTGCATCGACCGCCGCCCGACATCAGTATTTTCTTGCCGATCTTGTTAGCGCCTTCGAGTACCACGACGCGCTTACCGCGAGCACCGGCACGCATTGCGCACATCAGGCCAGCGGCGCCGCCGCCGAGTACAATCACATCACTGGTGTGCATTTTTACGCTATAGCTTGAATTGCTCTTGTAGGTCGCTATGGTACTACAGCCGACGCTTCAGATAGGAGGATTGCATGCCGGTCGCAAAAGCCGTACTGACACACTTTTTACTGAGTGCGGTCATCGTGTCTGCCATCCTGGCGTGTATCTTTTTCGTCTGGTACCCGTCGCCGCTGTTCGAAATCAATGGCGCAACAGATATTTTGAAGATCCTCGTTGGTGTCGACCTGGTCCTGGGACCACTGCTCACGGCGGTGTTGTATCGGCCCGGCAAAAAGGGGCTCGTTTTCGATCTTTCATTCATCGCGCTGGTGCAACTCTCGGCGCTCATCTATGGCACTTCGGTGTTTTATTCCGAGCGGCCCCAGTTCATGGTGTTCTCTTTAGATCGGTACACGATATTGACCGAGGCGGACGTCACCGACTTGCCGACTGCGCGGTCTATTTGTGCCGACAACGACAAGTTACCGTGCACCACCGTTGTTGTATTTGATGACACGATGGAGACGCGGGCGTTGCTGGTGAAGCGTGCGATGGAGGACAACCTCGAGCCAGAGCAAATGCCTGAGTTCTGGCAGCCACTTGGGGCGTCAGCGAGCAGAGTGCTCGCGAAAGCGCGACCACTCGATGACATTATTGAGCGTGCCCCAGCGTACGCTGACGCGGTGCGCGCACTTCAGGAACAGCACGCGCGTGCGTTGTCTGATATGGTTTTTGTCCCTGTCGTGAACCGCAAGTTGGTGGGCTTTTGTTTGATTATCGATGCCGGGACGGCCGAGATGCTCGATGTGATCGCTGTCGACCCTTGGGAGATGGATCAACAAGCGGCGTCGCGCCGTGACTGACGCCTCGTCGAAGGCCGCGACCATCGGGCGTTGGCTCGGACCTCTGTTGTTTGTTGCTTTTCTTGCGACTGCGGATGTGCAGACTGTTATGTCCGTCACCGCATGGCGAGCGGCGGCACTCAGTCTTTGGATGGCGATTTGGTGGGCGACCGAAGCCGTGCCGGTGCCTGTCACTGCCCTCTTGC
>JBCAZE010000105.1:0-10976 GCA_039700805.1 Pseudomonadota bacterium | reverse complement strand
ACCTGGCTCGTGACAGTCAAACATCGTATCTGCATGCTGCCCGCAGCACGGCGATTATCCCAGCGAGCAAAACCCATCATCAATGCTCTATGATATGGCGAGTCACGATGAGCAAGGCAACCACGATGGACGCGCCGGTGGCAAAATATATGGAACGCCGATGAAAGACCGATTGCGCTGGCCGAAACGGATATCAACAAAGAAACGCAAGCATCGATCGGCCGTCTGGCTAATGCTGTGCGTCACTTTACCTTGGTCTGTGGCAGCCACCGCCGGCGACCCCGCAGACTGTATTCAAGCGGTCGAAGAAGGCCAGGCAAACTTGGCAGTGGTCCGATGCCAGAACCTCAAGAGCGATTCAGCAGAAAACCAATATGCCTTGGCCTTTTTCTACCTTTACGGACTGATTGGAGAGGAACGACTACAGCAGTACGCGTTGCTCGAAGCCCCTGCCCTGTCCTCCACTGAAATCGAGAACATCGACAGAAGCCACGACCTTCTTGAATCGGCGGCTGACTCTGGGCACGTCGATGCACAGTTTCTGCTGGCGGTGGTGCTCGGTCTCAGTCGGCCTGATTTATCAAAGACACTAGCATCCTCGCGTTTGGATCAATCGGACCGGCGGTATAAGCAAGCGGCCAACGCAGACCACCCAGCGGCAAACTACCATCTAGGGATGCGCGCATTGAATCTTTGGAGCCCATTAGGCGTCGTGATCGAGCAGCCAGAATACGAAGACTATTTGCAGCGAGCATCCGAGCTTGGCATCCAAGAAGCGACGGATCTATTACGGCAGGCCCGAGCGAATGAGGCTCGTTTTAGTCACGTCGATACGCTGAGCGCTGATGACAAAGAAAAACTGGCGGCGAACCTTTGGCATTCGGATGAAGCCGGACCGCCAGCGCAAGCCATCGCGCTGATGGAGCAAGCGGCCGCTGAAGGTTCGATCAACGCAATGTCTCGACTAGCGAACCACGCTTGGCCACAAGACCGGGATCGCGCTGAGCGGTTCTTATTGATGGGACTCAAGAAGCGCGACCCCGGAATGATGCGTCAGCTTGGCAATTTTCACGCTTGCCTAGGCAATGGGATGATCGCCAAAGACCACTTTGACCAGGCAGCCATGCTTGGCGATAAGGAAGCAGGCGAGTTACTGAAAGAACTCAAAGAATGGGGCGTCGATGGCTGGCTGTGCGAGTCGCTCTAATAGCTACCGCCCAAATACACAACGATAGCCATCGGCATGTTCTGGCACCGAATTGCTAGCGATTCACACTATCCGCATAACTTGCTGCAAGATCGCCCTTCGCCCAATCGGCCAACAAGTCGTAGTAGGTGTCGGTAACCCGCGTATATCGCCGTGACCCATCATCCGCTTGAACAAACTCACGCATACCGTGGTCGGTGTTCGGATAAACAACGATACGGATATCCTGTCCTTCAGCACGGAGTGTCAACAGACGATCGAGTGTCGTCGCAACCGGCGCCTCGCGATCTTCGGCCGCGAGCGCCCAGAGCTGGGGAACCTCAACCGTACGTAACACGTCCATTGGTTTGATCGACCAGTCGATATTTAATCGATCGAACATCGGTATCCCTTCATCGCGAAGCTGCTCTACGGACATGCCGAGAATGACCCCGCTGAATCCTCCGCGAAGCTCTTTGAACCAGCGCTCCTCCCCGTACTCGCGCTGAACGCGAGCCAAATCGTCAAGCCCATCGGTGTAACCGGAAACAGCGAGTCTAGCGGTGATGTCGGTGACTTCCCGGCCTTGCGCAATGACATCGGCCCCATACCCGGCCTCGGTGAGCTCCAATGTTACTTGGGCCGCATCCTCTTCGAGAATGTCGACCACAAGACCGTAGCCGATGCCGATGAACTCCGCCTCGGCGCGCTCAGCGGCAAGCGGCGCTATCCAGCCACCCTGGCTAAAACCAAACAAGCCAAAACGACCGAACCGGTTTTGCGCCAATCGCTTCGCCTCATTTGACGCCGCAACCAAGTCATCCGCAAGCTCTGGAAAATTCTGTGAGTACCGACCTTCGGACAAGCCGGTGCCTCGCTTGTCATAAACAAACGCCGATACACCACGGCCAGCGAATTGAAACGGATAATCGACCGCATTGATCCATCCAAGTTCTTCTGAGCCATGCGCCAACACCACGAGCGGCATACTGGCATCTGCAGTTGCCGGTTCGATGAGTTGCCCGGCGAGCATCACCTCACCTGATCGAAACCGCGTATCCGTGATCTTCAATGGCAGCTGCGAATAGATCGTTGCATCGTCCACACGAAGGTGTCCGGCGCCACACGCAAGATCCGATGCCTCGGCAACCAGACCGCGTCGCCCGTCGCTGTACGCATAGCGAAACGCATCGCCGCGTCGTGTCATCACAACGAATGACGTCTTATCGCCATAGACACCCACAGCGCATGGCGCCGGTTTAAACGCGATCGTCTCAGACTCCTCACCGCGAGGTGTACACGCGACAATGGTGCAGGCCAATAGGCCGAGGTACGTATGTCTTCGCATTGGAACCTTTCCCTAACCGTAGATAGAAACGATACGTCACATCGTATTCGCAAGACAGCACGATTGTCCGTAGGACAAAAATACTGCTGACGAATACGTTTGGTAAACACAGGCGTGGTCATTATGATGTTAGCTAAGCAAAGCGATCGCGGGGACAAAATCCCCGTGCAACTGCCCATCATTTAAAGGCGCCATCGGTGTTATTGACACCGGTAACAAACAGGTAGGAGTGGCCATGAAAATTGCGTTGATCATCGAGAATAGTCAGGCGGCGAAGAGTGACATCGTCCACACGGCCCTCAAGAACGTCGCGGAACCGCTCGGACACGATGTACATCACTACGGCATGTACAGCGCAGACGATGCTGCGAGCCTTACCTATGTGATGAACGGCATCCTCGCTGGCATTTTGATCAACACGAAGGCTGCGGACTTCGTGGTCACGGGTTGTGGCACTGGTATGGGGTCGATGCTGGCGTGCAACGCGATGCCCGGTGTGGTTTGCGGCCTCGTCATCGACCCGACCGATGCTTTTTTGTTCGGCCAGATTAACGATGGCAACACGATCTCTATGCCATACGCGAAAGGATTCGGCTGGGCGGCAGAACTGAACCTCGAAGATTGCTATCGCAAACTCTTCGAACACGAGCGTGGTATCGGCTATCCGAAAGAGCGCGCGGCCATCATGGCCAAGAACCGCAGCATCTTTAGCGATGTGAAGGCCGCCGCTAACAAAGACATGTTGAGTACGCTGAAGGCTATCGATCAAGACTTGTTAAAAGCCGCCATCGCGGGCGAACAATTCGCGACGCTGTTTTCCGCCAACGCAGCACCCGGTGACGTGACCGACTATATTCAGTCCTTGCTGAACAGCTAACGCTCGGAGCGCCTCTTCGCGCAGCTTCGACCTTTAATCTAGCTGTTCGCGCAGCCGCTCAACTTGTGCCGAAAGGCTGTTCAGCTTGTCGTGCGCCTCGAGGTCCTGAGCGATACGCTTGTCCATGCTGCGCACCAACGGGAATAACGTGTTTTCGATGGTGTTGTTCAACGCCGATAGAATCTGCCCGAACTCAGGGGACGGTGTCGTTGTCACGTTGACAACGGTCTCACGATTCTCAGCGGATTGCTGAAGCGCTGTAAGCGCCTCCTGCAGTGTCCTCGACGATACTGCTTGATGTTCTTGCATCGCACTGAGCACGCCGTTCGGCTGAAGCGTCTCGCCAAGGCTCCCCACATGCTCAACCAAGTCTGCAAGCTGCGCGGTGATGCGGTTGCCAACATCTTGTTCGTCGCCGCCCATCTTGCGGTTACGCACATAGTCCTTCTTGATCTCCGCCCAGCGTTTGGTTTGCACGTCATCCAACGTGTCGCGCAACTCGCCGAGCTTCAGCAAGTTCGCCTCCGTACCCTGCGTCAGCAATTGCGCCTCACCACGGTAGTGGTCGTCGATCAGCGCATCGAGCTCATCATTGTTCATGATAGCCGAGACTTTCTCAGCCAGTTTGTTCATATTGCGATAACTACCCTGCAGTAAGAACTTCGGCTCGACGCGATACCGATCGTCCTGCGCAGCTGACTCTATGTACTGTTGATTGACCGACAAGATGACCGCTTGAATATCAAACAAGCGCTCCAGCGTCTTCGTGATCTCATTCACTTCCGCGGCGCTGTAGCTATGACTGAATTCACTCGTTGAGACTTCGCGTCCCTTCGCCATATCGACAAATCGATAGACGTCTGCCGTATCTCGTGTCGCCAGCGGCGCGAGCACCGGATTCGAGGTCAGTGAATTCTCGATGTAGCTCAACTCAAATTGAGCCTGCTTGCCACTCAGAACATCACCTAAGTTATAAATATCGGCTCGGTTAGCCAGCATGTCTGGCACCTGGAATACCTCACCCGACTCGGTGTAGGGATTACCTGCCATCACGACGCAAAATTTTCGCCCGCGCATATCGTAGGTGCGTGTCTTGCCACGCCAAACACCCTCGACACGGCGTGTTGAATCACACAGCGGAATGAACTTCTGCAGGAATGCCGGATTGGTATGCTGAATATCGTCGATGTAGAGCATGACGTTGTCACCCATCTCAAATGCGAGATTGAGTTTCGTAAGCTCGCTACGCGCTGCCGAATCGGGGGCGGTCTCCGGATCGAGTGAATCCACCTCATGACCCAGCGCGGGGCCGTTGACTTTGACGAATGTCAGCCCTAAACGGGCGGCGACATACTCCATCAATGTCGTCTTACCGTAGCCAGGCGGTGAGATCATCATGAGCAGTCCACTCAAATCGGATCGTTTACTCTCGCCTGCTGTACCAATCTGTTTTGCGAGGTTGTCCCCTATCAACGGCAGATAAGCGTCGTTGATCAACTTATTTCGGACGAATGAGCTGAGCGGCCGAGGCTTGAACTCATCAAGACGCATCTCCTCGCGCGTGGCATCAAGAATCTCCTGCCGGCGCGTGAGGTACTCGCGATACTCGGGCACAAACACGCCCGTGTGATGCCCCAATCGCTCCAGAAACTCATCCAACTGGACCGTTAGCTGGCCGCCGTCGATTCGCGGATGCTCTCCGAACAACCCTTCGATGCTTTGATTCGCAGCCGCTTTGAGACTGCGCCGCGCCAGCCGTTTTGACGTGACAAGCTCGGCGGCGACTTCACTGACATAGTCTTGGTGCTCACTGTCGTCCTGAGATTTCAACAACGCATGCAACCAGGTTTTCGCCAACGAAAACTGGGCGATGACATCGCCTTCCAGTGCAGAGAGCGCACTATCAAACTGGCGTTGCAACTCACCTTTTATGCTCGCCTTAAACGCACGCATTAACGCCTTCGACGGTGCAGATGACACGAATTGCAGCTTCTCCCTGGCAAGCTCTGCAGCGAGATAACGGGAGACACGCTGCCGCATAAGCTCATCAACTTCCGAGACTTGATCACCAAAAAAAGTCGCGACCGACTCCTGCAAACGTGCCGTAACGAGCGCCATCGCTTCGGTATCACCGAAGTGTTCAGACATCGCCTGCGCCGCTTGCGACTCTTCGATACGTCGTTGACTTGCGGGGTTTTCGCTGTAGCTCGCCCAGAACAACTGCGCGTACGCCCGTGTCGTCGGGGAGTAGCGCAACACATCACTCTTATCGAGCATGTCAACGACAACGCCCAAGATTCGCGCAGCGTCAACATCGTGCACACCCTTCTGATAATCATCGCGATAGCGGCCTGCGGCGTATGACTGAACGATCTCATTCAGCTTCTCGGTGCCGTTTGCCCGCGACAATGTTGACCAATCAAGCGCATCGCCTTTTTCGGCCGCTTCGATGATCCTGTACGCCAGGTACTCCGCGCGATAGATCGTCTCGGTCTCCGCTTCATTACGCACGGTCCAATAGTCGCGCAACCGATCGAGAGCCTCATCGTGAATCTGTTCGAAGTACTGCGTGCCGATGAGATGCAAACAAAGGTCACCATCGCGTGGAATGATCGTCAGATTCAATTCCTCACGACTCACAGAGAACCGGTGGCGCGGTCCAAGTTGGATTGTATTGCCACCATCGTGATACAAATCAGAGCGGTCCCGGAGCGAACGTATCGCCTGGTCTTTAAGCATGTTCAGTCGCGCTTCAGCATCATCCGCCTTCACCGCGCTATCCAATGCGCGAAGATCGGTGATCATGTCGCGAATCTTCAGGACCAGGGAATCTGAAGCGAGGTAGGTATTGAGCGCGTCTTGGGTATCGAACCGCTTGGTTCTGCGGTCAACATTTTGCAACATCCGATCTAGTGCATCTGCAATCGTCTGTGCACGCGCCTGACGCTGATCAATCAGGTCCTGCTTACGCGCCTCAAAGCTCTCATAGACTTCCTCGCGCTTTTGCATGATCTCAGCGAGAAACGTCTCTGACTGACTAAACTGGCTTTCGAATTCCTCCAGCTGAACAAGCAGTCGTGTGAGTTGGTCTTCACATTTTTCGGGTGTCGTCGCGAGATCGAGCGCATTGACAACCGTCTGCCCAAATAGCCTGAATTGAGAATTGAACTGCGCCGTGTGCTCCGCCTGCCCGAGGCCGTCCCTTGCCTGGCGTGCACGCGCCCGTGTTTGGTTCAAGCCGCTGTAGACGGTGGAGATGGATTCGACGATTTCCGTTTGAACGCTGGCATCATCGACTTTTAAGCCTGCTGCCATTTCGGACAACAGATCGAGACTCGTTGCAACCGCATCAAGCTCCTCGAGTAATGGCTTCAGCATTGCAACTGTCTTGGCATCGGCGAGTGCCGATGACACGGTATCCAATCGATCACGATACGGCTGCAAGGCCGCTTCACCGGTGAGAAAGGTGGCCGCTTTAGCCGACAGCGCGTCACCCTGCTCGATAAGCACTTCATCTAGCGCGTCAATCCGATCGACATCGATATAACGTAGCTCGCGGATCGTCTGAAGATGACCGCGATGTTTTCGCATGGCATCTAGCGCGTTGATGAAAGCCTCGATGGACCGCCATGTGTCGGGTTGCAGCTCGTTGAGGATCGTCTGTTGAGTCTCTTCAGCGTCTTGCAGTGCTTCGGTCGACTGGCGACGAATGGCTTCAACTTTTTCGAATTCATCGATAACCAGTTCAACGGTCTCTGTGATCTCGCGAACCGTCGTGCCTATACCCAAGGCCTCGTCATCGTCGACCCAATAGTGACTATCGAACAGTTGACTCGCTGCCGCGCGCAGCGCTTCGTAATGCGCAAGGCTCGCGGCGGAGTCTTTAATGAGGTTGGTAATGCTGTAGATGTCCGAAACACCACGCACGAGCTCGGCATTGCCGATCTTCGCAAGATACGACTCGCCAATGGGTTGCCGACTGGCGAATTCCTCAGAGACGTAGGGCGTCACCCAAATCTGCATGGGGTGAATACGAGTTGCCTCATGATCGGCGTTAAAGACAATGATCGAGCCGTCCTGTGCCAGTGCATATCCGTGTCCGACGATCGGATTTTGTAGCGCCTTGGAAATCAGATTGTAGGACAACAGGGCAACAACACCTTCGCTCGGCTCATAGAAGACATACAGCACGTCTTCGCCATTCGGTGAGCGGATTTTTCGCTTGAACCGCAGACCTTCGGTGTTCTGCTCCGAGAACGAGCGTGATTTGCCGGTGGACAGGTAGTAGCCGCCCGGGAAGATGATGCCGTGGTCCTCGGGAAGCTGAACGCAGGACTCGCCGATGGCATCGATACGCGTCACTGTCTTGGTAAAACTGTTGTAAACGAAATAGCGGGTCTTCGGCTCTTTGTAAGGCAGGACACTGAGCAACACAAGGTTGCCGACTTCAGCGAAGCTGACGGCACAATCGTCGAGTGATTGATTGGATTCCTCAACCGGTTCGGTCGCGGCTGCAGCGCCACGCTCGGTGTTGTTTTCAAGCTTGATCGTCAAATACCCATCGGCGATCTCGACGAAGACAGTGTCCAGGACATTGATATGCGGCGAGCGTCCGTGCGTGATGTCATCACGTGTCGTCTCTGTCCATTCAAAGTCATAAGGGTTCGGGAGTTCGATATCCCGCTCACCCCGATTGTCGATATAGGTCAGGGTCTGGCCGTCAGCGGCGACGCTCCAGCGAAACACACGAATGTCTTCCAAACGCTCACCGATCTGGAAGCTCGCCAACAGCTTGCCGTCGCGATGGACTAACTGAAGAAGCCGCGTGTCCTTGTAATAGCGATACAGCTCGTCGAAATCGGCACGAAATCGTTTGTCACTCAGAAAGGACGTCTCTAGCGCTTGTGGCTTAAGTGCGTAGGCATCTCCGTCACGGCTGAATTCATACACTTCGAACACATCAGCAACTTGCGTCGTATTCTTGAGCCCAATGAACACGTTATAGCCGAACACGAGCAAGTTACCGACCTGAACAATGTCGCGACCAACGCAGTTGTTCTCAGTGCGGACGCGGGTACGCGCCGCGATGTGCATATCCGTTGCACCAAACTCATCCGCCCGCTGCGTGTTTAGCTGCTGGGCCAGCCCTACCAGCCGTTCGCCTTGCTGCTGTAAACGATCTTGTATGACTTGATAGGCACCGCCCGCGGCGACGGCGTTATCAACGCTATCCGTTTTTTGATCGGTTTCTTCCACCCAGTATCACTCCTGTTGATCAGATGACGCAGCGGCGCCCTTCGCCGCTGCGTACCCAGGTGTTATTGCGCGCTCGTCGCGTTATCGCTTGCGACCTTGGCCAACAAGGTTTGCACCACGCTACTTTTCTCAGCCAGACCATCGACGGCTTTGCCGATCGATAGCGACTTCGCAAAGTTGTCAAAGAAGTGCTCCTCACCACCGACAATATCGATATGGGCCTTCTGGAGTGCGATCGATAGAATCTCGGCATTCTCCTTCGCGAT
Source organism: Pseudomonadota bacterium (assembly GCA_039700805.1). GTDB lineage: Bacteria > Pseudomonadota > Gammaproteobacteria > Steroidobacterales > Woeseiaceae > CALBPI01. Next base: position 2,043 of record JBCAZE010000105.1, on the reverse strand, counting down.
TTCCTTGCCGGCATCGATCGATGCAAGCGCCTCTTTGAAGGCAGTCTCCAATGCCATGCGGAACTCTTCGTGCTCGCGTGTTTCACCACTCATATTGGCCATCGCTGCGAACTTATCGGTAAGACCTTCCGCCTCGGCTTGGAACTGGGCCTTGGTGACATCGGCTGTGGCCATACCAATCTTGGTCTTAGCGCTCGCCTCCGCGTCACCCGTCGCCGCGATGACGTCTGCCTCGGCAAGACCCGTCGCCGCCTCTTCGGCTTGGACCCCTTCCGCCATGACTTTCTTCGCATCCGAGTCTTTGCCGGCCGCGGTCAAACGAGCCTCGGCCAATGTCGTGATTTCGACGGCTTTGTGCTTGGCCGCCGCTTCCTCTGCTTTCGCCGCCACGACTTCTTTGATTCGCTGCTCTTCCGCAGTCGCCTCGGCTGCTAGTACCGCTGTCTGCTTCAAGCGATCCGCTTCCGATACTTCACGTACCTCTTTGATGCGCTCTTCCTCAACAGCAACAGTCTTATCAACCGCCACACGTTCACGGATGACGTTCGCGATTTCTTTCTTCTCTACCTCGACCGCTTTCTCGGCCAAGACACGCTCCACAGCCACTTCTCGCTCGCGTGCTACGACTTCAAGATCGCGCGCACGGACCACTTTCTCTTCCTCAATAGCCACGGCGCGTTGACGATTTTGCTCAGCGACCTCGACCTCACGCTTTTGATTTTCAGTTTGGACAGACAAGTCCTGAACAACTTGGATATGCGTCTGCTCGGCACGACGGCGCTCTTCTTCCTGCACCTTGCGCGTCTCGGCTTCTTCTCGAGCTTGAATCGACAAGACCTCACGTTGCTGACGTGCTTCGGCATCCGCCTGCTGTCGCTCGAGCTCCAACATGGCCTCAACGGTCGTCACATCCTTCTGCTTGATCGCAAGCTCCTCATCGCGCTCCAACTCGTTCGTGCGAATGTTCTGCTCTGCCGTCAGTTCGGTGATCTTCTTGATACCTTCAGCATCCAGAATGTTTGTGGGATCCAGCGCCGCTTTCGGTGTTTGCTCCAAGTAGTCGATGGCGACATCCTCGAGCACATAACCGTTGAGATCTTCGCCGATCACTTCAATGATCTTCTCGCGAAACTCCTGACGGTTCTCAAACAACTTCACAAAGTCGATTTGTTTACCGACTGTTTTGAGGGCCTCTGAGAACTTCGCTTGGAACAGCTGATCCACGGCAATCTTGTCCGAGGCACGGCTAGCACCAATGGACTTGGCGACCTTGAGCACATCTTCGGCGGTCTCATTCACCCGTAGGTAAAACGCCACCGTGATATCTGCCCGCATATTGTCGGCACAGATCAAACCGTCCTTACCGCGCCGATCAATCTCAAGCGTGATCAGCGAGATTTTCATCAACTCTTTTTTGTAGATGATTGGATAGACCAACGCACCGGTGAAATGCACTTTGGGTCGTGCACTCATATCGTTGACGATCAAGGCGGTACCCTGCTCGACTTTGATATAGAACGCCTTAAAAAGGGCTGCCAATCCCAGCACGATGAGCAGCACAACACCTGCGCCAACTACAATCGGCATCAGTACCGTAAGATCCGCCATAAAATTACTCCAGTTCCGTTGTGAGGTTTATACCGTTGGGGGTTACCCAACAAATTCTTCTTCTGAGACGACGCGATACGTACTCGCATCATCTAATCTCTCGATGAGCACGACACGATCGCCGCGCTTGAATGTGTCGTCGCCCGTCGCGCGTACTTTGAGGATCAATCCTGCACCGCCATCCTCCAGCGTCGCCTCTCCAAATTGAGTATCGACACGAGACGTACGTACGATGGCTGTCTGACCGAGGACTTGTTTATCGGTTTGTTGCGTCGCTTTTTCGAACAGCGGGCGCAGGGGCTTGATCAGCACCGACGTGATCAATGTCGCGACGTATGTGCTGCCGATCAAGATAGGAATGCCAGCCAAGAACTCCAGCACTCTGCCTGGAATGATCGGATCGGTGAGATACACGGCGTAGTAGCAGATAAACCA
>JBCAZE010000104.1:0-11068 GCA_039700805.1 Pseudomonadota bacterium | reverse complement strand
GTAACAACTGAAGCGGTGGAATATCGGCATTGCATGGGTCTACTCCTGTCAGTGATGGGTGCGGTCAGTGCTGGCTGGCAACGGGTGTCGCTCGGCCTGATGGATTGGCGAATCGTTTTTGATAGACGTATTGGCCGAGCAGGATGCCGGCCACGCAAGCGAAAAAGCTCATCAGCCAACCGCCCCAGTTCTGTAGGACCACGCTTGCTATCGTTGCATTCGGATCTACGACCAACATAATCTCTTTCAGGGTCCAGGCCGCGAAGCCAGCCTGCATGAAATACAGCACGATGCCGGGCAATACAGCATCACGGCGAAGCACGAACCCCCAGACCGCGTAGGCGACCAACGCGCTCAATGCGTGCATGCTGTTCAAAAAAATAAGAAATTGGTCGGATGCTGCCTGGGCTTCCGCTGCATCGACTGTGGCAACCGGTTGAATCGCGAAATCGGATACAAGCGCTGTGACAGCGTCCATGCCTAGAAAAGCGAGAACCCCGCACGTGAGCGCAAGGGCATATCGTCCAATTCGGTGCTTCAACGAATCCTGCATAACGTGCCCATCCTTCCGACGCTCTGTAGGGTGGAGTCAGGCTTAGCCTGCTGCCGCCAGTGTAAGCTCGCGCTCAGTCCGACTGCAATGCCAGCACTGGATCCAATCGTGCGGCCGACAGCGCGGGGTACACGCCGAAGCCGACGGCGATCAGCACGCAGGTCACGATCGCGACGAAGATAACGACAATTGACCATGCGACCGCCCAGCCCGCGAAGGCGGCAATCACGTAGGCGAGAATGACGCCCAAAACGACGCCTAAGCCGGCCCCTATCAATGCAATAACCAGTGTTTCGATGAGGAACTGTCGGACTACATCATTCTCGCGCGCACCGAGTGCGCGCAGCAGACCGATCTCAGATTTTCTCTCCATGACGCTCGCCAGCATGATGTTCATAATGCCGATGCCGCCAACGAGCAATGAGATGCCAGCAACAGCCGACATGACGATCGTGAAGATGCGTTGTGTTTGCTGGTGCTGTGCTAGCAGTCGAGCGGGCACCGTGATCTCGTAGTCGTTTTGCTCGCTGTGCCGTTTACGCAATAGATGGTCAATCGCGGCAGCGCCCGCTGCAGGTTCAATATCGCCGGAAAGATTGAACTTGATGCTATCGAGCTCAGCGGACAACGCTTCGGTTTTCAATCGTGATAGCCCGGTTTGCAATGGGATAAAGACCTGGTCAGCTTCGCCGCCAATCGATCGACCTTGAAACTCATCGCCTGACAGCTGTCGGTCCGAAAGAACACCGATGACCTTGACCCACAGGTGATTGATCTTGACGTAACCGCCGACAGCCCCACCATTCGGGAAGAGCGTGCGTGCCGCCGTGCTGCCGAGTACAGCGACTTGCGCAAAACGTGTGTCGTCATCGTCACTAAAGAGTGTGCCGCGCGCAGCGTCGAGGCTCGTCATATCAAAGTAGTCAGGGCTGACAGCCAGCACTTTGGCTCGGCTGTCGCCATAGCGGCTGAACAGGCTCCAGGCACGAAATTCGTGTGCACCCGCCCAGCGCTGGATAAACGGTAGTGTTTTGGCGGCGGCATCCGCATCACGGATATTAAGGCCCGGCGTATATTTTCGCGCTTCTTTTAGGGCTTCGCCTTCTGCATCGAGTTTATCGACGATGATGTTTCGAAGGCCCATGCCCTCAATCATCTCTAGTGCCTGCCGCTTGCCGCCTTCGCTGACAGCAAGCATCGCGATGACGGCACCAACACCGAAGACCATGCCAAGCAGTGTGAGTGCTGTGCGCAATCTGTGATGCGAGAGCTGTCCAATCGCTTGACGAACGTCAAGCCAGAGCGATGCGTTGATTTTGCTCACGCACCGCCCTCAGGAGAGACGAGCATCAACGATTCGCCGGCCTCAAGTCCCGCTTGGATCTCAACGAGGTCCGGGCTGCGCTGGCCTGTGGTGACAGTCCGCTTCTCAGGTTGTGCGCCGTTGATGACATAAACGAAATCGGAGTCCGCGTCGCCATACAGTGCTTGCGATGGGATCACGATGTTATCGCTGACGGTGCCGGTCACGATGGTGGCTCGCAGTCGCGTGCCAACGCGCATGACGTCGGCGTCGATGTCGTCGATGCTCGCCTCAACCGTGAAAAACTTCTGTGGGTCTTCGCGAGTCATCGGGCTCGCGACGGTCGATACCGACGTGACCTTGCCGCTCACAACGCGATCTGGCGCAACATCGAGTCGCAACTTGACCGCCTGGCCTTCAACAATTCCGACGGCGTCATTTTCAGCGACATGGAGTTTGGCTTTCACTTTGCCTCGAACGGGCAGGAGTCCGACAGGCATCCCAGGGAACACACGGCGGCCCTTAGCAATCTTTTCGCCCCAGGGCGTAGAGGCATAAATGAACGTACCATCCACAGGGCTTCGAAGTTCCATCATCGAGAGCGCTGACTCTTGTTTCTCGAGCTTTTGAATCTCGCCCTGTTGTTCGGCGCGGATCATGTTCTGTTCCGCCTGCACGCGCTGGTCAAACGTCTCCCATTGCCACTCAAGAAAACCAGCCTCCACATCGAGGTATTCAACATCGGACAGCGCATCAATAATTTCATTGCGACTCATCAGACGCTCATCGATGCTGGCGAATGCCTCGGTGATGTCTCGTTCGCCGTCGACGCGACCTGTTTCATGATCGATACGCACTTCTTCGAGTACCGCCAAACGATTCATGTCCGCCAATTGAAAGTCGGACTTGGCGACGTTCAACACGGTTTCCTGTTTCGTGCGAATGATCTCCTGATCGTCAAAGCGCGCGACAACTTGGCCTGCTTTTACCTCCGAAAACTCGGGTGCAAGCCATGCGATGTTGAAGCCCATTCGAATGCCGCGTGGCAATGCGACCGGCATCGATTCGGATGCGATGATTTCGCCCTCAGCAGGCACGGTCAGTTCGATCGTCTGACTCGTGACCGTGATGCCCGACTGGCGATCAGACGAGTCACCGCAGCCAACCAGTGCGAGCGCGGTGAACAGTGCAATGCTGTGTTTTTTTACCATTCGATTTCTTCTCCCGCACTCATGCCTTCCTCAATGATGCGCATGCCGGCACTCGTTTCTCCGAGCGTGACGCGTCGCCAACCGCCGCTCACCAGTGTGACACCCGGCTCACCATCACGATATCGGATGGCATCTTCGGGCACGGCTAACGCACCGGTGGCCATGTCGACGACCAACGAAATCTTGGCGGTCATCCCTGGTCTTAGGGCGTCGCTGACCTCGTCCAGTTGAATTCGGACATCGCGCACCATTGCTTGTGAGAATCGTGACTGACGCCGAACAATACTCGCGACCTCGACCACTGTGCCTGACAACTCACCACCGACCGTCGCATCGAGTGTGACGCTCGCTTGTTGGCCCACGACCAATCGCGCTGCCGCAAATTCTGGTACTTCGGCATCGATGACCAAGTCACTGTCGTCGATGACCTCGACGATCGTCATACCAGGATTTACCGTATCGTTGACGTCAAGCTTGGTACCGTCTCTATTCGTACCGACGATCACCAAACCACTGCGCGGTGATCGTAGCGTAAATGAGGCGAGTTCTTTCTCGGCGGCGGCGAGCTCACTCTCAAGCCGTCGCGCATCAGCTCGCAACTCATCGAGTGTTAGCTGTCGAACCTTGGCGGCTAATGCCACACGTCGGCGTTCATACTCGGCGAGCTCTGCGGTGATGCGCTTTTCCTCGACAAGTTTTCTGTATTCAAGGCCGGCATAAACTGAGACATCAACGTCCGCTTTACGTGCCGCCTTGCGCGCTGCGCTCTCTGCTTCAGCGAGCGACACCTTATCTTCTTCGGCTTCGCGCGCTTGCGTTTCTAGTACAGACTCGAGTTCAGACTGCTTCGCCGCCAACTCGCTTTGCTTTTCTTTGACACGATCATCGGTAGCCGCGCCATCGAACTCCGCAAGTACATCACCCTCGTTGACTCGTTGCCCTTCGCGCGCGATTTTCGTGATCGCAATCTGCCACGAGCGATTCGGCGGCGGCCCAAATCTCGCGACATCGCTGGCGGCGACAAGGCCCGTTGCTTCAACGGTGATAGGTCGGTCCTCGGCCGAGATCACTTGGCGTTGCGCGCCGAGTGCCGATGGCGACCCGAGTGCCAGCGCAATGGTGACAAAAACCAGACGATTCATCTCAAACACCCTCCGCGTCGGCGGGGACGCCTAATACACTCATGCCCGGCATGATGCTCGCCGGTAGTTCGGTCACGGGTTTTGCAATGGCTTCGAAGTAACCGCTGTCGCTCCAGTCTTCTTTATCCGTCGCTTGCGTCGCTCGGCGCTCAATCACGACATCGAACGCCGGTGTGCCTTTGGCATCTGCGATGACAGTCAGTTGCTGACCACCATCGATCGCGAGGAAGTCGGCTTCGTGAACAAAGAACTTCACGCGCAAGTCGCGGCGACCAGCGACCGAGGCGATCTTGAAACCTGCATAGAGCGTATCGCCAGGAAACACCTTGCGACCGGTAAAGAAATTATCGCCGTAGATCAGATAGCCGCCTTTTTCTGCATAGATCTCGGTTGCCTGAAGCGCGTCTCGCATACGCTCGAAATTAAGCTCGGCCTGTTTGAGCTCTAGCTCTGCTTGCTGGCGCTGATCAACGAGCGTTGCGCGCTTGTTGCGAAGATCCGATTCAGACCGCTCCAAGGTTTGTACAGCTGTCGCGAGTGTGAGTTGATAGCGCTCATAGTCGAGCCTTGGAATGGTGTCGACAGGGATGACTGCGTCCAGTTCAGCGATTTTCACGGCAGAAGCATCGCGTGCGACGGTTTGCTCCGCCTGTAAGACCTCAAGCTCCAGCTCATTCAAACGCTTGCGCACACTGAATTGTTGTTTCTCAAGATCGACGCGGGCGTTTTCTTCTTCAGAGATCAGGCTGCCAGGATCGAGTCGAACAACAAGGTCACCGACTTTGACTTCACTGCCTTCTGGCGCCATCCATTCGATACGTCGTTGCCAAGCACCGGGTAATGAAGGCATCTCAATCGTCTGCGCTTCCACGTCCTCGACAATCCCTGTGATCAGTGGCTCCGCCCTTGCGGCAGTGAGCATCATCAATAGCGTGAGGCTAGCGAGGATTCTCTGTATCACTTTCTATCCTTCCGTCGCGCATGCGCACAACGCGTTTGGCCCACGCGGCGATTTCATCTTCGTGCGTGACCATCATGATGGTTTGACCGTTATTGTTGAGCTCGCTGAACAACGCCATGATCTCGTCCGAGGTCTTGCTGTCCAGATTGCCGGTGGGTTCATCGGCGAGAAGTAACGGCGGCTGGTTCACAAGCGCCCGCGCAATGGCGACGCGCTGACGCTGCCCACCGGACAGTTGATTAGGGCGATGGTCCATGCGTTCGGACAACCCCAAGGTCGTTAGCATGGCCTCAGCTTTATCGCGCGCATCTGATGGCACATCCTCGCTGTACCGAAACGGTAGCATCACATTGTCGAGTGCCGTCATGCGTGGCAACAGGTGAAAGCTCTGGAAGACGAACCCAATGTGCGCATTTCGAAGTCGCGATAGCGATTCGTCGTCGAGCGATGATACGGCGTTGCCGAGCAGGTCGTACTCGCCGCTGTCCGGTGTATCGAGGCAACCTAAGATATTCATCAACGTCGACTTGCCGGACCCTGAAGGCCCCATGACGGCGACGAAATCGCCTTCATCAATCGCAATATCGACGGCATCCAGTGCACGCACGACCGTGTCGCCTACGGTGAAGCAACGTGTCAGTCCTTTGGTCGCGATCATTGTTAATCCGGTGCCTTGGGGGTTGGTTTATGAGAGTTCGTCGCGGACGGTCTCCCGGATGCATGTCACCCAATAATAGCGAGGTCAGGGGCTAAGCTAAAGCGCTCTGCCGCCTGGTCCGCAACAGACTTCTCGTCAGTTGCGTTCGGATTGCAGTGATGGTCGCGGAACGGTCGTGAACTAGATCGACTCTGTGGCGCTGCCGTCTGCGACGTCGCCGCCATCCATGTTGACCAGAAATTCACGATAAACGTCTGCTGAGTCGAGGAAAATGCGGACAAAGCGGGCCAGATGCTCTGCGTTGTAGCCGGCGTCAGCCAGTAGGTCGGACTCCAGCACAGGATCGTTCTCGTGGTCTAGGTAGGCACGCGACAAGCGCTGTTGGCGATTCCATTCGTTGATGTCGCGGTGCGTCAAGTCAAAGCCTGTCATGCCGAAGTAAAGCAGGAGATCGCCGTCATCAAACACTTGCATTGAATAGGTCAAACCATCGACTTTGATCTCAATGTAGCGGCTGTCATCGTCCGATTCGACCTCGGTTACCGCACCGTAACCTTCGGCTTTCAGCATGTTGATGATCTCGTCTGTGCTGTAGTCATTCCTTAGCCCATCGGCAGCGGCTGTTTGAGCGACGGCTAGTAGCGTGATAACGAGAGATACAAGAAGACGGATTTTCATGAAGTGCCCCAAGGCTGGTTGTGTCATGGGCTCACAGTACGACAGTTAGTTGCAGATCACCATGACATGAGTCGCATTGCAGACGGTCGTTCTAATCAGCCGTGCGTTCTGTATCCCGCCGATTGGCGTACAATGACGTTCCTTTCGAGGAGGGTGTTCGTATGATGATCCGCTACAGCACACTAATGGTACTTGTCTCGCTCTTGCTGTCTTATGCTGCACCACCAGCGCACGCCTGGGGCAAGACGGGGCATCGAGTGACGGGCGCGGTTGCCGAGTTTTATTTGTCCGATGAAGCCAAAGCCGCGATCGCCGACATCTTGACGGATGAAGATCTTGCCGAGATCTCAACATGGCCCGATTTCTATCGTTCGAGCCCGGAAGAGTTTTGGCGTCGGACGGCGGGACCGTTTCACTATGTCACGGTTCCTGAAGGCAAGAATTACAGTGACGTCGGTGCACCGCCGCAAGGCGACGCCGTTTCGGCGCTGGAGGGGTTTGCGAAGACGTTGAAAGATCCTGATGCGACTCGCGAGGAGCGATTGCTCGCTTTGTTCTTTGCGGTTCACATCATCGGTGATCTGCATCAGCCACTGCATGTGGGTAATGGGACTGATCGTGGGGGCAACCAGTTCACGGTCGTTTGGTTCGACAAAGTGACGAATCTGCACAGCGTCTGGGATACGGATCTTGTCGATCACGAACAACTGTCCTTCACCGAGTACACGACATGGCTTGTGCGCAAGCTGAACGACGATGTCGTGGAGGCGTGGTCCGACCCCGATCCGTTGGTTTGGGTGGCGGAGAGCGCCGAGATTCGTGACACCATTTATCCCGAGGGCGCTGATCGACGCCTTCGCTGGGACTATTTCTATGCGCATAGAGATACGGTGAGGCAGCGGTTGGCACAGGGTGGCGTGCGTATGGCGGCATGGTTTAACGAGGTCTTTGCCGAAGAGTGATGCTCAAACAACGATGTTCCCTGATGGTTCATGAGGGCGTGCGACCGACCCAGAAATTCCTGCTTTACCGCTGATTTAAGTCAATCTGCCTTATCTCGGCGCGGCGAATGCTTTAAAATCGCCGGCTGATTTCGACCAGGTCGTCGCCGTGTTTAAGCTCATCAAAAACGCAGATCTCTACACACCCGATGCTATCGGTGTGCGGCATCTTTTGGTGGCTGGCGATCGTATCGCCTGGATCGGTAAAGCCTATCCCGACTTTGCGGATTTGCCCCTCGAGGATGTGTTCGACGCAGAGGGCCGACCGGTGGTGCCCGGCTTTGTTGACGGCCATGCGCATACGACCGGTGGTGGTGGCGAAGCCGGATACGCCAGCCGTGTGCCGGCACCTATGCTTTCGATGTTCGTTGCCAATGGTGTAACGACAGTGGTTGGCCTACTTGGCACCGATGACACGACACGCGATACCGCTCAGTTGCTTGCGGCGACTCGCGGATTGCGTGCTGAGGGAATGAGTGCGTTTTGCTATACCGGTGGCTATCGCGTGCCGCCTGTGACCTTCACCGGTGATGTGCGCAAGGATATTGTCAATCTAGATCCCGTGATTGCGGTCGGAGAGCTTGCGATCAGTGATCACCGCTCCAGCCAACCAACGTTAGATGAGCTCATGCGCGTAGCGAGTGATGCGCATGTGGCCGGCCTGATGACCGGCAAAGCCGGTATCGTTCATTTGCATTTAGGTGATGGTGAGCGGGGACTGTCCATGGTCCGCGATGCACTGGATAAGAGTGAATTGCCTGCACGTGTGTTCAATCCCACGCACTGCAATCGCAACGATCCGTTGTTCGATGAAGCGCTCGCGTTGTCGGAGCTCGGTTGTACGATCGACCTTACAGCGTTTCCAGTCGCTGAGGGCGAACCGGGTATGACCGCCAGCGACGGTTTGCAGCGTTATTTAGAGAAGGGCCTGGCACCGGATCGCATCACAATTAGTTCTGACGGTGGTGGATGCTTACCGGTGTTTGATGAACAGGGTGAGATCCTCTCTGCCGATACGGCGTCGCCAGCGAGCCTGCTCGTCGCGCTGCGAGCGCTCATCGACGCAGGACTTTCGCTGGAGCAGAGTTTGCCAGCTTTCACCAAGAACCCCGCGACATTACTGCGGTTGTCGGGCAAGGGCTCTCTCACTGTAGGTAGCGACGCGGACCTGATCGTACTGGATCAAAACTACAAGGCCGATAGCGTTATGGCGCGTGGCCAGTGGCACCGCCGCGGCGGCGATACGCTAAAACGCGGCACATTCGAAAAATAACAACGGGACTTAGACTCACATGGCTCCATCTCCTTCTGTTTCCGACAAGACGCGCGGCTACATTATTCCGATCGGCGGCGCCGAGGAAAAACTCAAGAATCCGGAGATTCTTGACCGGTTCGTTTCGTTGTGTGGTGGTAAGCCGGCACGGATTGCGGTGATACCGACCGCCTCTCAACTCGAAGACACCGGCAGCATTTATGAAGACTTATTTCGTCGACTGGGTGTGAATCATGTCCGGGTGTTGGCATACAACGACCGTAGCGATTGTGACAACCAGGAGTGGCTCGACTACATCGAGCAGTCTGACGGTGTGTTCATGACCGGTGGCAATCAACTGCGCCTCTCAACACTTTTGGGTGGTACGCCGGTTGCCAGGCTCATTCGCCGCCGTAATGCAGAAGGCATGCATGTGGCGGGAACCTCGGCAGGTGCGGCGTTTATGCCAGAGCACATGATTGCCGGAGGCTCGGAGGGCAGTACGCCGTCACCGGACAAAGTGACGCTCGCGCCAGGGCTTGGCTTGACCAACAATTTCATCATTGACCAGCACTTCCGCCAACGTGATCGACTCGGCCGCTTGCTGACGGCACTCGCCTATAACCCATTCGCTTGTGGCATTGGTCTCGACGAGGACACAGCCGCATTTATTCAGCCCGGGGACAGTCTCGAAGTGGTGGGCAGCGGCGGCATCACTATCATCGATCCGGCGGAGCTTGAGTACTCTTCGATGGACGCGGCACGCAGCGGCGAGCCAGTGAGTCTGATCGGCGTCAAACTACATATCCTCATTTCTGGCGGCAAATTCGATATTGCTACGCGTAACGCGTATTCTGACTAAAAACGCGTGACCGCAGTGATCGGCGGCGCGCTGTCGAATCAAAAAGCGGAGCGACACACGATGCGGATTCTGTCTACCAACGTTTACGTTGGCCCGAGTATTTATGCGCATTTCCCAGTGATCAGGCATGTCCTCGATCTCGGCGAATTGGAGCATTGGCCCTCCGGCCGGCTGGGTGAGAGCTTTACCACTGGGTTAACCGAAGCATTGCCCGGTTTGCATGAGCACGGCTGCTCTTATCGCGAACCCGGTGGTTTTGTGCGGCGCCTGACGGAAGACGAGGGGACATGGATTGGACATGTTCTCGAGCACTTGGCCATCGAGCTTCAGAATATTGCGGGCTCACCGGTGACATTCGGAAGAACGCGCTCTGTAGAAGGCTCACCCGGGCACTACAACATGGTGTTCGAATACCAAGACCGTGGCGTTGGGCTGGCCGCTAGCAAACTTGCGCAGACGCTGATTCAGTCGTTGTTACCAGAATCATTGCGTACGACGTCGGTGCCTGACGATTGGGACTTCGCCGAGGAGCGCGATGACTTTATTCGTGCGGCCCAACGTCGAGCCTTGGGCCCAAGCACCGCGTCACTGGTGGCGGCTGCGGAGGAACGCGATATTCCTTGGATTCGATTGAACGATTACAGCTTGATCCAGCTCGGTCATGGTCGCTATCAACACCGCATTCAGGCGACTTGTACGGGCAATACGAGCAATATCGCGGTCGAACTTGCCGGTGATAAAGAGGATACGAATGCGATCCTGCGTGATCTCGGATTGCCCGTGCCACAGCAGTACGCGATACGCCGTGAATCGCAAGCACTGCGGGCGGCGAGACGCATCGGTTTTCCGGTGGTCGTCAAACCGCTGAACGCCAATCACGGTCGCGGCGTATCGATCAACCTGACGACAGAAGAGCAGGTCAGCGTCGCGTTCGAGAAAGCGAAAGAGCACAGCGGTACGGTGCTGATCGAGAGCTATATTGAAGGGCACGATCACCGCTTACTGGTCGTGAACGGTAAGTTGGTCGCGGCGGCCAAACGCATGCCAGGCCACGTCGTTGGTGATGGTAAGCACACCATCGAAGAGCTAGTGGACATCGTCAATCTAGACCCGCGCCGGGGTGTGGGGCACGAGAAGGTGTTGACTCGTCTCGAGTTTGATCATCAGGCCGAGCGATTGCTCAAGAAGATGGACTATACGCGCGAGACAGTGCCTGCAGATGGCGAAGAAGTTTTCCTCCGGTCGACCGGCAACTTATCGACAGGCGGTACCGCTATCGACGTTACCGATGTGATCCACCCTGACAATCGCGAAATGGCGGAGCGCACCGTCAAGGCGATCGGGCTGGATGTTGGTGGTGTAGATTTTCTTACGTCGGACATCACACAGCCCTACCACGAAACCGGCGGTGCGATTTGTGAAGTGAATGCCGGCCCCGGATTTCGAA
>JBCAZE010000270.1:0-2700 GCA_039700805.1 Pseudomonadota bacterium | reverse complement strand
CTCGTTGGGAGTCGCGAGCGGGATCGAAGGTGCGGTCGGTGTCAGACCGCCGAGGTTAACCGTGTTGGCGCTGCTGCTCGCGCTGGCGATCGGCGCTGTCGTTAGGACCGGCTCAGCTGTGGGGGTGAGAGCATCCCGCGCCACGCCAGCGTTGATGAGACGATCCGTTGATGCCGTATCGGTTGCAATGGCTTGCCGCGCTTCGGCGTCGGCAGTGGCCAATTGTCCCTGAGGGCGCGGTAGGTCAGCATCGGTCTCGACTGAGCCAGAGGGTGTGCGCGTGCGCTGCTCCAAGTCAATTTGCGGATCAATCGTGACGTCGCCTTCAGGCGTAGAATCACCAGCAATTGCGATGGCAGGATCGGTGATTTTTATGGTTTCGCCGTGTGCAGCTCGCGCTGACTCTCGAGGCTCTGCTATACTGCGGGCACTTGGATCTTGCGCTAAGACTTCGCCGGTTTGAGCGCGGCCTGTTAGAGCCGCTGGCACATTCAGGGCCTCGCTGTCTGCGGTTTGCCCATTTGCGTTCAATCTGACTTGCGGATCTGATTCCACCGCGTCCAGTGCTGTCGGTACAGGTTGCGGCAACGCCGAATCTTCCGCGAAGTCCGGCGCGCCGATGCCTGCTGCGTCCAATGGTTGAGCTAAAATTTTGTCGGGTGCAGGCGGCAACGCGTTTGTCTGAGCAACCGCGTTTTCCGGCGGCGGCGCATCTGCGGCGGCGGATTGGGAATCTTTCGACACAAAAGAGGCAAATCCGTCTTTATTCGCGGAATCGCCGCCTTTGGCGGTCTTAGGGTCGAGGGCTGTGCTCTGGTTCGTCTTTTGTGCCGTCCTCGGCGACGCCAGATGCTCTCCTAGCAGTCCTGCGTTCATTTTTGTCTCGTTGTTACGAGCCCTCAGTACAACAGCAGGGCGTAAAGAGTGAATTAACAACTTAAAGTTTAATCTCGATTAACTGATTCAGGAGGAATCCATGTTGCCAACTTCACCCGTTGTTGGGCCGACGAGCGCTCTACCTTTAGCGACCGAGACCGCCGAGATCACGGCCTCTGATGAGTCTAAGCTGAAATTCGAGCAATTATTGTGGGCGGAATTGCTGACACATACCCGGCTTGAGAAGTCGCTTACGCTTGGCGGTGGAGACGGGGCATCGATGTTTGCGCGCTATTTTGTTGAAGCGATCGCCGAGGACATCGCCAAACAACATCCGCTTGGATTGCTCGACAAAGACCTGCCGGCGCAAGTGCCAGAACAATTAAATGTGGAGAGCGTGAACAATGGATAATTCGAATATCGAAACTTGCTTGAATGCTGTTGAAGCGACGTTTGAAATCGAAGCGGATTGTATTGTGCGCAGCGATCTGGGCGCACTCAGTGACGTGGCGAAGTCCAAAGTGGAACAACTCAGCGTTTTGGCAAACGCGATAGAAGCGGGCGCGCTCCGGGGACAGTCGAAAGACACGATTCGACGCGTCATGCGTTTGCAAGCGACCGCGATTGAGCATGACCGACATTTACAAGCGATGCGTCATGGATTGTCGCGAACACTTCAGCGTCTAGAGCGATTGCAATCAGATGCCAGTGTCGGCTCTTACAATAAACAGGGCGATAGAGTGCAATTCTCAGGGGCCCGTGGGGGCTACGAAAGCAAGGCGTAATACAGTTAAATCTTTTTTCATCTAAGGGTAGTATTCAGGATGATGCAACCACTAGTGGTTTAACGGATTAGTGCTGTCAGGATGACATCAAACAAGGTCTCTCAAGAGGCTAAACAAATACGGGACATGCATCCATGAACAATACTCTTTTGACCAATAACAGCGCGATGGTGGCGCTGGAAACCCTGCGCGGGATCAACAAAGACCTCGCAATGGTTCAAGCCGAAATTTCAACCGGTAAGTCTGTTTCAAACGCACGTGACAACGCTGCGGTTTGGGCGATCTCTACGGTTATGTCGACAGACGTTGAGAGCTTCAAGCAGATCAGCGACTCTTTGAACAAAGGGTCAGCGACTGTTGGTGTGGCACGGAACGCCGCAGAATCTGTAACCGACCTGATCACTGAAATGAAAACACTCGTTGTTTCTGCTCAGGACGATTTGAACGCAGACGACCGTTCTAAGATCCAAGCCGACATTGCTGCGAAACGCGACCAGATCACGACCATCGTTAGCGCTGCTCAGTTCAACGGTGTCAACCTGGTTCAAGGTACAGACGACTCAACCTTCCTGGCGTCTCTTGACCGTCAGTCTGACGGTACGGTCAGCACCTCGAACATCACGGTTGGTCGTCAGGACTTATCTACTGACGCCGGTGTCTTTGGTACCGCGCTTGGGGCAACACCTTCAGCTGCTTTTGCTGACGTAGACGCAACGGGTACGAACGCCTCTACGACTGATGCCGCTACTGGTAAGGTTCTTCAGTTCGATATTGTCGCAGCGAACAGCGAAACTTACTCGCTGACGGTTAACGGTACGGTTCTGTCCTACACAACCGCTGCTTCTGGTGACACGGCCGATACGATCCGTGACGCTCTCGCTGCTCAAGTCAACGCATTGGGTATCGATGGCCTCACCGTCGATTCAAGCACCACTGCAGAACTATCTCTGGCGAACACCAATTCGTTCACTGATATCACCGCTCTGGCAACTGCTGACACGATCACCAACTTTGAAGCTGCAGACAATGATGGCACGAC
>JBCAZE010000103.1:0-11399 GCA_039700805.1 Pseudomonadota bacterium | reverse complement strand
GGCAGCTGGTGGTCTCGCGGCAGCGGCCCAAGCCGGTATCTCTGTGCCCGATCAGTTATCGATCGCTGGCTTTGACGACTCATCGCTAGCAAACGTCGTTTGGCCACCGCTGACAACCGTGCGTCAACCCGTATCTGAGATGGCAGCGCTCGCGGTCCGACACTTGGTCTCAGCGCGTGAAGACGAACAGGTCGCGCCCTACGATACCCTCGCACATGTGATCGTTACGCGCGGATCGACGAGTCGTTCGAGCGATGCTGACTAGGAAACGACGATCACCAGACACGCCGTCGGGGCCAATGCCCATTTGAGTCTGCGTAGCAGCATGATTAGCCATGAGGGTTGGCTGCGCTCTACTTGTATCTTTCGCTGAGTACCTTGCATTGCAATTCCAGGCATGACGGACACAGTGTCGCTGTCTACAGGAGTGATAGATTGCCCAACGCCGATGAACATCGGTTGACAGAAAAGTGACGATGTTGTGACAACCGCTCCGGAACGAACGACGCCATGTTGAAATGACTCGTTTGGCTTAACCAACGCCCAATGCAGCGCTGTGCAAAGCACTCGCCAGTGCATCAACATCTTCACTCGTGGTGCGGCCATTCGTGATACACGCTCTGATCACTGGCTGATGTTCGAAACGTGTCATCGACACCCAATGCTCCCCGCCGTCAACAATGCGCGATACGATCGACTCGACGTTCGCTGCGCCATCCGGCGGCAAAAGGCAGGTCACCGCCATCGCCGAGTCATTCGCAACGCGCCATCCCTTTGCGGCCAAGGTTGCGTTCAACCGCGCAATCAATGCAATACCGTTTTCGACGTGCTGCTCGTAACCTGTCCACCCGGCGACGGCGAGCGATAGAAACAAACGGAGTCCTGTAAAACGCCGTGACCATTGTGACGAGGTCACGTACAGATCAACCGATTGATCGTTTGAGGGCATGTAGTCTGTCGACACCGAAAACGCCTCGCGGAGGATTCTCGTATCACGCGTTAGAAACATGCCGGCGCCCATGGTGGTCGCAAACCACTTGTGCGCATCGATCGTGACCGAGTCCGCGCATTCAATACCTGACAGCACATCTCGGTAACGCTGGCTCGCGATCAACGCCCCGCCCCAGGCAGCATCGACATGCATCCAAAGTCCGTGCGAATCAGCGATGTCGCGGCATACGGACAACGGATCAACCACGCCAGCATTGGTCGTACCAGCCGTCGCGACAATCATGATAGGTACAAAACCGCTGCGACGATCCGTCTCGATCGATTGTCCGAGAAGGGTCGGATCCATGCGCCCATGACCATCGGTTTCTACTAGGACGACGGCATCTCTACCGATGCCATTCTCATGCGCGATCTTATACCAAGCGAGATGACTCTCTCTGGAAACATACACCCTCGGTTGTCCCGCAAATGCCATCGCACCTCGGGCTGCATAAGACTCATGAGCGCGCGTTAACGCACATACCATGGCGGTCCGATTAGCTTCAGAGCCACCGCTCGTAAAATGACCATCCGCTATTGCTCCATACCCGAGACGCGATGCGACTTGCTCAATGACATGACGCTCGATGTCGACAGCGACGGGCGCATGCGATCGCACGCAGATTTGAGGGTTGAACGCAGCTGCGATCGCATCAGCGGCTTCCGATGCGACGCTCGGCGCGGGATTAAACAAACCGAAGTAGCGCGGATGCGTCATCTGTACGGCACCCACCACCATGCTGTCGATCACCCATTGCGTCACATCATCGAAGTCAACCGGAGATGCAAAATCGAATGACGCAAGCTGACGATGAAACTGATCCATGTCGATCGTCGGCGAAACGCTGCCATCTGAAACCGCCGTACGCGCGCTGCGAATCACATCGGCAAGCCATGCATCGATTTGCGCCCGAGATTGCCTATTTGGAAATAGCGATTCGATAGCTTCTTCGGTCAATGTTCTCTCCCAAATGAGACAAGTCGATGCATCCAGGCGGAGTGCCTGGACTCACCGTCTAGCATACAAGAGATAAGATCAGAGTATGCTTCTGCCGAGCGCGCTTTGAATGAGCGAAACCGCGCGTTCCGCTGAAATGTTCGCGTGATCCAGGAACGGATTGAGCTCAACTACCTCGAGTGAAGTCATACGCCCATCCGCTGCACATTCCTCTAGCAATAGATGCGCCTCCCGAAAGCTCACACCACCCATTACGGTGGTACCCGTACCCGGTATGACACTCGGGTCACACCCGTCGAGATCGAAACTGACATGAAAACCGGCCGTACCCCGGTTGACGATATCCAAGGCCCGGGTCGCGACTTCGAGCATTCCAAGTTGATCGATCTCTCGCATCGTAAACGCAGTGACGCCGCTTTGTTTAATGAACTCGCGTTCTATCTCATCGATATCGCGGATCCCGATCAGCACCACATTGCTATGGTCGATCGCTGGCCGGGTATCGAGAATATTGGAAAGATCCTCGTCGCCATATCCCAACAGGTGAGCCAGTGGCATACCATGAACATTGCCGGTCGGTGAGGTATCCGGCAGGTTCATGTCGCCATGCGCGTCAAACCAAATCAAGCCAAGACGCTCATTACGCGCTTTAAAATGCGCAGCCAGCCCTGAGACAGTGCCCATCGCAATCGAATGATCGCCGCCAATAACGAGTGGCCATTCGCCGTTTTCGAGCACGGACATCGCATCTTCGGCGAGCGTTTGGCACACCGCCAAAATCTCATCTTTGAAGCGGGCTTTTGGATCTGTGGCCTCACGCATTTCCATCGCGGGAACGAAAATATCGGTCTGCTTGGCGATGGAATATCCAAGCGAGGTGATACCGTCGGCAAGACCCGCAACGCGCAGCGCAGACGGGCCGGCATCAGTACCGCGTCTTGAGGCACCAAGATCCAATGGCACATTGATAATGTGCACAGGCTTTTTCACTGTGTTCATGACCGAGACCTTTCGGGTTATCGCGTCTTACGCGACTTGTACTTTGGCGCCGGACGACACGTCTTCGTTCAACTGAGCGAACAGATCTTTGGGATCATCCATGTCGGGAATCAAACCGATCTCTTCGCCTTCGTTAAGCTCTAGAGCGAGATGCTGTACGTAACGCAATGCAGAAAAGTCCTCGAGCGCAAAGCCGACGGAATCGAAGAACGTGACTTGCTCTGCATCGTCGCGGCCCGCCGCGTTACCGGCTACCACCCGCCAAAGATCATGCACAGGATGGTCTTCGGCAAGCTGCTGAATATCACCCTCGATACGGGTTTGTGGCTCGAACTCGACGAAGATCTTGGCCGCTTTCAGAATGTCGGCGTGGATCTCTGTCTTACCAGGGCAATCGCCGCCCAATCCGTTGATATGCATACCGGGCTCGATCATGTCGGGTGTCAAAATCGTCGCCCAACGTTTGTCCGCCGTGCAGGTTGTCACGATATCAGCGCCACGGACTGCAGATGCCGTCGACTCTGCGACGACAATCTTCAGGTCAGGATACTGTTGCATATGGCCACAGAACTTGGCGACCGCGGCTGGATCGATATCAAAGACGCGGATCTCCTCGATACCCAACAGATTGCGGAACGCCAATGCCTGGAACTCACTCTGCGCACCGCAACCGATCAACGCCAGCGTTTTCGAATCGGGTCTTGCCAATGCCTGGGAAGCAATCGCAGTGGCTGCAGCGGTCCTAAACGCCGTGGTCACCGTCAATTCAGACACGAGTGTTGGATAGCCGGTATCAACATCGGCTAACGCACCAAACGCCATCACTGTCGACACACCACGCTTTTCATTCCCCGGATGGCCATTGACATACTTGAACGAGTAACGCGTCTCATCGGAGATTGGCATCAGCTCGATAACGCCGATATCACTATGGTTCGCAACGCGGGCCATCTTTTCGAATTCCTCCCAACGGACAAAATCTTGCCGCATGGTCTCCGTCATTCCGACGAGGAATTGATCCGCACCCACGCGGTTCACAATGCGCCGAAGCGCAGCAACATCAACGAAACGGGTCATAGCACACCCCTGTGTATTTGCAATGTGATCATATTAGCGTCTATTTATGGATATTTTTAAGAGTCACAAATTGACATTATTCATAAATAATTAGCATTATGGTCGTAATAACTGACGATTTGATCAATATGGGTGTGTGATATGAAGGCGCTAGATGCAAAAGATCAGCGACTACTCTCGATGCTGCGATCCGATGCCCGTGCCTCGGTGGCCGATCTCGCGAAGCGATCTGGCGTCTCACGAGCGACGGTACAAAATCGCATGCGACGCCTAGAACGAGATGGCGTGATCCTGGGCTACACGGTAAAACTCAGTGACGAGATCGAGCGACCGCCGGTGCGCGCGCTTATGAGCATCCGCGTCGACAGCGCGAGTGAGCAACGCATCATCGACCAGTTGCGCGGCAACCCCAACGTCTCACACGTGCATCACACAACAGGACGATGGGACCTGATCGCCGAGATCGCAACCGATTCGTTGGTGTCATTCAATAAGATCGTGGGTGAGATTCGACTGTTTGACGGTATTAATGCCACAGAGACCAACCTGTTGCTCGACAGCTACGAATAAGCCATCGCCAACTGTATACAACAGCATGCGATAGCGACTAAAGTCGACAGCAGATAGCGACCACACGTCGTCTGAGCACTATTGCGAGAATCGTACTCCGGGGGGAATACGCAATGTCGAAGCCAACCACTTATTGGGCTGCAAACCTGAGACTCGTTGCCGTTTGCATGACGATCTGGTTCGTCGTGTCGTTCGGCTTTGGCATCATTCTGGTCGAGCCGCTCAACGAGATCCGTCTTGGCGGATTCAAGCTCGGTTTCTGGTTCGCGCAGCAAGGGTCCATTTACGTCTTCGTCGCACTGATATTTTTCTATGCATTCCGAATGAAAAAGCTGGATAAGCAATTCAGCGTCGAAGAATAGCGAGCGAAAAACATGACACTAAAGACGCTCACCTACATCGTTGTTGGTCTGACCTTCCTTCTCTATATCGGCATCGCCGTTTGGGCACGCGCGGGCAGCACGAAAGAGTTTTATGTTGCGGGCGGCGGCATCAACCCGATCGCAAACGGTATGGCCACCGCGGCCGATTGGATGTCGGCCGCGTCATTCATATCCATGGCGGGACTCATCGCATTCATGGGCTATGGCGGTTCTGTCTTTCTGATGGGCTGGACAGGCGGTTATGTGTTGCTCGCTATGTTGCTTGCGCCATACCTTCGCAAGTTCGGGAAGTTCACCGTACCCGAATTCATCGGTGATCGTTACTACAGCAAGGCCGCGCGTATCGTCGCTGTCGTCTGCCTGATTATTGCGTCGGTCACCTATGTGATTGGCCAGATGAAAGGCATTGGCGTTGCGTTTTCGCGATTCCTAGAGGTCGATTACGATCTTGGATTATCGATTGGCATGGCGATCGTCTTTTTCTATGCCGTGATGGGCGGCATGAAGGGCATCACTTATACGCAGATCGCGCAGTACTGCGTCTTAATTCTCGCCTACACCATTCCAGCGATCTTCATCTCACTCAACCTCACCGGCAACCCGATTCCCCAGCTAGGCCTTGGATCAACAATGGCGGGAACGGATGTTTTCTTGCTCGATAAACTGGACGCTGTCGTGCGTGATCTCGGGTTCGCGGAATACACAACCAACGCACGCATCAGTTTGACGAATATGTTCATGTACACGATGTCCTTGATGATCGGTACAGCGGGGCTACCACATGTCATCATTCGATTTTTCACCGTTCCCAAAGTGAAAGATGCGCGAAGCTCCGCTGGCTGGGCTTTGGTGTTCATCGCCATTCTCTACACGACAGCGCCGTCAGTCGCGGCAATGGCAAGACTCAATTTGATGAGCACCATCGAACCCACAGCCGGCGAATACATGCGCTACGAGCAGCGACCCGATTGGGTGCGCAATTGGGAACGCACAGGCCTTCTGGAGTTTACCGACAAGAACAACGATGGTCGGATTCAGTACTCGGCGGATGCAACGGTTAATGAGCTCACCAAAGTCGACAACGACATCATGGTGCTTGCGAACCCCGAAATCGCTGGTCTGCCCAACTGGGTGATCGCTTTGGTCGCAGCCGGCGGTCTCGCAGCCGCGCTTTCAACCGCCGCAGGACTACTTCTCGCCATTTCTTCAGCGATATCTCACGACTTGCTCAAAGGTGTATTGAAACCGGACATTTCGGAGAAGCAGGAACTCATGGCCAGTCGCATTGCAATGGCGGGGGCAATCGCCGCAGCTGGTTACCTCGGGTTCAACCCACCCGACTTTGCTGCTGGCACTGTCGCATTGGCGTTCGGTCTAGCAGCATCATCCATTTTCCCCGCACTAATGATGGGTATTTTCTCAAAGCGCATGAACAAGCAAGGCGCCATCGCAGGTATGCTCGCCGGCATCAGCGTCACCCTGCTCTACGTGTTTCAACACAAGGGCGTGATGTTTATCGAGAGTACTTCTTTTCTTGGCGATCTATCGCCTAACTGGTTTTTCGGTATCGAGCCGAATGCGTTCGGCGCAATTGGGGCCATCGTCAACTTCACCGTCGCATTTGGCATTTCATCGATGACTTCGGCGCCGCCGCAAGAAGTACAGGATTTAGTTGAGCATATCCGTGTACCAGCGGGAGCAGGCGCGGCGCTAGCGGATCATTGAGCCTCGCCTGTACACCAGCAAAACCGACTAAACCTTCGATGCCAAGATCACAATGATATGGCGCAACAAACACGTGGTCGTCGCCATGTTGGTCGCACCAGTTCTTGCAATCATGGCCTGGTTTGCTGTGGACCGGTTGGTTGGGGAGCAGCCACACGCCGCAATTGAGGGTGCGGCGTATCCGCTGATCCCTCAACCGGTGTGTCGCTATGCGAGCGGTCAGTGTCTTCTCAAAAATGGTGATTTCGAGCTCGTCATAGAACCTACGCGCCGAAGGGGTTCGCTGTTTCTAAGACCTAAACACCCAATCAGCGCCGCCGTTGTCTCCCGCAGTTCAGATGGTCTGACATTCGACCCAGAGGTGCCGTTTACACCCGATGGCTCGTCGTCGACGCTGTGGCGTGGCAGTCTGGGGGCGACGCTTTCAAGGACAGACACACTGCGCATCGCCGTCAGTGCATCAGGCGCAACATACTATGCCGAGATCACGATGATGTTCATCGACTAAGAAACGACATCACGGTAGCAAATACAACACCAGCCAGACGACATAGGCGAGCGCCGCGGCATAAAATACGAAGACACCCCAGAAGACTTGCGGCTCCTCTGCTCGATGGCGCTTGTGGGCAAAGGTTCGGAGAGAGAAATTCCCCTCGCGTGCACCGCGAACCCAAATGCTGCCAGAACGTATCGCATCGGCTAACAGGTATAAGAGATACACCGCCACCGCAGAAAAGAACATTGCGCCTATCCATTGCATGCGTTAAGCCTACTGTCAGCGAACGAGGGATACGTTGAGACGGGTCACACAATGCAGTCTTTAGGGATACGGCACACGACCGATCGATGACGCCGTGACACTCGTGATGTACAGATAGCCGTCGCCAGGCACCAGACCACCCGTTGTCGAAGGCAATCGACCGCCCGGGTCCTGCCATGTTTGCAGTACGCGTCCATCCGCCGTGAATTGAATGACGATGCTGTAGACTTCCGGCGCCGGTTTCAGCCATTGCGGCAATCGCGAAATCACCTTTCGCATCATTGGGCTATTCGAAAGTGTATCGACAACCGGTAGCCTCGGGGCGGCGAGACCGAGCAAGTAGGTTTGCTGGCCATCGACCAATGGTCCACGGTTTATGTTGTCAGGAAAGCCCGGCAGATTGTCCAACAACAACTCCGGCGCCTTTTGCGATCGATCAGATAAGTCATACTTCCAAACACGATACCTACCCGTCTCGGCCACGAGTAAGGCACTTCCGTCTTCGGTGATGGCAACACCATTGGCAAAACTCAAATCATCGGCAAACACCGTTGTCGCGTTGAGTTTTGGGTCATAGGCGAGGATTCTTCCGGTCCGGCTCTGCTCAAGAATATCAAGCTCACTCGCGGCCATCGAACCACCGATCGCCTCAGCACCGAAACGTTGTGATGCATCTGAGAAGTAGATGACACCGTCTGGACCGATGTCGAGATCATCCGCGTAGAGAATCGGCTCGCCGTTAACGCTATCGGTGAGCACACGAACGTCGCCGACCGGTGAAATCGACAGCAATCCTTTGAACGCGTCCGCGACAAGCAACGTGCCGTCGTCCAAGAATTCGATACCGAGCGGTACCCCACCTGTTCTTGCGAACACTGAAACATCGAGCGACACCGGGTCGATACGTAGGATCGCGCCGGATTTCGAGGATGCAAAGAGTGTCAATACACCATCGAGGTTGATCGCTGCGATATCCTCAGGTGCCGTCTCGCCGGCCACCGGAATCAACGTCATATCGGACAGACGATCATTGGCAGCGTAGTCGCCTGTGAACCCCGTATCAGCAGGCGCTTCCCAGGCAACGGGCTCAAGAGGCGTTGGCCAAAAGGATAGATAGATGATCGCAACGCCGAGTAGAACTACTGTGATTTTGACGATTGTTCGCATGATGAAGAACGCTACCTTTTCGTTATCGCTATCACGTACGAGGCCAGCACAACC
Organism: Pseudomonadota bacterium; assembly: GCA_039700805.1. Classification (GTDB taxonomy): domain Bacteria; phylum Pseudomonadota; class Gammaproteobacteria; order Steroidobacterales; family Woeseiaceae; genus CALBPI01. The sequence continues at coordinate 2,716 of JBCAZE010000103.1, read as the reverse complement.
ATGCCTGACAACACCGACGCGCAGCACGCAAAAACAAATTTCGTTCACGTATGATGCCAGCAATGGCTGCTTAAGAAAGTGCAATTGATGAACGATTTCAGCTTCACCGAAACCCTATTGGTAGCAAGCTTTGTTTTCTTGATCGTCGGCGCCATGTGGAACGGTGTCGCGACCGCTTGGAAAATGCGAGATAACAGCGATGATTGGTTACTAAAACTGCCATCCCGCACGTCGAACCAGTTCGTTGATGGACTTTTCAGTGGCCAATGGCTGTTGGTCGCGCTGAGTGGTTACTATGTTGTTGTTGCCCAACCCGACCCCAGGGATTTTGGTTTTCAACCACTCGGCTACTATTGGCCGCTGGCATTTATCGCCGGCTGTCTCAGCTATGCGATCTTCGTTGCGATTTTCGAATGGATCATTCGAAGACTCGGTGCCAGCGATGAGATGACGGCAGCTGCCTACATCGGCGCTCGCAGCATCTGGCCACGCGATAAGGATAAGGTCTGGAGACTAAGAGTCGCGCTCGCGCTCAATCCGTTTACCGAGGAGCTACTGTACCGCGGCTTTCTGGTTTACTTTCTCGGCAATCTGTTCGACGCGCGGCTTTCGTTTGTTGCTTTGGGTCTGATTGCCTGTCTTGCCGCCCACGCATACCAAGGCACAAGAATTCTTTGGTTCCACGCAGGGTTCTATTGTCTCAACATCGTACTGCTGTTTTCGCCATTCGGTATTGTTGCTGCGTTTGGCGCGCATCTGATCGGCGACTTCTACCCGCTCACATTGATTCGTAGACAACGTGATACGTACCGCGCTATGCGTCGCAAACGACGTGCGTTACAAAAACCCCGATCAGAGGACACCGCCTAAGAGGAGCAGATTCTTGGCGATACCTCCAATCAGGGTTGCACAAACGCCAAGACTCACTCCTGGTCGTCTTCAGTATCCGCGCCGTCGTTAGGATCATCTGCTGGCGGCCGGTCCGGGCCACCGCGACGATGCTCCGGTGCACAAACCAAGCCGTCTTCGCCACCTCTCGGGATTTCACACATACCCTCGACAGTGCCACGCCGACCTGTGAAGCCACAGACGTCTCCTTGGACTTTTTCCGCACAAGCCTCGAAGGCTTCGGGTGGTGGCCCCCGCCTAGGGCCGCGATTATCGTCGGCTGTCGCACCAGCACATGCCAGCATCATCACGGGTGCAAGCGCCGACCATCGCTTCATTGTTCTCGTCTCGGTCACCATGTTCATACCTCAATCACTCTCTTCAATTCGGACGACGCGCCGCCATTCAGCGCGTCGCACCGTCTTACGATCGGTGATAAGGCTATCCATGGAATGTGCAGGAATCGTGCAATAAGCATCCAGTCTTTGAGGAAACGACTAAGTTGTAAGACGAACGAGCTCGACGCGTCGATTCTGCTGACGCCCCTCCGGCGTACCGTTGTCCGCAACAGGCTTGTCCGGACCAAAGCCATCGGACTCGAGCCTGTCGCCACTAATTCCATAGGCTTCCATCAAATGTTCGCGCACAGCATCTGCTCTCGCCGTACTGAGCGCCTTGTTGGTCGCCGCGCTGCCCATTGTGTCCGTATGACCTTCGATACGCAGTCTCAGATCGGGATACCGGTCCATCGTACGTGCGATCTCCTTCAGCGTCGGGGTAGACTCTGGGCGTATCGTCGCACTGCCCGTTGCAAACAAAATCCCCTGGGTCGCGAATCGACCATCGGCCATGAGCCGTTTGTAGAGTATCTCGCGCCCACCCGATGCGACCCGGAGGTTATCCAAGTACATCGGTTTCTCCTGACTCAGCTCACCGACAATATGAACGTGTAACTGATTGCCGCGCGCCAAATCAGCGTTCGGCACATTCACGACGCGTGTCTCACCAAGATACATCTTGACGTACTTGCCGTCGGCCATGATGCGAACGGGTGTGAGCTGCTCGAGCATACGATTCTGTCGCGCGGTACTCACACCGCCACTGCCGCCGCGTATGCCTGTTTTGAAGTAATCCGCTACTGTAAAAAACGCAGAGCTGTAGTTCTTGGCACGACCCTGAAAACAACTGAACGGTTTATCCGATGCATCCAGCGGTCCTGTCGCAAGACACAAACTATGCCAATAGTTGGTGGAATAAATGTCGAACTCGATCGTAAACCGATCTGGCAGTTGCTCGGCAAGATCAATCGTGAATCCTGAATCCGCCGTGATTCGCATCAGCTGTTGCCCTTGCCACTCGACGGTTTCCATGTTGCCGCTGACGAAACCAATTCGCCGCGGGACATCACCGACATATTCCTCTTCGAAATCTTCAATGAACAAAGGACGATCGCCAGGGATGAAATCGTAGTTCGCCCAAACCCCTTCACCCGGTCTTGCAGGCGCAGCACCGGCGTTCGAAATTGCCGCTGCTTGTTGGTCCTCTGGCAGTGCATCGCCGTTCGCATCGGTCACGACAACGTCCTGACCCGCATCGCGAGCGCGCTGGATACACACAAGATCCGTCACCGCGCAAATCACCGAATCGATCGCCTTGGTGGCCGCCTCATCTGCGCGACGTTCCGCCTCTCGCTCCACCGCACGTTCGGCGCCGCGTTTCGTCGCGTCTTTCAATTTGTCGAGAAATTGTGCCTCTGCCGTTGCCGATAGCATCAACGAGACGAAACCAAAGATCAGAATTCTTTTCATGCTTCTTACCCCTCCATCGC
>JBCAZE010000269.1:0-2723 GCA_039700805.1 Pseudomonadota bacterium | reverse complement strand
GAACGCCGATCGCGAAACTACTCCGGAAACACGATCGACGGTGCGTAGTGATGTTGCGTTTCGTCTTACTGACCCTTTCTCTACTTCCAGGGCTCGCTCTTGCGGATTCCGATGGCGAGTCGACTCCCGAATTAGTGCCGTTCGAAAGCTGTTTCATGAGTGCGGCAAAGATGTACTCGATCGATCCGGCGCTCCTTGTTGCGATAGCTAACGTTGAGAGCGGTATCAGCATGGACGCTGTCAACAGCAATGCGAATGGCTCAATCGACTACGGGGTTATGCAGATTAACTCCCGATGGGAAGGCCCATTGCAGGAACAGGGGATCAACTTTGCCGAGGTAAAGACGTCGCCCTGCCTCAACATTCATGTCGGCGCTTGGGTTCTTGCGTCCAACTTTGCGAACACCGGAATCGATTGGTTTGCCGTAGGTGCCTATAACGCTGGGTACAGCCCCAAGGAACGTAGCCGCGCCATCCGGCGCAGCTACGCGTCTAAGGTATACAAGTCTTATCTGCGAGTTACTGCCAGATTCGATAATCTCGAATCTTTGATGTAATCGCTATCGCTCTTGCTCGCCGAGACGCTTGAGGGCGTTGGACAGAGAGCCTCGTGGCAGGTTTTCAGTCCTCTCGTACAAATCCAGGACAGTGAGACCATTTCTTATCCAACGAACCGGAACTGAAAACGCGGCGAGAAGCAATAGTCCGATCAGGACGCCGCCGTAGTCTAGAGTGTGCGCCCACAATTCGGGGATTACGTCCCAACGATTCGCGATTGCCAGGAACGGTAGTCCGATGACTACGGAAATGCACACGACCAAAAGCCCCGAAAGCCCAAGACTATCTTTCATCCTCCAAACCAGAAGCTCAAGTCCCATCAGACTGAACAATCCGGTCCAGATCCACTCCGCCGCACTCGCGTCCGGTGCCACAACCGCGGTTGCGTACCCCCACCAAGCGCACGAAAGGACAGCAGCTGGTAGCCCGAAGAACTGAACTACAGTCTTCAAGAACAGACTAAACATGTCAGCCTCCTAGGTGCAGTTAGGGTCAATATACGAGAATATATAACCGGCCCGTGCTCTCGCAAACGGTTTAATAGCATAAAAACATGTGTTTTTGACTTTCCAAACAAAATGCTAGCTAGATATTGTAGGAAAACATATAATTTCGATAACCCACACGCAGGAGTACGACGATGTTTGGAAGTAAGGATAAGCCGGAATCGGAACAAGATCTTGCCGGAGCGCTAGCCACGGTAGTGACTACTGAGCTATCCAAGTCACGCCGTCACGCGAACTATCGCATGATGGCCATCGCCGCGATCATCATCTTTTCCATCACCTACAACCTCGTTGCTACGAAGTCCGTCTTTGGCCGGAGCGCGTCTCTGCAAATACCGGCCGACGAGCCATATGCAGCGCTCGTCAGGATTCGCGGGACAATTGAGCCAGGCGGCTCTGGTTCTGCCGAGTTTCTTAAACCTGTCCTCACTCGCGCGTTCATGGACGAGAACGCCGTTGGTGTCGTTCTCCTGATCAACTCGCCCGGAGGTACACCGGTCCAAGCGGACGCTTTGCATGACTACATCGTTCGCATGAAGGAGAAGTACAACAAGAAGGTCATTGCGATCGGTGAAGATCAGCTTACGAGCGGCGCATACATGACAGCGGTTGCTGCCGATCGAATCTACGTGAACGAATCGACGATTGCCGGGTCTATCGGCGTAATCATGGCCAACAAGGGCTTCTCGGAGCTCGCGGACCGTCTCGGAGTCGAAAACCGTGTCATCACGTCCGGAGAGTTCAAACACCGGCTGGACCCCTTTGAGGAACTCAAGCCGGACGACGTAGAGAAAATGAAGGCATCTTTGGCGAAAATCCACAAGCACTTTATAGCGACCGTTGTTGCCGGCCGGGAAGGTCGCCTTAACGCGGCACCTGAGATCTTGTTCAGTGGAGACTTTTGGACAGGAGAAGAGGTTGTCGAAATGGGCCTGGTCGATGGCATCGGCGACCTTGAGACGGTTCTTGAGCAAGACTTCGGCGTCTCCTACGCACTCGACTACTCGCGTCGAAAAGGACTTTTTGCGGGTCTATCCGACGCCTTGGTCAGCACTGCGGCCGAGCGAATGGTTGAAACCCTCGAGGCGAAGCTGGATATTGAGAGGACCTTGCCAGTTCTGAAATAGGAGGTCTCCATGAGAACCGACCGGTCCACTATCACCTCACAACGACGGAGTTTGTTCGCGACAGTTGTTGCTTTCTCGCTTTTAGCGTTAGCCGCGACCGGGGCCAGCGCTCAGCAAAGTGCTCGGACATACACCGTATCTGCGTTGCTCAAGCTTGGCGGCACCATCGTTGGAACAAGCGAGACGCGAATCTGGGTAGCTTTTGACCGAGATACACGGCAGTCCTCCGCGAGGTGGTACGTCTGTACCTATGATATCAACGACCCGTCGGTTCCGAGTTCGTGCGTTGAACACAGGTAAGGGAACCACGTCGTGTACGACCCGAGCTGAGCAAGGGGGATTGGGGTAGTGAGACAACCAGTAAGATGTCCTAACGCAGACCCGACCGTACAGTCGTTGTCAGATCTGATAGAGACTAAAGATCGCTTGGAAGTGGACGGTAGGCGCTCGTTCTTGGAATCAATGTGGGACTGCAAATGACCCATAGGTGACGCTCGCCGAGATGAGAAAGATCCTTCTCGTAACGCTTTTG
>JBCAZE010000102.1:0-11523 GCA_039700805.1 Pseudomonadota bacterium | reverse complement strand
GTGAAGCCATGTCATAACAAGAATAAACGGCTAGGCTGGGTGAATGGCTCTACAAATACAGAAGAGCAAAAGCACCGAGGGTAGGTTCTAATGCGCCTCTTCCCCCGGGCACTGGCACCGCGACTGTTCTTCAGCGCGCTGATGCTGACCATGGCTATGGTCTGTGCGGCAATCTTGGTGCTGTACGCAAACACCAATTACATCATCGACCGATTCCTGAATGACAGCGTGGCCCAGCGCCGTCAAACGCTCACGCAGAGTTTTGAAATCAGAGCGGGTCAGGCAACGACCTCGCTAGAGCGTGAAATCGATGGGCTTTTGCGCGACCGCCGAATCGCAGATCTCAAACGCTCGATCGACGAATCCGTTGAGGACCTCGCCTCATTGGACCGGGTATTCGTCCTGGACAACCAGTCATCGATTATCGCCGGTAGCAGCACGGGTGCACCGGATTTGTCGCGCGATGGCAACCTCATTTGGACCGTCGACCGACTCATCTCGCGTCGAAGCATCATTTTGAATGGAGAGCGGCTGGGGCTGTTGCAGCTCGAATTCTCCCTAGCGGACTTCAACCGAGAGCTCGAGGTGTTTGCGGATCGCCAGCGAGAGATTCGCTCGGGCTGGCGACAACGCGCCACGATATGGGCGATCGCCGTTTCACTCATCGTTGCGTTGGTGTGCGGACTGATCAGCTGGATTTCTGCACGACGCCTGATCGACCCGATTAGCGCTATCACGCGTCAAGCGAGACGACTTCAATCCGGCGACTATGGGGATAAGCTGGCGGTCGATCGCGAAGACGAACTCGGTACGCTGGCCGGCGCATTTAATGCGATGCGGGATCAGTTGCGGCAAACGACCATATCGCGCGACTACATCGACAATGTGCTTGCCAGCATGAACGACGCGATTATCGTAACCAGCGAAGAGGGCGTCATCACACATTGCAACCCAGCGACCATCAGCCTGACGGGTTACACAGAAACCACCCTACTCGGCATGTCGATCGAAGACCTCATCGTCGAAGCCGACAGAGCTGGCTTCAGCAAAATGTTGCCCGGCATGCAGGCGCGAGATGCGCGCCTTGCCACCAGTGAGAATGAAGCATTACCCGTTGCCTGGAGCATGTCGGTGATTCGCACTGACGATCCCATGCTCGCAGGACGCATCTACTCCGCCCAGAACATCAGTGAACGCAAACGATCAGAAGAACGGATTCGCTACCTCGCGCGGATGGATCCACTGACCAAAGTGCCCAATCGCATGCAATTTCAGCATCTGCTGCAACGAGCCATCGCGAAGGCACGACGAAACAATACGGTGCTCGCGCTATTTTATCTCGACATTGATCAGTTCAAGGATATTAACGATACCTTCGGACACCTGGCCGGCGACACGACGCTCGAGACGATGGCGCGCTGTATGAAGGAAGGTCTTCCGGAAGGTGCCGTGATCGGTCGCCTGGCGGGCGACGAGTTCGCTGCATTCATCGACAACTTGCCCGTGGTCGAGGACATGCAAGAAAGCCTTCGAGGTACAGGGCGTGCGCTGCTTGGAGACATCGCGGAACCGTTTATGGTGCAAACCAATGAGGTGTACATGACCGCGAGCCTCGGTATCGCACTCTATCCGAGCGATGCTGACAACGTCATTGATCTTTTGCGCAATGCGGACGCGGCGTTGTATTCCGCCAAGAAGGCCGGTGGTAACCGACTCGCCTTCTATGACGCCTCGATGAATGACGCCGCAGTTGAGCGCTTGATGATGAAGAGTCGATTGCGCCGAAGCTTTGAGCGCGATGAGCTGCTGTTGAATTACCAACCGAAGTACGAGTTGTCGACAGGCCGAATCGCTGGGGCCGAGGCACTGGTTCGTTGGGATATGCCCGATCATGGACGCGTGCAACCGAACGAGTTCATTCCGCTGGCGGAACAAACCAACTTGATCATCGAAATTGGCGAGTGGGTGATCGAACGTGTGTGTCGAGATATCGCGATCTGGCATGAAGAGGTCGGGGAATGCGGCCGCATCGCAATCAACCTGTCCTTGAAACAACTCCGTCAGCGTAATTTCTTTAATCGCATTAACCGTATCTTCCAACGCTACGACATCAAACCGAGCGACATCGAATTTGAGATCACTGAGACCACGTTGATGGAGGATATTCCGCGTACGCTAGAAGTCCTCGATAAACTCCGCGCTTACGGACTTCAACTAGCGATTGATGACTTTGGCACAGGCTATTCATCACTCAGCGCGCTGCAAAAATTCCCAATCAAAACATTAAAAATCGACCGCTCCTTCGTTACCAACTCTGCGGTAGACGACAATGACGCAGCCATCGTGTCAGCCATCGTCGATATGAGCCGCAACCTCCGGCTCGAAGTCGTTGCAGAGGGGATTGAGACACCAGCGCAGCTATCGTTACTCCGCGCGCTAAAATGCGACTTTGGCCAGGGTATGCTGTTTGGGGAGCCCATGTCCGCGGACGGGTTCGCTGAGCGCCTCGCCGCGCAACAAGACGGTACGGACCAAATGCGAGCACTATTCGGCTGAATACACGGCTCAGACGCATTAGAAATCATCCCGTTTTGCTTATAAACTTCTCGCATCTCGCGCGGTCAAAGATCACGCCGCTTATGAATTTGGGGAGTTAAGCAACATGAACGTTATATCTCGTCTGGTATTTATCGCCGCAATGGCCTCCTTATCGAGCGTTGCTTACGGCGCGTGCGACTATCCATCGCGCATAACGATCCCGAATGGCACCGATGCCAGCAAAGAAGAGATGCTGGAAGGCTCAAAGGCGATCAAAGCCTACATGAACGATATGAATGCTTATCTCGATTGCTTGGAAAGCGAGAATCAGAATGCGGGCGAAGAAGGTGAGGCAGCCGAGATCACAGAGCAACGCAATGCGCTGTTCACTAAGCGCTACAACGCCGCTGTCGAGGAAATGGAATCCCAAGCCAATGAGTTTAATGTTCAGGTGCGCGCGTACAAAGCGAAGGGCGCTGAGTGATACGATCCACCTGCTCACGGTGGACGTTGATGATCGGCGCAGCCGGTCAATCCATTACCGGCTGCTAGAACGGTAGCGAACTACAGGTTATCGATTTCGCGCTTTAGGTCGTAACCGCTGTCGGTCACGATACGCTCAAGAACAACAATCCTGTGTTCAAGACGGCTGATGATGTCTCGAATCTCGGCATTGTGATCCGAGTCCGTTTCGACCGGCTTGTGTTGCCTTGCGTCGATGTAATGCTTCGCGAGACTAAACGCGCACGCGATCAATACAATCCAGACAACCATCGAAAACGGATTACTTGGAAACATCAAAAACTCCCTTGGCAATAAAACTCAGTGATCTCGTTGAAGTCGCGCCTTACAGATCGCGAATCTTCCGGTCGAGGTCAAACCGCGGCGACGTAACAATACGCTCCATTTTCGCGAGTCTGGCGTCCAGTCTCAACAGGCTCCGCTTCACGTCGGTGACTGTTGCCGCAGGCGAGGACCGCAAATGTGTTCGGAACTCTTTTCTTTGCGGCTCAGCAATCCCATCATGCGTCTCACGTGCGGGTACTAAGAACACGATACCCATGTAAAGCAAAATAACGGGCGGCGCGGCAACGAGCAGTGCAACCACAGCAAGCAGGCGCGTAACGGTGAGATCGAAGCCAAAATAGTCCGCCAGACCTGCACAAACACCACCGATCTTCTTGTTCGTTTTGTCGCGGTAAAACCGTCTGTGATTGTTCATCGATTAGTAACTCCTATCCCTACGCCAAAACTCACGCTCGCGATCCGGGTGCCGTGACGACAAAGGTCGATCACTCAACAATGCTGCACCTAACGCGTATAGGATCACAGTGAACATTGTCATGAATATGCCGCCTAGGACGAACAGAATCCGAACCACAGTTGCATCAACTTCGAATCGATCCGCGATGCCTGCGCAAACGCCATAGAACCATCCGTTTTCCCGATCGCGGTATAACCCGCTCAAATAGCGACGGTAGTCGCGACTCATTGTTTTGTCCTCCAGTCAGGGGCTTCCATATCCAATATTTCCTCCAGAACCTGAACGCGTGTCTCCAGTTTCTGGGCGATTTCCCATACTTCCTCAATCAATGTCTCATCGGAGCGCGTGAGCTCGCGTGAGGCCTTCCATTTCGTGATGAAGTGCAGAATGATTGCCAGCGGTACGACGATCGTCAGAAACAGAATCGCCAGTACGAATGTAAATTCACTCATCGTGGCGCTTACTCGGCGTTACGTGCAGCAAGACGTGCCTTCAGTCGCTCAAAGTCATCACGAATACTCTCTTCCGCTTCCAAACTCGCAAACTCCTGATCCAAGTCTTTCGCTGTGCCGAGATCGTATGCTTCCACCTTGCTCTCGACGTCTTCCATTCGGCGCTGGTATTGCTCAAATCGCACCAGGGCGTCATCGACTTTGTAGGTGTGCGTCAGATTTCGTGCCTTGAGACGCTTCTTAGCGGTCTCGTGACGCGACAGAAGCGACTCTTGACGCAGCTTTGCGTCCTTCAACTTGCCTTCCAATCGTGCGATATCTTCGTTCAATTTAGACAAGCCGGTTTCGACAGCCTGATACTCATCACGCACGGCGTCCGCGGCTTGACCCGCATTGTTCTTCTCAACCAATGCCGCCTTGGCCAAATCTTCGCGGCCCTTGGAAAGCGCCAGCTCTGCTTTGGCCTCCCACTCGACGACATCTTTCTCAAGCGCCTCAAGCTTGCGATTTAATAGCTTCTTGTCAGCAATTGAGCGTGCAGCCGCAGACCGCACTTCGACCAACGTGTCTTCCATCTCCTGAATCATCAGACGAACGATCTTTTCTGGATCCTCTGCCTTATCAAGGATGGCGTTGATGTTTGAATTCACGATATCGCTGAAACGCGAAAAGATACCCATAACGAATGCCTCTAAAAAAATGTTTTGCTCGTTCAGAATAATGCGGGAATCGTGCCAAGTCGTCGGGAATATCTTAAGCTATTGTTTTTTATGGGTTAAATGACAATCTTGCTGCGCTGCACTGCATACTCAGTTTAGTTTTTTTGACTATTTTTTTTATTTTTTATTTATTTTTTAGTATTTTTAACCAATGCGAAGAGATCCACTGATCGGCGAGGCCCCCACATTCCTTGCGATGCTAGAACATGTGTCGCGCGCGGCACCGGTTGCGCGGCCGGTTTTAGTCATCGGTGAACGCGGGACGGGTAAAGAGCTCATCGCCTCGCGGTTGCACTTCCTCTCCGAACGATGGGAGCAGCCCTTGATCAAAGTTAACTGCGCCGCGTTGACTGAGAGCATTCTGGAGTCAGAACTCTTCGGACACGAAGCAGGCGCATTCACCGGTGCGACGCGGCAGCATCTTGGCCACTTTGAAAGGGCAGACGGCGGCACGTTGATTCTGGACGAACTGGGCACCGTATCCATGCGGGTTCAGGAGAAAATCCTACGCGTGATTGAATACGGCGAATTCGAGCGCGTTGGCGGTAGCGATACGATCACTGTTGATGTTCGGTTGGTCGCAGCAACCAATGAAGACCTTCCTGCTCGTGTCAAGAAAGGCACCTTTCGCGCTGACCTGCTCGATCGATTAGCGTTCGACGTGATTACCGTACCGCCGCTCCGAGAACGCGCTGAAGATGTCCTGCCTCTGGCCCACAGCTTTGCCGTCAACATGTGCGCGGAGCTGAAGCGGGACCATTTCTCGGGGTTTTCAGCGCATGCCGCCTCAACCCTGTTGCGCCATGACTGGCCAGGCAATGTACGGGAATTGAAAAACGCCGTTGAACGATCAGTCTACCGAAACGAGGACATCGAGGAACCCGTCAACGACATCGTCTTCGACGCATTCGACTCGCCGTTCAGATTGACGACAGAATCGACGGCAGGACCCACTGCGACGATTCGTGCATCAGCGCAAGATCGGAAATTGATGCTGCCGTGTAACCTCGTGACGGAACGCGACAAGTTCGAACGACGCTTTATTTTAGAAGCGCTTGAGCGCGCCAACTACAATCAAAAAACGGCGGCGGGCTTACTGGCGCTCAGCTACCATCAATTCCGCGCCCGGCTCAAGAAACTTGAGATATCCGCAAAGCCGGATGCGTCGACACGTCGCGACGCCAAACGTCGCAAACCTCAGGCGCGTAAGCGGCGGAAATAGATCGCACCTGCCAGAAAAATCGCTGCCACGATGAGTCCCGTCCACAATCCTGGGGTCATCAAGAACTTGCCGGGCGCGATGAGCTCCAAGATATTCAAGTCGTTCGCCTTCAACATCTCGAAGAAAACTTCCTCGTCGATGTTGTCCGGCAAAACGCCAACGGCTGGCGCATCAAATGCAGCAGGAACTCCATCACTAAAGCGGCGCGCGATCATCGGCGCGACGAATGGCTTCCGGAATACGATGCCTTCCAACATGATCAATACAAGCCAAGGCACAAACACCCAAACAAATACTGACCGATTCTTCGCGAACGAAGAGCAGATCAAGAACCAGGCGACGACGGGTGCAAACCACAGTGACGCAGTGACCAGCATATAGGCGAGCAGCACCCAAATCTGCACGAACGGTAGCGGACCGAGTAACAGCTCAACGGGGTTACCACCACCGATCATAATCGCGACAGAGGCAAGAACAAGCAGAATCACATGTGTGATCACGACCATGACAATGGTAATCACCGGCGCGACCAAGATAGCGGTCAGGAATTTCGATAGCACCGTCTCCGTATCCGTCACCGGCAATGAGCGCCAGAACAGAATGCTGCGGTCTTTTCGCTCCTCCGACAGCGCAGAAACGCTGTAGAAAAACACGACACCGACCAACACGAAATACATAAAGAGAAACGGCACCCCAACCAATGCGGCACCGCCCGCGAGACCACCCGGCGCACCGGTCAGCTCCAGCGCCGATACAGCCGCGTTTACCGAGGAACCGGTAAAAATCAGCGTAAAGAAAGACAGTACAAAACCGAACACGACTAATGCGGCAAGCACAAACGGCGCTGCGTAAAGCGCACGATGCTCCCAGAGCTCACGTCGCAACAACATAGGCATGGTTGTTATCATGCGGCGCGCTCCTTAGAAATCCGTGCAACGAATAGGTCAGCCAGCCCAGGCGTTCTCACCTCGCCTAACGACTTCAACTGCTCACGCGGCGCACCCGCGAATGTGAAGACCGTTTTACCAAACACGCTGCGCTCGGAAATAGGCTGAAATGCCCGCGCCGCGTCGGCGTGCTCTGCGCTCGCCATTAGCTCGGTGTATTGCTCACCAATCGACTCTAGCGTTTCGTTAAGGACGATGCGCCCGTTGTCGATGAACATCACGTCCGTGAGGATATTCTCGATTTCCTCAACTTGGTGGGTCGTAATGATGATCGTGCGCTCCTCGTTGAAATAATCACTCAAGAGCTCGGAATAAAAGGTTTTGCGGAACAAGATATCCAGACCAAGCGTGGGCTCATCAAGAATGAGAAGCTGCGCGTCGATCGCCATGATCACCGAGAGATGCAGCTGCGCCACCATACCCTTCGAGAGGGCTTTGACTTTGGCGTTGGGCTTGACCTTCGTCTGACGCAACGCGGCCTCGGCGTCGGCGCGACTAAACTTAGGATGCACAGCATCCACGTAATCCAACAACTGCGACACGGTGATCCACTTTGGCAGCACGGCGACGTCCGCAACATAACTAATGGACTTCATCAGTGCTTGGCGATCGCTGTAAGGGTCAATGCCACAAACCGACAAGCTGCCTTGGTATTTGGTGAGCCCTAGCACGGCCTGCAACAGTGTCGTCTTGCCGGCGCCGTTTGGACCGATCAGACCTACGATGCGGCCAGGCTCGATATCAAAACTAACATCGTCGACTGCGCGCACATCACCGTAGTGCTTACTGACGTTCTTTGCTTGTATAAGCGGCGCCATAGTGTCCCCGTTTTATTCGTTCTTATTCGTCTTTCGGCTGTGAATCTTTGGCGAGCAACGTTTCCGGGTCCAATTCCAATCGTTGGATGGTGGCCAACACGTCGGGCCATTGATCGCGCAGAAACCGCTCTTTCTCATCGTTGAGCAGCTTCTCTCTAACACCGGGGAGTACATACATACCGCGCCCGCGACGTTTTTCGACGAGCTCTTCGTCGACGAGTTCTTGATAGCCCTTCAGGACCGTTAGCGGGTTGAGCCGATACTCGGCTGCGACGTTACGCACCGATGGCAAGGCATCCCCATCACCAAGCACGCCCTCGAGCAACATCGCGACCACGCGGTCCCGAAGCTGTCGGTAAATCGGCACATCATCGTTCCATTTGGGGTCCATCAGCGTCCAGTCACTCGTTTTTTTATTGGTATCTGCCATAGCCTCGAGCCTATTGGCCCGCGATCACCATGGTGGTCGGAGCGCTCGCCTTTGAGTCTCCACGTGAATCCGTTTCGCTCGCAATTAGCGCGACAGTGAACATCGCCAGCAACGCAAGCGCTACGACGCCACTCCAAACATTGCCACGACTCTCTCGAGTCCTAACGCTGAATGAATCCCTGTCGATCCGACTATACATGATCCTGTGCCTCTGGGTTAGTGTTGTACCTGACTATAACACTAAAACTCAGGTGTTTTCAAGAATTGCCGCGAAAATGGACACAGTTCACACTCCGGACTTGGTATGCTGCGATGCAACAAGAGCCGCTCTGTGAGATACTTGTCGTTTATTCGGGACAACTAATAAAGGGACAACATCCATGAAGACTCCTGTTCGCGTTGCCATCACTGGCGCCGCCGGCCAGATTGGCTATCAGCTCGCATTTCGCATCGCTTCGGGGCAAATGCTCGGTACCGACCAGCCGGTTATCTTGCAGCTCCTGGAAATCACGCCGGCACTAGACGCGCTTAAAGGCGTTGTTATGGAGCTCGATGATTGTGCTTTCCCGACGCTTGCCGGCGTTGTGGCAACAGACGACGCCGAAGTGGCATTCAAGGATGCGGAATACGCGTTACTCGTTGGCGCACGCCCACGGGGTCCAGGGATGGAGCGCAAAGACCTCCTGGAAGCGAATGCGAAAATCTTCTCGGCCCAGGGCCAGGCAATGAATAAGGTTGCCGACCGTAATATCAAGGTATTGGTTGTTGGCAACCCAGCGAACACCAACGCGCTGATCGCTCAAGCAAACGCGCCCGACCTGAATCCAGCCAACTTCACCGCGATGACGCGCCTCGATCACAACCGCGCGATTGCCCAACTCGCCGAGAAAACCGGCAAGCATGTCAGCGATGTTCGCAATATGACGATCTGGGGCAATCACTCTGCGACCCAATACCCGGATATCACGCACACCACGGTTGCCGGTGAGTCTGCGCCGGATCTGGTCGACAGTGATTGGGTCAGCAACGACTTCATCCCGACGGTTCAACAACGTGGTGCGGCGATTATCAAAGCCCGTGGCGCCTCTTCGGCCGCGTCCGCCGCATCGGCTGCGATTGATCACATGCACGACTGGGCACTCGGCAGCGCTGCCGACAGCTGGGTCAGCATGGCGGTTCCTGCCGATGGCAGCTACGGCGTAGAACCGGGCATCATCTACTCATTCCCTGTGCAGTGCGCCAATGGCGAGTACCAAATCATCCGTGAGTTGGAAATCAGCGATGCCAGCCGCGCATTGATGGACGCCACCGAAACTGAGCTGCGTGAAGAACGCGCGGCCATCGAGTCACTGCTTTAATTTTCACGGAGACGCTCTGTGTTTGACTTTATCTCTGGCCTGTTCTGGTTTGTTCTTGTTGTTGGCGGTGCGCTGACGCTGGCTTACAAACGTGTCGATCTTAAAACCGCCACCATCACAATGGCTGCCATCGTCGGCGTCTACCAAGTGTTTGGCGACGGCTACGGTTTCGTCATGTTGCTGCTTTGGCTCACCGTGTTGATCATGGTCGTCCTTAATTTTGACGATTTCCGTCGCGATCAAATCACGCGCCGCATGCTCGGCGTTTACAAAACCATGTTACCGCAGATGTCTGACACAGAGCGTGAAGCACTAGAGGCCGGCAGCGTCTGGTGGGACGGAGAGCTGTTTACGGGACTGCCGAACTGGGATCGCTTGATGTCGATGCCAGCGCCGAAGATGACGGAAGAGGAACAGGCGTTTTTTGACGGGCCTACGGAAACGCTGTGCCGCATGATTGATGACTGGCAGATCTGTCATGAACTGGGCGACATGCCACCGGAAATCTGGGCGTATATCAAAGAGCAACGCTTTTTCGCCATGATCATCCCGAAAGAATATGGTGGCCTTGAGTTCTCACCCTATGCCAATGCCCAGATTCTGAAAAAACTATCAACGCGCAGCACCGTCGTTGCCTCAACAATCGGGGTCCCGAATTCACTCGGTCCAGCTGAGCTGCTGCTGCACTATGGTACCGACGCCCAGAAGCAACGCTATCTGCCAGGCCTCGCATCGGGCGATGAGATCCCGTGCTTCGCATTGACGTCACCTCAGGCAGGCTCGGATGCCGCCGCGCTCATCGATTCGGGCGTGGTATGCAAGGGCATGTGGGAAGGCGAAGAGATCGTCGGCATCAAGCTGAACTGGAACAAGCGGTACATTACGCTTGCACCGGTTGCGACCGTGCTCGGTCTCGCGTTTAAACTCTCTGACCCGGATCATTTGATTGGCGACGTGGATGACTATGGCATTACAGCGGCACTGGTCCCAACCAGCACGCCCGGCGTTGTGCATGGCCGTCGGCACTTGCCACTAAACGTACCGTTTCAAAACGGTCCGACGAGCGGCAAGGACGTATTCGTGCCTCTCGACTACATCATCGGCGGACCGGAAATGGCGGGCAAAGGCTGGAAAATGCTGGTCGAGCTCCTGTCGGTCGGCCGCGCGATCACGCTACCGTCCAGCGGCGCCGGTGGTGGCCAAGCAGCGACCTTCGCAACGGGTGCTTACGCGCGAATCCGAAAACAGTTCCATATTCCGATCGGCCAATTCGAAGGCGTTGGTGAGGCGATCGTGCGTATGGCCGGTCATACCTACATTATGAATGCCGCGCGATCACGCTACCGTCCAGCGGCGCCGGTGGTGGCCAAGCAGCGACCTTCGCAACGGGTGCTTACGCGCGAATCCGAAAACAGTTCCATATTCCGATCGGCCAATTCGAAGGCGTTGGTGAGGCGATCGTGCGTATGGCCGGTCATACCTACATTATGAATGCCGCTGTCGACGTGACATCAGGCGCGATTACAGAAGGCGAGAAGCCAGCAGTACCTTCGGCCGTTCTGAAGTATCACTGCACAGAGATGGGACGCAAAGTCGCCAACGACGCCATGGATGTTCAAGGCGGCAAAGGCGTCATGATGGGGCCAAAAAACTACCTTGGTCGCGGCTATATGGCGGTACCCATCGGTATCACTGTTGAAGGCGCTAACATTTTGACGCGCTCGCTCATCATCTTTGGTCAAGGCGCCATCCGCTGCCATCCGTTTGTCCTGCGC
>JBCAZE010000101.1:0-11539 GCA_039700805.1 Pseudomonadota bacterium | reverse complement strand
GGCGCCGCAGGCGGCGGTCTGTCCGCCAGTCTTTGGCGAGCTCGATCGCGGCACGCGTCAGGTTACCGTACTGCTCCATCTTTTGCTCGAAGAGCTCAAACAACGTGAAAGCATCTGCTGTGCCACCGGCGAAACCGGCGATCACTTTGTCTTTGTAAAGGCGCCGCACCTTCCGCGCGTTGCCCTTCATAATCGTGTTGCCGAGACTGACCTGCCCGTCACCGGCGACGGCGACTTGGCCGTTGCGACGAACCGATACGATCGTCGTCCCATCGAATTGCTGCATAGTTCACCTGGCTGCGAGCGTGTGTGCTCGCGTCATTCAATCTTCCCGTCGCTTAGCGCGAGGGTGTGATTGGTCATATATCTGGGCCAGGTGTTGGAAATCAAGATGCGTGTAAATCTGCGTAGTGGCGATGTCTGCGTGTCCCAAGAGCTCCTGGACACCACGCAGATCTTGGCTGGACTCCAGTAAATGGGTCGCAAAGGAGTGCCTAAACAAGTGGGGATAAATGCGCGCATCAAGGCCTTGGATCCGCGCCCAATGCTTGACGCGAAGCTGGACCGCACGATGTCCAATGCGTTTCCCACGTTGGCCAACGAATACCGCTAAGTTGTCCGCAGAAGCCATGCTGCCTCTGATGCTGAGCCAAGCTTGTATCGCTGTAACGGCCTGTTTGCCGATGGGGAGAATGCGTTGCTTGCTGCCTTTGCCGGTCACGTGGGCGGTACGATCGGTGAGGTTCAGGTCGGCGAGGTCTAGCGAGACCAGTTCGTCGAGTCGTAGTCCGGAGCTATAGAGCAGCTCCATCATCGCGCGGTCTCGAACAGTCAGCGGATCGTCACCTTCAATTGCGAGCAATGCAGCCATCGCATCGGCATCGAGTGTCCCTGGCAGCCTTTTGCCAGGTTTTGGCGCTGCGACCCCGTCCGCTGGGTTCGAAGTGACGAGAGACTCTCGCTTCAGATAACGGTAGAACGCGCGAATCGACGAGAGCATCCGCGAAATGCTGCGGGCCGACTTGCCACTGCGAAACTGCAGTGCAGCAAAGCGTTTGATTTCGGTGCCACGAATATCGGCCCATTTTCGCGAGCCGCGTGCATCGCACCACTCAAAGAATTGGCGAAGATCGCGTTGATAATTGCTGACGGTGTGCGGTGACAGGCGCCGCTCATGGGACATGTGCTTCGCAAAACGCTCGATCAGGTCCTCTTGTTCAGCGTCCATGACCTCTTTCGACGCGACCGCGGCTCGCTGGCTGCCTTTTAGTACCGCGCCAGCGCGACGCTAATGATCTGTCCGATGCGTTGCAAGAAGTCGACACTCATCGCGGGATGAAAGTGATCCGCGTTGTTGCTGCCGATGGCCAAAATACCCTGCTCCGAGTCGGCGCCAAGCGGTAGCAGTGCGACAGACCCGATCTCTGGCGCGCTCCCTTTGAATAGGAACTCACGTTGCGTGTCTCGGACTTGGCCACAGCGAGGGTTGCCGCGCTCCAAGAATGTCGTGAATGACTGCAATGCTTCGTCATGACGGTCGTGCACGCGCAGGAAGCGCATTTTGGTCAGCTCACCAAACGTATGTTCTTGACCAAACAGGACGAGCACAGCTTCATCGGCCGAGAAGCTGCGGCGCAGCTTTTCCTCGAGCACTGTAATCGTCTCGCTGAGTGAGGTCGCCTCGAGCATGGCGAGCGCCAGCGCATGAATACGGCTCGCGAGCGCATCATTGCGACGGGCCAAGCCAACCAATTCGTTGAGCTTGCGCTTCATCGTCATTTCATTGCTGCGCAATGAGGCAACCTGACGCTCGATCAGCGAGACCGTACCGCCATTTTCGTGCGGCAGACTCAAGGTCTGCAGGAGTCGTGGGTTGTCCTCAAAAAATTCTGGATGGCGAGTCAGGTAATCCCGTACCGCCTCTTCGTTGATCGCTGTGGTGTCGGTCGTCGCGCGTGTCTTTGCACTGCTGCTCATAGTGTTATGCAACCCTCAAATGCGAATGTTGCCGGACCTGTCATGGTGATCGGCTCCCCCAATTGCGCCCAGTCTATCACGAGCGAACCACCGGGCAGAGTAATGGTTGCTGACGCATCTAGGTGACCGAGTTCGCGCAGACACGCCATCGCTGCGCAAGCGCCTGTGCCACATGCGCGTGTTTCGCCCACGCCACGTTCCAAGACACGAAGTCGGACATGGTCGCGGTCGACGATTTCGGCAAATCCGACGTTGACACCTTCCGGAAAGTAGTCTGATGCTCCGATGGCTTGACCGACGGACTGCAATGGCGCGCTCGTCACATCATCAACGATTACGACGGCATGCGGGTTACCCACAGAAACAGCAGCGACGTCGATGATCTCACCCAGTATTTCCAAGGAATACATATTGTTGCGTGCATCGGCATGGATTGGGACGGCCGCAGGAGTGAAGTCGGGTATACCCATATTGACACTGACCGCCCCGTTGCTTTGAACGTCGGCATGGATCAGCCCCGCGGGACTTTCGAGCGTGAGCGCTGCCGAACTAACACCGCGTTTTGCTGCGATTGCTGCGGCGACGCAGCGAACACCGTTGCCGCATTGTTCGACCGCACCGCCGTCGGCATTGAAGATGCGATAACGCGCATCGTTGACGGAGTCACTGGGTGATTCGATCGTCATCAACTGATCGAAACCGATGCCGGTTTTTCTGTTCGACCATGCTCGGATTTGCGTTGTGTCAAATGTTGGCGCGCACGCGAGCTCACGACAATCAACCACCATCATGTCGTTGCCAAGGCCATGCATTTTTTGGAACGCGATTTTCATGGTTGGATTATCGCAGGAACGATCGTTTTGATGCAGCGAATGGACTTTTTAATGGTTGGGATATACTTTAAACATAATAACCAAATCATAAAGGGGAGAGTGATGCGTCATATCATTGTCATGAACGCAAAGGGTGGTTGCGGCAAGAGCACAGTAGCAACCAACCTAGCGTCCTATTACGCCGTCGAAGGCAAACAGGTCGCGCTGGCAGACTTTGATCCGCAACGTTCGTCTCTCGATTGGCTCGAAGCGCGCCCGGAATCAGCGCCGGCGATTGCTGCAGTTGATGGCGCGAAAGACGGTATGCGTTATCTACCGCGCACGGCAGATGTTTGCATCATTGATGCGCCGGCTCGTTCGCACGGCCCGGAACTCACGAACCTCGTGAAATATGCAGAGACGATCATTGTTCCGGTGTTGCCATCGACGATCGATATGCAGGCGACGACCAAGTTTATCGCCGAGCTGCAAAAGGTTGGCAAGGTTAGCCGCAAGCAAGCCAAGATCGGTGTCATTGGCAATCGAGTGCGCGAAAACACGCTGATCTTCGACGAGCTGGATGATTATCTCGAGCGCATGCGCGTGCCCTATCTGACCTGGCTCCGCGATGCACAAAACTATGTGCGCGCCTACACGCGCGGCATCGGCGTCTTCGAGTTGCCCGAGTATCTTGCATGGCCCGATACGGAGCAGTGGGAGCCGCTGATCAAGTGGCTGAACTCCAAGCGCTCGCAGCCTTAGAGACGAAGGCTTACTGGCCCAGCGACGGATTCGTTATGGCAGTGACGCCTGCATACCGGCGGCTGCTGTTGGATAGCGCAGTGTCACGCCGAGTTCATTCAACAGCACATCGTTAACGATCGTCCGCGACTCGTGGATGAATGACATACGCATCGGCGAATAATGCTGCGCGGCCTCCGCTAATGAAATGACGGGTGGTGCTGGCAGTTCGAGCGCGTCGGCGACCATCAGCGTGAAGGCCGGGCTGGTTGTGTAGTCACCGTCACAGACGTTGACGATCGGCGGCGGCGATTGATGCGCAAATGCTGCAGCAAAGATAGCGGCGAGATCTTCCACGTGAATACGATTGCCCGGATTCGCCTCAACCGGATCAATGATCGGGTCCAGGCGCTTTATCGCCTCGATCGGCAGCCGGCCTGGGCCGTAGATGCCGGCAATACGTAATATGCAGAGCTCGGCGCCGTTGGCGTCGCACAGCGCGCGGGCAGACGCTTCGAGCATCACGCGACCTTTGGCGCGCTGACTCTCTGGTGCAGTCGGCGTCGTTTCATCGACAAGGCCGCCCGAATGATTGCCGTAAACGCCGGTGGTGCTCGCCAGCACAATGCGTTTTGGAAACTGCGGCAGCGCGTCGATCAGCCTTGCGAAGCGAACCTCTTGGTTGTCTTGAACACCGGGCGGGATCAGGTAGGCAAGACTGTCTATCGTCGGCGGCGCTATCAGCGAGGAAGCATCGTCGACGTCTGCTCGCCAATGCGGCACATCGCCGTGCGCGTCACCCCTCGCCATCGTGATGACCGACCGGCCATCCGCGACCAACGCATCCGCCAGCACTCGACCTGTATAGCCGAGTCCAGCAATACATGTGTCGAAACCGGTCAAGAGGATGGGCTAGGTAGCGCGGGCGTGGTGTCAGCGGCGAGCGAAAGACCTTGCTTGAAGGCGTCTGCTGCGGCGCCGCTCTCACCGAGTTGTGTTAGCAGCTCGCCGTAGGTCGAGTATGCCTGAGGCGTTGGGCTGATCGCCACGGACGACTCGATGTAACTGCGCGCCTTACCCCACAGTTTGTTAGCCATGCACAGCCTGCCTGCGGTCAATAGCAGCTCGGCGTCGTTTTGACGTTTCGCGAGCCAGTTCTCCGCTTGCTTTAGCTGCTTGGCCGGATCGCTGGCGACGATTTCGCCATATTGCAGTACCAGGCCGGGGTCCCAGGATTGCTTCAGCATCTTGCGGGCTTCGACTTCCGCCGTTTCAGATTCACCGAGTTGGCGCAACGCACGGATGAAAGCGTTGCGCAAAGCCGGCTCTGATCGGTATGACTTCGGTAGTTCCTGCCATTCACGGTTCGCATCACCCGCGTGGCTTGCGACGTCTGCAAGTCGATGGCGGTAAACATCGACATACCACGTGCGCAGTGT
Organism: Pseudomonadota bacterium; assembly: GCA_039700805.1. Classification (GTDB taxonomy): domain Bacteria; phylum Pseudomonadota; class Gammaproteobacteria; order Steroidobacterales; family Woeseiaceae; genus CALBPI01. Next base: position 6,570 of record JBCAZE010000101.1, on the reverse strand, counting down.
CTCTTTGTCCGGCTTGTTCATGGCTGACAGGCGCGGCAGTAAATCCGCTAGTTGACGCCAATCTTCCAGCTGGTGATAAAGCCGTCCGAGCAGGACAACCGCCTGGCCCCGCCCTTTTTCCTGCTCATCCATTTTTCGCAGCGTGGCTTGCGCGAGCTCGTATTGCTCGTGAGCGATCTGCAGCTCAGCTTGCGTGAGCAAGATCGCGGCGCTGGCCTCTGGCTCTTTTTCGTACGCCAGCTTCAACCAATTGTCGCGACGCTCATCCTGATGCTGCAGTTGAGCTGCGCGAGCAGCAGCGAGGTAGTTCAAGAGTGGCGCATCGGCAAAGCGGGCGCCTTTGGTCAGCAAGCGCTCGCCTTTGGTGAAGTTTCCTTCGGCGACGGCGATCAATCCTTGCGTGAAGCGTTTGCCCGCACGCTTGCCACGATACTTGGCATAGCTCTCGCCCATCTTTCTAGGACTGCGCCAGATCTTGACCACCAACCAAGCGATCAGCAGCACCGCGCCTAGCAACAGGACCAGACCCGGGACCGACATCTCGACGATCCAGCCCCGAAAATTGATCACGACGTAGCCCGGGTCTGCCATCAGAAACTGTGCAGCAAAGGCGCCGAACACGAGCGCGACGATAATGTAGATGGCGAACTTCATTCGTTAGACGACCCGATGTCTCTGAGTTGACGCAGCAGGGTCAGCGAGCCGGAAATATCAGGGCGTTCGTTGTTCATGTCGACATCTTGAACATCTTTCAGCATGTCTCGCGCGGCCGTCACGCCCGCGTCGTCCGGCGCGAAGTATTCAGCCAGCCAAGTGTCGGCGTCCTCTATCGATTGCTGATAAGCCGCGGCCTCGCCCAGCAACAAACTGAGTCTTGCCGCTTGCAACTGCAGTTGCAGGTTCTGGCGAAGAAAATACTCAGCCTCTGGTGCCAACATCGGCTTCAGCGGCTCATCTTCTCGTCGGTAGCTAAACATGCCGGAGAAGAAGTTCGATGTCGTTTGCTTGACCCGCGCCCATCCTCGTAAGTCCTCGGTGCCGGCCGTCGCGTCTGTTTGCTCCCGGATATCCTCTGTCTTCAGTGGTAGCGTGGGCACCATCGAGGCGAGCGAGCCAAGGGTGAGCGTCATGCCTTCAATGTCGCTGCCGTTCACCGAGCGTAAAGCTGCCAGCTCGTCCGCGATGCTGCGGCGAACCGCGGTATAGGTTGGGTCTGCTAATTCTCGGACACGTTGATCGGCGAGTTCGAGTGCGGCAGCTGCCAGTACAGGATTATTCGCTAACTGGATCTGGGCGTTTGCGATCTGAAGATAGTATTCGGCCTCGGCGATCAGCCAGGCCTTGCGAGAACCGGCCGAGATGCCCTTGATCGTAACGATGGCTTCTTCATTGTTTCGCACGCGACCGGGCAGGGAGTCTAAGAGATCGACGCGGTTGTTGATGTCATCTTCCAGACGACTCGTCGTTCGCGTTTGTTCGCTCACTTCGCTGCGTGCATCGTTTAACGCCTGGTCTAATGTCGTGACACGCGCGGTCAGTGATTCGATCTCACCGCGAAGATTGTCGATATCGGCGATCGATGCTCGTTCGATGATGTCGCCTTGCGCGAGCGTCGTGCTGATCGGGCTGGATGCGACCTCGTTGGTCGCGGGCGCCTGCTCGTTGGCGCGTGCCCCTGCTGCTGTCTCGGTTTGCTCAGTGCCCGTCTCTTGCGATCCGTTTTGAGTTTTTTGCCACCCAAACCAAGCAAACGCGCCGATGAACGCGGCGATCATTGCGATTAAAAACGATCGTTTAAAGCTGCCCTTCTTTTTTGGCGCTTCTGGCGTTTCGTCATTGGGCGCTTCTGCGGTGGCGTCAACGTCGGATGTGTCACTCGCCGATGCCTCGGTGTCCGGCGTCGCTTCGACTTCCGTTTCGTCTCGCTGTTCCTGTTCTGTTGTCATCGTGCTTCGCTATATTTTACGTCTATATCTCGTTGTCGGTGACCATTGCGATCAATGATTCCACAATGTCCCCGACTTCGGGGCCTGATGCCTGCCGTCGCAACCCTTGGTGCCCTAGCGTTGCGGCGCGCTCAAGCACGCGTTCGCTGGGTGACAAGAGTGGCGTGACCATCAGCATACGTTGTCCGCGCGTGGTCAGTGTTGTGAGGACATTGTCCAACGTCGCAACACTCAAGCAAGTGACTACTGATATAGCACCCTTTGCCCAGCGATCTTCCAGATATTGTACTTGTTCACGATTCAGAGTGGGTCGGTCGCGACGGTAGGTCTCGGCGAGGGCGACTTCGGCGCCACGTTTTCGCAACGTTTCGGGGAGCAGCGCGCGCCCGCCAACGCCACGCACGATCACGACACGTTTCCCGGCAATGCGTTGAAATACGTTGAGTTTTAGTAATGCTTCTGAGTCGAATCCATCGCGTGCTCGCAACGGCTGTGCAATATCCAGTTGCGAAAGCTCCCTTGCGGTCGATGGACCGATGGCTGCGACTTGGCTGCCATTATCGATTAGATGCTGTACGGCCGGTAAGCCGTAGCGCACGGCATTCGGGCTGATGAAAATGATCCAATCGGCTTCATCGCCTGGATACACCGGCGTTTGCGGTTCAATTTGGATGCCGGGTAATAGCACCGGCAGCCCACCGGCTTCCGAAACCGCTTTGGCATACGGTTCGGCCTGCGCGATTGCGCGCGTAATCAGAACACCTTTGTTTCCAAGGTTTGGATTTTCAATGGGATTGTTCAATGAGTCGTGCAGCTCCCTGGTCGAGCATCTTGGCGGCAACTGTTTTTCCAAGTGATGCCGCGTCTGCCGTCGTGCCGTCGATGGACTCACGAATGAACTCGCGACCATCGGTGCTGGTCAACAACGCGTCGAGCGTCATCGTATCGTCACCGGTGAGGACCGCATGAACGCCCAACGGCGAATGGCAGGTGGCCTCCAGCGCGTGGGCAACGGCACGTTCTGCACTGATCGCCGCCGACGATCGATCATCCTGCAAGCTCGCGAGAATCTCGGCAATGTCGTCACTTGCTTCAAGACATTCGATCCCCACAATGCCTTGGCCCACGGCCGGCAACATATCGGTGACAGCGATGGACTCCGTGATTCGGTCCGCCATACCCAACCGTTTCAGTCCGGCACAGGCGAGCAGGATGGCATCGAAATCGCCAGCATCGAGCTTCGCGAGTCGCGTGTTCACGTTGCCTCGCAGTGCTTGGATGTTCAAATCGGGTCGTAAGCGCAACAACTGTGATGCACGGCGCAAGCTCGATGTGCCGACTGTAGCGCCCTCTGAGAGATCGGCGAGGCGGCTACCCACCAGCGCGTCGCGTGGGTCCTCGCGCTCGAGCACACAGGCGATCTGAAAACCTTGTGGCATTTCTGCCGGCACGTCTTTCATTGAATGCACGGCAATATCGGCTTCACCTTCGAGCATGGCGTGCTCTAGCTCTTTAATAAAGAGTCCTTTACCGCCGACTTTGTTCAGCGCTTTATCAAGAATTCGGTCGCCCTTGGTGACCATCGGCACTAGCTCGACGCTGGCCACTGCCGGGTGGTCGCGCAGTAGCGCCGCCACGTGATTGGCCTGCCATAGCGCAAGATCGCTCTTGCGGGTTGCGATACGGATCGTCCGCTCAGTCATATTGTCCCCTTTACCGCGCGCAAGTCGCATACCTTCGCGCCAGGCGGGTACTGTATCGACAAATTGACGTCAATGCAGCGTATCTGAGGGTCTGTGACACCACAGTTGCATGGCGGCACGGGTTGAATCGTCGATGGGCTCGGTCGGGGACCTAGTCGCAGTTGTCCTGAATCGCTGCTTGAACCTCAGCTCTCGCCTCTAGGATTTCAGCTTCGGTGAGGTACGCCTTTTGGCCGTCTGGGAGTACCTTGTACAACCGTCTCGCCTGCGCGAACTCGTTCAGCTTCTTGCGAGCGGCAATACAGCTTTTCTCTTTGACCGCTTTTTGCTCGTCGGTCAGCTGATTCTGCGGATCATCTTCTCCCGCGCGACGGCGGTAGAAAGCCTGGCTTTGTTCTTGTCGCAACTGGTTGGCAGCTGCAAGCGCAGCTTCCGCGGCGGCTTTGTCCGTCCGCGACGTTTGGATATCCGACTGCTTGGCGTCTTCTTGCAGTGGCTGGTCGGAGTAGTGCACGACGCCATTCTCATCGACCCATTTGTAGATCTGCGCTTCGGCGGATTGGCCGGCCCAGATTGCGGTCAAAATAACCAGACCTATTAGTTGACGTGCACTCATTTGCGGTTTTCCTTTGCTCACCGACGGTGGTGTTGCGACATTTCAACGCGTAGCGCTACAAACATAATGCTAGAACAGTGCGTTGAATGGAACAGTGACGCAACCCCCATATTTCATGGGTAAGGCATAAAAAAACGGGCCTCACGGCCCGTCCTTAGTCCCTCACCGGATGTTCCGGAGGCTCTGACTTGCAGACGTCAGGGGGGGAAGACGCAGAGCCAGAACCTCCAGATTACCGGTGTTTCATGACGAAAGAATGACAGTCCTCAATCAGACGTTGTGAATTCCGGATAGGCCTCCAAGCCACATTCCGCGATATCCACACCTTCGTATTCTTCTTCTTCCGAGACACGGATGCCGATGGTTGACTTTAATAGCAGCCAAACGATGGCACTGACGCCGAATGACCATGCGAAGATCGCGAGGATGCCAACCGCTTGGCCGACAAAGGTCGCCTCACCGTTCGATAGCAATACGGCCAATACGCCCCAGATGCCGACTGTGCCATGCACAGAGATCGCGCCCACTGGATCGTCGATTTTCAACTTGTCGAGCCCAATGATCGAGAAGACCACCAGTAAGCCGCCGATGATGCCGATTAACGTTGCGAGCATCGGGCTCGGTGACAACGGGTCTGCCGTAATCGCGACCAAACCACTCAACGCACCGTTCAGCGCCATTGTGAGATCCGCCTTACCGAACCAGAGTCGCGACAGCAACAGTGCCGCGACCAGGCCACCGGCGGCAGCCATGTTGGTGTTGACGAGTACCAGCGCGACCGCATTCGCTTCGCCGACGTTTGAGATCTTAAGCTCCGAACCGCCGTTGAAGCCGAACCAGCCCAGCCAGAGAATTAATGTGCCGAGCGTTGCAAGCGGCAGGTTACAGCCAGGGATCGCATTGACCATGCCGTTGGGGCCGTACTTGCCTTTACGTGCGCCAAGAATGATCGCGCCAGCCAACGCAGCGGCTGCACCACAAAGGTGCACGGTGCCAGATCCGGCAAAATCGAAGTATTCAAAACTGGTTTTCAGGAAGCCTTCGCCCCAGTTCCAAAATCCCTGCATCGGGTAAATGAAGCCGGTTAGCACGACGGCGAATGCAAAGAATGACCAGAGCTTCATGCGCTCGGCGACGGCGCCAGACACAATCGACATCGCTGTCGCCACGAAGACGACCTGGAAGAAAAAGTCCGACAGGTCCGAGTAGTACTCAGCATCGTCTGTGCCCGCGGTCGTTAGTACGGTTTCGAGGCTATGGTCTGCAGCTGTCAGCCAACCCCCGCCAAATTGGAGGTACAGGTTTGATGCAGCCTCCGGATACATGATGGTGTAACCGCACAGCATGTACATGATGCAGGCGATCGAATAGAGCCCGACGTTCTTTGTCAGAATCTCGGCTGTGTTTTTAGCACGCACGAGTCCCGATTCGAGCATCGTGAAGCCTGCGGCCATCCACATGACCAGGGCGCCCATCACCAAAAAGTAAAAAGTGTCCAGCGCGTAAGCGATCTCAGTGACCTGCCCCGCGACTTTTGTGACCTCTTCCATTCGTAATTCCTCCCGTAGCCGCGCTACACGGCGTCCGCGCCGGTTTCGCCGGTGCGGATACGGATTGCTTGTTCTAGTTGGGTGACAAAGATCTTGCCGTCACCGATTTTTCCCGTACGTGCGGTATTGGTGATCGCTTCGATCACTTGCTCTGCCACACTGTCATCAACGGCGAGTTCGATTTTCGCTTTGGGTAGAAAGTCGACGACATACTCGGCACCGCGATACAGCTCTGTGTGTCCTCGTTGCCGACCGAACCCTTTCACTTCGGTCACCGTGATCCCTTGAATGCCAATATCGGCAACGGCCTGTCGGACGTCGTCGAGCTTGAACGGTTTGATGATGGCTGTAATCAGCTTCATTTCTGCTCCTTAAACCATGGATACAAGCCACGCCCATTCCGGTGCCGGCTCATCGTGCGTTATTGGCGACCAATCTGTCCGAGGCGTGTCGTCCCGGCGAATATCCCCCGTTGTGGTTCGTCGGCGTGCAATGCAGACGAACCCGAAAAGGTGTTAGCACATTGTGTGCCAACTACTAACTCATTGATTAATAGGGTCTTGGCGCCACTTTGCGCCGTAAGAGTGCGGCCTCGCGGTGCGAATTTCGGTGCCTTCGCACCATCATGGTGCATATGCCCGGTTAGCCAAATGTGGCATCATTGCGCACAAATCCCCCCTTCACGTTGATCCCGGACGGAACATGATGTCGATGAACTATGACGAAACGCTCAAGGTGCTCGCAGCGCGGTTGGC
>JBCAZE010000100.1:0-11591 GCA_039700805.1 Pseudomonadota bacterium | reverse complement strand
GCACGCGCATCGCGCGCTAGTGTCTCTTCCGCGTGCTCACACACATCTGTCGATGATTCGTCTGCAAGCAACGCCTCCATTAATTCAATCGCGCGATCGACATCACCGGTTCTCAGTACCGAGTAAGCATGATACTGCTGCGCTTCTTGCGCACCATCACTCAATTCAACCCATCGGTCCGTCGCTTCTACCGCGAGCTTATCGAAGCCGAACTCGAAGGCAACCAGGGCCGCCTGTCTTGCTGTTTCAATCGAGTCACCGGCATTCGCAGCCGCTAGATAGCCATTAACGCCAGCGATGTAATCACCGTCTGTCATAGCGTTTTCTGCATCCGCGATCAAAGCGGACTGAGAATCAGTCTCGTGTGCATGAAGTCCTGTCGACCCTAAAAACAGGGCTGCAAGCGCGAGATTCGAGAAAATCGTTGTGGATCGAGTCATTCGTCACCGTATAGTTTTTCGGCAGATAGCCGCGAGTTCGCATATCATAGAGGTTCCGATGCGGTACGCGGACAAAAGTTCTTAAGAAATGTCAGTCAATATTCTTGGCATTAACCATAACACGGCGCCTGTCGAGGTCCGGGAGCAGGTGGTGATCTCTGAATCAGCACTACCGGATACGCTGCGTGACATCCGGGCACTACCCGGCGTCACGGAAGCGATCATCCTATCGACATGCAATCGCACTGAGATCTATTGGGCCGGAAACCAACAGCCAGTCGCGGCGATTACGGACCTTCTCGAGCAATCGCAGCACACCGGCAGCGGCTTCCGGGAGTGTCTCTTTTCGCTGAATGATCGCGAGGCTGCCCGTCACCTGTTTCGGGTGGCGTCTGGGTTAGATTCTATGGTGCTGGGCGAGACCCAGATTACCGGGCAACTGAAGAACGCTTATCGGCTTGCGCACGATCAAGGCGCGGCGGGAGCACACTTAAGCCGTATCTTTGAACATGCATTTTCCATCGCCAAAAAAGTGCGCACCGACACTGAAATTGGCGCAAGCCCGGTGTCCGTCGCCTACGCTGCTGTTCGACTCGCTAAGCAGCTCTTCGCCGGATTCGAAAAACACACGGCGCTGTTAATCGGGGCTGGTGAAACGATCGAGCTCGTCGCTCGCCATTTGCAGGCACACGGCATCGGAAAGATCTTTATTGCCAACCGCAGCGAAGATCGCGCACAAGTACTCGCCGAACAATTTGATGGCTTCGCTATGCCACTGACGCGTTTGGAACGTGCGCTGCCGGACGCCGACATTTTGATCAGCTCCACCGGCAGCCCGAATGCAATCGTCACGCACGAGATGATGAAGTCAGCGATCGATAGCCGTAAGCGTAAGCCGCTGTTCGCCGTCGATATCGCGGTACCAAGAGATATCGAGCCTAAGGTTGGCACACTGAGAGACGTGTATCTGTACACCGTCGATGATATGCAGTCAGTCATCAGCGAAGGGCAAGAAGCGCGCAAGCAAGCAGCCCTGGAAGCCGACAGGATCATTGATGTTGCTCTGGATGAATTTCACCGTGCAGAACGCCAGCGCGTGGCCACACCAACCATTCTTGGTGTTCGAGAGTCCGTCATGCGTGTCCGCGATGAGGCGCTAGAAGCTGCGCGCAAACGAATCGCTGCAGGCCATGATGTGGATGAGGTGATGAAGCAGATGGTGCATGTGCTCACGCAGCGCATCCTCCACCAGCCGACGGAACGATTGCGTGAGGCGGCCGCGGAATCCGATGAGCAGTTTCTTCAGGTCGCCAGTGAGTTGTTCCTAGGTCGACCCCAGAAAGACGAAGAAGACGAACAGAACGCATCCCCCGCCCGCGCACAGCGGCGCTAGTCAGACCAGTCATATTGAAACGTCGTGAGGCGTGTACAATAGCGGGTCCTATGAAAGCATCCATCAAACACAAACTCGAAGGACTAAGCGACCGATTCGAAGAGTTGGCTGGCCTCCTTGCCGATCCCGATGTGATCGGAAACCAGGACCAATTCCGCGACTTGTCGATGGAGTACTCGCGACTCGAACCGGTTGTATCGTTGTTCAACCAATATGAGCAGCAAGCCAGTGACTTGGCGGACGCGGAAGAGTTGGCGACCGATAGCGATCCCGAAATGCGGAAAATGGGCGCAGACGAAGTCGTGCGCCTAAAGACGGCACAAGAGTCGGCTGAAGTCGAACTGCAGAAAGCGTTGATACCAGCTGATCCGCACGACGACAGCAACCTGTTCTTAGAAGTTCGCGCGGGGACCGGCGGCGATGAGGCCGCAATTTTCGCGGGCGATCTTCTGAAGATGTATACACGCTATGCCGAAGCGCGTGGATGGCAAGTAGAAGTGTTATCAGCGAACGAGGGCGAGCACGGCGGATACAAAGAAGTCATTTGCCTTCTAACCGGGCGAGGCGCCTATTCGCATCTCAAGTTCGAGTCCGGTGCGCATCGTGTTCAACGTGTGCCAGAAACCGAATCACAAGGGCGCATTCACACGTCGGCCTGCACCGTGGCCGTTCTGCCCGAAGTAGCGGAAGTTGAAGATATCGACATCAACACAGCCGACCTGCGTGTGGATACGTATCGCGCGTCCGGTGCGGGCGGTCAGCACGTGAATAAGACCGACTCCGCGGTAAGGATCACGCACCTGCCAACGGGTGTGGTTGTTGAATGCCAAGACGAACGCTCGCAGCACAAGAATCGCGCCCGAGCGATGTCACTGTTGAAGGCGAAGCTGTTAGACAGCCAACGCGAAGCCCAGACCAACGAGCAAGCGGAAAAACGTCGCAGCCTGGTCGGCAGCGGCGACCGCTCCGAGCGCATCCGGACCTACAATTTTCCGCAAGGACGGGTGACGGATCATCGTATCAATCTGACACTCTACAAACTTGCCGAGATCATGGAGGGAGACCTCGAGCCGGTGATCGGTCCGTTGACCAACGAGTATCAGGCAGATCAACTCGCTGCGCTGGAGGCCAGTGAGTCTTGAGCCATCACCTTCTTGATGCTATCGGCAATACGCCACTGATTCGCCTCAATCGCTACAGCGATGAAACCGGTTGCGAAATCCTCGGTAAAGCCGAGTTCATGAATCCTGGCGGCTCGGTTAAAGACCGTGCGGCGCTCGGCATGATCTCTGCCGCACGCGAACGTGGCGAATTAAAAGAAGGCGCAACCATCGTTGAAGGAACGGCCGGTAACACGGGCATCGGCCTCGCGATGGTGGGCAATGCGCTTGGCCACCGAACGATCATCGTCATGCCGGATACCCAGAGCCGCGAAAAAGTTGAAACACTAGCCGCGTTTGGCGCTGAGATCCGCGAAATCCCGGCTGTGCCGTTTAAGAACCCAGCACATTTCGTGCACGAGTCCGAACGAATCGCCGCACGTATGAATGAAGACGCACCCGGCAGTGCGTTTTGGGCCAACCAATTCGACAATACTGACAATCGAGACTGGCACCAAAAGACGACGGCAGAAGAAATCTGGACGCAAACCGATGGCCGCGTCGATGGGTTCGTCTGCGCGAGTGGCACCGGCGGCACACTGGCTGGGGTTGCGCGCGGCTTACGCGCCAAATCTGACGCTATTCGTATCGGTCATGCCGACCCGCATGGGTCAGGGCTTCATCATTTCTTTGAACGCGGCGAAATCAAAATTGAAGGCAGTTCATTGTCCGAAGGTATCGGAAACTCGCGTATCACCGCCAACCTTGACGGCACCCATCCTGACCTCAGTTTTCGGATCAGCGACGAGGAAGCGCTGCCCCTCGTCTACGACATGATCAGAGACGAGGGTATCGTGCTTGGCGGCTCGAGCGGCATCAATGTCGCGGCGGCCATTCGGATGGCCAAGGCGCTGGGGCCTGGCCACACGATCGTCACCATCTTGTGCGATGGCGGTCTGCGCTATAAAGCGCGGATTTTTAATCCCGACTATCTAGCGCAGCGTGGACTTCAGATGCCGGAATGGTTGTCGCAGTCCTTTGCTTAAGTTTCAGGCTGACCCTTATCCCACCGAGTCTTTGGGCGAGGTTATTGCCTGCGTCGATTCCTCGAACTAATCGACTACACCCACCGTTCGCGCCACGCAAAAATGGCTGTTGGCAACACCATCATGCCAAAGAAGAACGGGAACGCGAGCTCGTGCAGTGTATCTGCAGACATCGGTAGAAAGATGCCGGGCTTGGCGAGCAACTGATTCACGATATAGATAACCAGATAAAGTGAGAACAGGCAGTTGGCACCGAGAAACGCGAGCCGATAGGTTTGCCCACGGACTTCTCGAATACGCTCGTCGACCAGCTCATCCGGGTAGTCAGTAAGACCTCGGATTGCTGTACGGAGCAACCAAACCGATGCGCCCCAAACAATCAGCAGTGCCAGTGCTGCGCCAGGAAAATCGAACACGCTGCTGAGTCCGTACCCCGTCAACAAGACATACGAAAGAACAACGAGCCACCGCCGACGCACCTGTGATCGGACAAAGTTATAGCGAGTGTCAGAAAAGTCTCTCTCCGCTTTCTCCTCGACCTGTTGCAGCATCTCCTCGCGGCGTTCTTTTACCTGGTCACGTGTTGAAATCATGATGCTTCCCTCCTCGAATCAAATAGCTGCGCACTCATCGATGGCATCGGCTCCAACGAAAAAATCGCTTCAACCGGTAGCTCGAAAAGTTTTGAGATCTGAAGTGCCAATAACAAGCTGGGGCGATACTCACCGCGCTCCAGATAACCGATGGTTTGATAGTGAACCCCTACGGCGTCAGCAACATCCTGCCGAGACAAACCACGATCTACGCGTAGCGCTGCCAGACGATTGTGAACTTCAGGTTCTTCTGTACGTTTTGCGCGTGCCATGGATGAAATATAGTATTAATACTACATTCTGTCAAGATTTGACCAACGCTCACTGGTCGCAATACCCTAAGTCTTACTCGATAATCCCTATCGAGATCATTGCGGATGACAGTTTGAATGGATCACCGAGACCTCCTAGGCAGACTCGAATTTCTCCGTGCGGCTGAACAGCTTAAGGACACCCTCCGGTCCGCCTACACAAAAAATGGGAGAACAGAAAGCACCGCCGAGCACTCCTGGCGGCTGACGCTTTTTGCGATGACTTTCGCTGATCAGTTTCCTGATTTGGACGAGATACGAGTACTGAAGACTTGCGTACTCCATGACCTCGGTGAGTGCGTGAATGGTGATATACCGGCACCGCAACAGGACCCATCGGTACCAAAGTCCGACGCAGAGCGGAGGGACTTTATCAGCGTTATCGCGTCGTTACCGGCGTCAATTCGCGCTGACTATCTGGATCTCTGGGATGATTATGAGAACGGCACGACAGCAGAGGCACGGCTAGTCAAAGCGCTGGACAAACTGGAGACGATCCTGCAGCACAATCAGGGCAAAAACCCCGAAGACTTCGACTATGCCTTTAACCTCGGCTACGGTCGCGGCGCGACCGATGCCTGGTCTCTCACAGCAACAATCCGTGACCTGCTCGACCAGCAAACGTCAGCACGTGCCGCTCAGCGAGATCGCGTCGACTAGCACTAACGATTGCCCGATTGTCAGGCGAGCGAACGTTCTAAATCACGAATCAAATCGTCCGTATCCTCGATACCGACTGATAATCGAATCAGCTCGTCCGACAAACCGATCGCCCGTCGCTGCGCCTCTGGCACTGAGGCATGCGTCATGATCGCCGGGTGATCGACCAGACTCTCAACGCCACCAAGGCTCTCAGCCAAGGCAAACACCTCGCAACGTTCAAGGAATGTTCTTGCCGCCTCGAGCCCGCCTTTAATGAAAAACGTCACAATGCCGCCAGCGGCGCTCATCTGCCGCTGCGCAAGCTCGAACTGTGGATGGGAAGACAAACCGGGATATAACACGCGGTCGACCTTGTCATGATTCGACAACCACTCCGCAATCACCGTTGCACTCTCGGTGTGCTGCCGCATCCGGATATCTAAGGTCTTGAGACCGCGCAAAGCGAGGAAACTGTCGAAAGGCCCTAACACCGAGCCAATGGAGTTTTGGAGGAAACCGAGTTGTTCAGCAAGTCCTTCGTCGTTGGTCACTGCGACACCACCAACCATGTCTGAATGGCCGTTCAGGAATTTGGTGGCCGAGTGCATAACGATGTCCGCTCCCTGCTCCAACGGCCGTTGGGCCCAGGGTGTTGCGAATGTGTTATCGGCCACCAGCAAAAGACCGTGCTTTTTTGCGATGGCAGACATTGCCGAAATATCGACGAGCTTCAACAGTGGGTTGCTGGGGGTTTCGACCCAGAGCATTTTCGTCTTAGGTGTTATCGCCGCTTCGACGGCGGTGGCGTCCGTAAAGTCGACAAAGTCGAAGGTCAATCCTGAAGAACGCTCCCGCACCTTACTAAAAAGACGAACAGTACCGCCGTACAGGTCATCCATTGCCAACACATGATCGCCATGATCAAGCAACTCTAAGATCGTACCGATCGCGGCCAAGCCTGATGCAAAGGCAAACCCGGCAATACCCGATTCAAGGTCCGCAACACATCGCTCAAACGCCATCCGAGTCGGGTTCTGCGAGCGTGAGTACTCGTACCCTTGATGAACACCCGGGCTCGATTGCACATACGTTGATGTTGCATAGATCGGCGGCATAATCGCACCGGTCGACGGGTCGGGTGATTGACCGGCATGAATCACGCGCGTTGCGAAAGCATTTTTCTTGTCACTCATTGTCTGACTCTCAAAGTTGTTTGCGCAGATGGTTCAATACATCCGAGCGGGTTATCAGGCCGTAAAAACAATCGTCGTCTTTAATCGCAGCGAATTGCTGGACTTGCAACATCGCAACGAGGTTGTTGATGGAATCAGACGGCGACAGGCGTATGAAGGAAGTCTGCATTGCAGCGCGTACGGCCGAGTTCAGAAGGTCCGGCTTTCCAAAGGCAAACCGAATGATGTCATCTTCGGTCAACACGCCGACAAGCTCACTGCCGTCCATGACCGGTAGCTGAGAAACACCTGCGTTCCGAAGACGATTGTGCGCGGTCGTCAATACATCATCAGGACCGACCGTGATCGTGGCGCGCTCACCGTGCAGTCGACCAATAAGGTCTCTTAAATCACCGAACGGTTCACGCTTGAGAAAGCCTTGATCCTCCATCCAGAAGTCGTTGTACAACTTGGATAGATATTTGTTGCCCGTGTCGCACGCAAAAGCCACAACGTTTTTCGCCTCGGTCTGCTCGCGACAGTACTTCAATGCAGCAGCGAGCAACGTCCCGCTCGATGAACCGGCCAATAGCCCCTCTTTTCTTAAGAGCGTACGAGCGGCCTCAAAAGACTCCGCGTCAGAAATGGAATAAGCCTTTTTCACCATCGAGAAATCTGCGATATCAGGAATGAAGTCCTCACCAATGCCTTCGACAAGCCAGCTTGCGCTATCGACCATACGGCCATTGTTAATGTGCTCAGCAAGAATCGAACCTACGGGGTCTGCGAGAATCACCTCGAGGTGCGGCGCATGCTGCTCGAAATATCGCGTCATACCACTCACGGTGCCGCTCGAACCGACCCCGACGACAACAGCATCAACGTCACCATCGAGTTGCTCCAAAATCTCCGGTGCGGTGGTCTTTTCATGGGCGAGCGGGTTATCAGGGTTGCCGAACTGATTGATAAAGTACGCGCCGCGCTCCTCGGCGATGCGTCGACCGAGGTCTTGGTAATATTCCGGGTGGCCACGACCGACGTCAGACCGCGTGAGAATCACCTCGGCGCCCATCGCTCGCAGGTTAAAAATCTTCTCCTGACTCATCTTGTCGGGTAAGACCAGCACCAAAGGATACCCTTTGCTCGCAGCCGCGAGAGCAAGCCCTAGACCGGTATTGCCCGCCGTTGCCTCGACGATCGTATCGCCAGGCTTAATGTCACCACGAGCCTCAGCTTCGCTGATCATCGATACCCCGATCCGGTCCTTGATCGAGCCACCTGGGTTTTGCAGCTCCAGTTTGAGAAACAACCGACAAGGACCTGTATCCAACTGGTTGATCTCAAGCATCGGTGTGCGACCGACCATTTCAAGGACACTGTTGTAGACTTGCATGCGAACCCCCTGGGACCGGCGCGTAGTGTACGAAAAAACCACCCATATTGCAGAGTGGCGGAAAACTGCCTCGGACACGCTCGCTGCTGTCAGCGACACGCCGCGGCTGGATGCCGAGCTGCTGCTTTGCGCGGCCCTTGGTCGGACACGCGCTTGGCTGCTCGCTCACGATGATGCGCCAATAGACCGGGCGATCGAGAGAAAGCTTTCCGATTGGCTAACAGCGCGTCTCGATCACGTTCCGATTGCCTATTTACTCGGTTACCAAGAATTTTGGTCCCTTTCTCTAAAAGTCAACCGCGCAACACTCATCCCACGGCCAGAAACCGAATGTCTCGTGGAGCGCGCGTTATCGCTCATCGCTGATACCGAAGCGCCTGACATTGCCGATCTTGGTACAGGGTCGGGGGCCATCGCGATTGCTATCGCAACGGAGAGGCCGGACGCCAAGATCGTCGCGACGGACGTGTCTAGGAACGCCCTCGCCGTCGCACGCGAGAATGCCAAGACGCTGTCGCTCTCAAACATCCGATTTGGTTGCGGCGATTGGACTGAGGCCCTTGACGATGAATCCTTCGATCTCGTCGTATCCAACCCACCCTATGTAGAGCGCCAATTTGACGGGTTGACTGACAATATTCGTCATGAACCCCGCCTTGCCCTCGTCAGCGGCGACGACGGGCTCGACGATATTCGGACCCTTGCCGCGACAATTGGCGCCTTTATGAAGCCCGGTGCACATGCGCTGATCGAGCATGGCCACATGCAAGGTGAGGCGGTCTCCGGTATTCTTCGCGCACAACGGTTCGAGGCGGTAACGCTTCACGACGACTTAAGCGGATTGCCGCGATTTACCGAAGCCCGCAAACCGGCTCGCTAACACAGGAATATGGAATGATCATTATCGAAACCAACCATGGCGACATTCACGTCGAACTCTTCGAAGACAAGGCGCCGATCACGGTGGCGAACTTCTTGGCCTACATTGATGACGGTCATTACGACGGCTTGATCTTTCATCGGGTGATCCCGAATTTCATGATCCAAGGCGGCGGCATGGATGCAGACATGAAGGAACAACCGACCAAAGCACCGATCAAGAACGAGGCGGACAATGGTGTTGGCAACGACCGCGGCACGCTCGCGATGGCAAGAACCAATGTCGTCGACAGCGCTACCTCTCAGTTCTTCATCAACGTCGCGGACAACACGTTCCTCAATCACGGGGGCCGTGATTTTGGTTATGCCGTATTTGGCAAGGTGACCGACGGTATGGATGTGGTCGATAAAATCGCGGCAGTCGCGACCGGCAACCATGGTATGCACGGCGATGTGCCGCGCGAGCCTGTTCTCATGAACAAGGTTCGTCGCGCTGACTAACACCCGCGATGCGCGCCACCGCTCGTTGCCGGAATTTGGTGACGACGGTGTCGCGCAATTGCGCCAAGCGAGTGTGCTGATCGTTGGTCTTGGCGGAACAGGTGCTGGGGCCGCCCTCGCCCTTGCCGGCGCCGGTGTCGGCACGATCACACTCAACGACTTTGATGACGTCGACGAGAGTAACCTCGCTAGACAAACACTGTATCGGCCTCAAGATGTCGGCAAGAAAAAAGCGCTGGTTGCGCAAGCGCACCTCGCTGAGCAAAACCCGACCATCACACTGAATGCCATTCAAAGGCGGCTCGACGCGGACGAGCTCGCGCATTACGTCGGAGCGGTCGATGTTGTGCTGGACTGCTGTGACAATTTTTCCAGTCGCTTTGCGATCAATCGAGCGGCCGTTGCCACGCGGACCCCGCTCGTGAGTGGCGCTGCTATTCGTTGGGAAGGCCAAATCAGTGTTTTTGGACCAGACTATGAAACCGGCCCGTGCTATCAATGCCTGTATCAAGCCGACGATGAGGGCCTGGATGATTGCCAGGGCGCCGGTGTGGTCGGACCGTTACCGCCTATGATCGGTCAACTCATGGCGATTGAGGCGATCAAAAAGATCACCGGCAGCGGATACCCCGCCGCAATGCTGATCTACGACGCACGCTCGGCAAGCTGGCATTCTGTGAATATCAACCGCCGAGAAGACTGCAGCGTTTGCGGTTAAGCGGCGTCGGCTGTCGTCGTATCCGCTGGATCATAGCCAAGGTTCGGCGCCAACCAACGCTCTACGGTTTCGATGGTGAAGCCCTTGCGCGCTGCATAGTCAGCGACTTGATCCGCACCAATTTGTCCAAGCGCGAAGTACCGAGACTCAGGGTGTGAGAAGTACCAACCGCTCACCGATGCGGCAGGCACCATTGCAAAATGCTCGGTCAATGACATACCGGCCCGATCCTCGGCATCCAACAATCGGAACAACCGCTCCTTTTCGGAGTGATCTGGACAGGCTGGATATCCGGGCGCAGGTCGAATGCCGCGATACTTCTCGGCAATAAGTGCTGCGTTGTCCAGGCGCTCATCCGACGCATACCCCCACCATTCACGACGTGTGCGCTCGTGAAGATACTCGGCGCCCGCCTCGGCGAATCGATCGGCCAGCGCCTTTAAGAGTATCGCTGAGTAATCGTCTTGCGCCGCCTCGAATGCACGCGCGCGCGCCTCTACACCGAGCCCCGCCGTTACAGCAAAAGCGCCTACGTAATCACTAACGCCCAGCTCGGCAGGCGCCACGAAATCCGACAGACATTCTTGCGGCAAGTCTTCGCGGCGCCGCTTCTGCTGGCGAAGACAATGCAAAGTCTCTTGCACAGATTCCCGGGCCTCATCGGCGTACAACACGATATCGTCGCCGTTAGAGGCGGCAGGGAAAAAGCCCACGGCCGCTTTGACATCAAGCCATTGACCAGCAACGATATCTTCCAGCATGGCCTTCGCGTCTTGGTACAACGCACTAGCCGCCTCGCCAACGACATCGTCGGTCAGGATTTCTGGGAATTTCCCGTGAAACTCCCAAGCATTAAAGAACGGCATCCAATCGATGTAATCAACCAGCGTTGCACAATCGATCTCTTCGATTGTGCGTGCACCAAGATACGATGGCACAGGCGGCTGGTACTGCGCCCAGCTCAATTGACGACGCGCCGAGCGCGCCGCTTCGAGTGTCAACGCCGGACCCTGGCGTTTGCGACCGGCATGACGTTGGCGTCGCGCCTGACAATCCGCTTTGATCTCGCCGACATAGTCTTCGCATTGATCGCCGACAAGCTTCTGGGCAACACCAACCGCACGGGAAGCGTCTTTTACGTAAATCACCGCACCTTGGTAGGCCGGATCAATCTTCACAGACGTGTGTGCCGGCGATGTCGTGGCGCCGCCGATCATCAACGGCTGCCGCATGCCGAGGCGCTGCATCTCCCCGGCTACGTGGACCATTTCATCCAATGAGGGCGTGATCAGACCGGAGAGACCAATGATGTCGGCATTATGACGTTTCGCCGCTTCGAGAATATCCTGGCAGGACACCATAACGCCAAGATCCACCACCTCGAAGTTATTACATTGAAGCAC
>JBCAZE010000268.1:0-2765 GCA_039700805.1 Pseudomonadota bacterium | reverse complement strand
CTCTGGCACGCAATGAACAAGAGCGTCAGTTGATCGCAGATCTCCTGGAAAGCATTACCGTGTACGACCTCAAGGCGGACACCGCGACAGTGACCGAACGCGAAGATGGAACCTTTGAGACCACACTGGTCGTTGAAGCGGCCAAGTTCTATGCAGACGGTGAGGGTCGCGAGACTGAGGCCACGCTCGAAGACAGTATCGATATCGGTCTGTTTGCGAGTCGACCGGGTCTCGAGGCTTTTGGCGCAGCGGATGTGATCGAGTTCTCTCGACGTCCGATTTCGGATGGACGTCAGGAGATTGTGTTGGTGACCGATCAGAAGCCGGCGTATGCGGGTGTGGATCCATATAACAAATATATTGACCGCAACAGCGACGACAACGTTGTCGTGGTGGATAGCCTCTAAGGTCTGGCGGGCGGCGACGATGCTCCTGTGCGATGATTGACGTGTAGCGCACAAGGAGCATCGTATGTCCCGTCACATCGTGAAATTTGCGATTGGTCTGCTCGGTTGTTCAATGGTCGCAACGGCGGGTGCACAGTCGGTAGACCAATCCAACGAGACGCAGTCCGGAGTCGTCACGATCACGATCGATGGTGCGAACCAGGTGCCCGCTGAACTTGCGGTGGCGGTCACGCGCTTGGCAGACGCCATCGATGATCTTCGTCAGAACGGCATGAACCTGTCACCGGATGAAATCAAAGAGATCGATCGTGTGCTGAATACGCTGACGGTTCTCATCGAATCTGCCGGCGAGAATGCGGATCAAATTGACCAAGCCATTCGAAACGCGGAGGAGCCGTTGGTTGGGTTGACCGAGCGTTTGGTTGCCCGCGTCGATACTGCGCTGGTGTCGCCGGCTTTGACCCGGGCTGAGGACACTGTCGAGCGTTTAGAGCGTGCTACGAGCAAAGCGCGCAAAACGGCGGTATTCACCTTGCTTGTTTTAATCGCGATTGTGATTGGTGTTTTGGCATGGGCGGGTCGGCAACTGTCCCAGTTCTTCGATGTGATTCGACGGATCAGCGACGGACACATCATCGTTCCGCGGTCAGAGTGGGAGGCGAGAGTGCCGCGACAGGACACTGAACAGACACCCTAGGCTTAGTGTGCCCGGCGGTTCTCGGCTGCGTACATCGCCGCAACAAACAAGAGCGCTCCGGAGATTGCGATATTCTTGAAGAAGAGCGACAACTCAAGGTTCGCTAGCGGGCCATCAAGTTCCCAAAATCGATGAAAAAATGCATTGGTCGCTAGAGTGAATACACACAGAACCATAGCGGCGCGACTGACCCAAGGGCGAACGCCGGC
The DNA here is from genome assembly GCA_039700805.1 of Pseudomonadota bacterium. Classification (GTDB taxonomy): domain Bacteria; phylum Pseudomonadota; class Gammaproteobacteria; order Steroidobacterales; family Woeseiaceae; genus CALBPI01. The sequence goes on along the minus strand of JBCAZE010000268.1, from coordinate 1,452 downwards.
GGCAAGCAGGCCACCGCCGATGAGTTCCAGACCAATGGTCATCGGCAGCAGGACGACCGTCGGTTCCAGCCCCACTTCAATCATTCTCGACTGCGTGCTGGCAAAGTTCATCAGCTTGTTCAGGCCGCCTAGCAAGAACAGCGAAGCAAGGCCGAATCGACCCACTAGCTCGATCCGGTTGCTCCTCGGATCACCCACCATTAATGCCAGATGCCACCGTGGCCGCATCCCTCATGGCGGTTGTCGCGCTTTGCAGATAAGTTTTTAGCTCTGATTCACGCCGACGCACGAAAAAAGCGGCAAACGGAGATTTAGGCTTTATGTTGTACGTCCATTCGAAGCGCGTCAGTCGATCACCGAGCACAAAGAATCGCTGTTCCCCAATGATCTGCTCGATACCCTTGCCCGCAGCATTGGTAAACGTCCAGACCTGATAACGGAACCGATCCGGCTCGTTGTCGAGGACGCGCTCAATGACATAGTGACCATCAGCCAGTTTGAGACGCCGAGAAGCACCAGGCTCTAGCCATGTGCCCTTAAGCGCAGTCCAAGTATCGGGAGCCGCGATCGATGGGGTGGATTCGAAAAACTCGATCAGTGGATTTGCGATCAGAAAATCTCGCAATTCATCGAGTCCCATAGGAACATCAGTGCTTACGACGATTCGGATAGCGTTGTCCGTGGCTACCGCTGGCGGCTCGGTGTACTCCGGAGGTGTCGCTGGCGGTTCCGGTGAGGTAATACATCCGCTCACGAAGACAGCTAGGATTAGTAAGAGACGGTTCATAACGATATCCAAATATAGTACGTAGTCCGTACCATAATATTATTTCTACTGAAATGACAAGATCCCGAATGACAGACGCGCAGAGGCTCAGACAGGTGATTCACGTATTGATCCGTCTGTTTTTGGTCAGCGGCAAGTCAGGCGCGCCGGCAGAGGGTCGGCTTCCGTTCAATCCGTTGTATTTCCATATGCTCGGACACTTACGCGAGCACGGCGCGACGCGACCGAGCGAGTTAGCCACAACAATGGAGCTCGCACGATCTACCATTTCCACGGCGTCGCAGGCACTGGCATCGCGAGGCTTAGTCAAAAAACAACGCGATGAGACGGACGGGCGTGCGCACTTGTTGGCGCTTACCGCAGAAGGCAAGGAAGTGGCTGCGGCGATCTACAGGCAAGATATCGTGAATATGAAACTCTTGTTGGATCAACTCGATTCTGTAGAAATCGAACCATTGCTGGTTAAACTGGAAAAAATTATCTCAGGGTTAGGGCTTGGCGGGGATGAGTGATTAGAGGGGCGTGCAATTGCGGGGCAGTGGCTTACGAGGCCGATGTCGATGTGACCGACGTTTACGTCTGCCACTGTTCGATCTGTCGCCGATTCTCCGGTGCGCAAGGCATGGCGGTGACGGTCGTGCCAAGCTCGAGCTTTCGTTGGACGT
>JBCAZE010000099.1:0-11690 GCA_039700805.1 Pseudomonadota bacterium | reverse complement strand
CTCGCGTATTACTTGTACCGATGAGAATGCGTCGTCGCCGGACATTGCGATCGCTGGACACTGACGCCGCTCACGACCGCTATCACCGTAGTACTCGCAGAATTCGATAGTGATGACAATCGAAAGCTCATCACATCGCCCGGGGTGATTCAGGAGACTTGTCGCTCTATCTTTGCTGTAACCCGCATCATCGAATCCGCGAAACACGGCTTGAAAAGGAATTTCCGTCACACCGCCTGGCATCACGAAACGTGTCTCGCCGCGAACAGCGTACAGATTTGTGTCGCCGATAAACGCACGAACAACCCGTTTCGGCGTGCAGTGTCCCTCGTCGTTTTCGACTGCGTCGAATGCGATATGCATGCCTTCCGCAGCGACCTCGTCGGACTCGGCAAATGTCGCGATCAACATCGAAGCCAGCACGACAAGACAAGTAAGGGTGACCGCTCTAAATGTGGACATATACGTCTTCCTACAATCCAGACCTTCCAACAGCCGCCGATCTAACTCAGCGGTCGCGATCTAGCTGACATCAAAGCCAACATTATCCCGCCAGTCCGTCAGCACCGTGATGGTGCATTCCAAATCCCAAGCGCACCAGAAAGCACCACGATAACCTCATCTCATCAGCCATCGCCGAGCTAAAATCAACCAGTTAGCGTTGCATTGCTATCAACACCAAGTTGGCACGACACTTGCTCTATTACTATCAAGCGGCTTAGGTCGCAAACAGCTTGCCGGCGTGGGTGCGGTGTTTCCTTTGATAACAACCCCCCGTCATCCGAATTACGCCCCGCGTCGGCAAACCAACAAAAAGGCGACCGCACATGCCTGTGTGGTCGCCTTTTCTTTGGGTCAATAGTCTCCGCGCAGAAGCGCGGGGGCTAACTACTCTGGCCTTGCTGCCCCGTTGGTCCGTGGCTTAGATGCAGTGCTTGCATCCGGCGACTTACTTCTGGCTGGTTTCTTACTCACCGTCTTCTTCTTGCTCGCGGTTTTTTTCTTTTTCCGCCGCTCGGCTTGCTTTTTCTCAGCCGCAATCGCAGCCGCCTCATTCGCCTTCTGTTTGGCGAGCTTTTCGGCCTTGCGTTGTTTGGCACCTTCACCGATCGTAAGATCTTTCAATTCATCGTACGATGCTTGCAGACATTCCATGTAAAACGCAGGATCCGGCATCATCTCGCGACATGAAACCGCACTGATCGTGATCTCATTGTTGTAGCTCAATACCGGCTGGAACAATCCGACCCCGTGCACCGCTGGGCCAAGGCCAAAATTCGCGACCATCTTCGAACCCATCGAATACAGCGGCAGGTTCACGCCGGGCACATTCGTGATAACGGTGTTGTAGATCGGCGGGAAAGTCTCTGCGAGCTTCATTCGGGAGTAGGCGCGCATCAGCATGCCAGAAGTCGTCGACGGCAAAAATTCCGCGACACTTGCTGTCATCTCTGGTCCAAGCGCATAAGTCGTTTTCTTCGCGTTGATACTGGCGTCATGCACGGCGTGAAGACGCTCAAGCGGATCTTCGATATCCGTGCGAATCGGCAGGCTCAACGCCGACACCAAGTTACCCTCGCTCCGACGTTCAGCAGCACCACGGACTGACATCGGCGCCATAGCGACCAACGAATCCTCGGGTAGCTCGTGTTTCGCCTGTAGATACTTACGCAGTGCGCCACCGCAAACCGTGACGACGACATCATTGATCGTCGTGCCTGGCTGGCTGTTCTTGATCGCCTTAATTTCTGGCAGCGGAAACGCCCTGCCATCAAATACGCGCGCAGATGTGACATTGCCATTGAATCGGGTTCTCGGCACAGAAACCGGCGGCGCCAGTTCTTTCTTGGCATAGCCGCCGAGGAGACGTGCCACTGCTGGTACGCCTTCTTTGACGACTTTGCCAACCCGCAGCGGCCAGGAGGCCGTGCGGGCCGCTGTCCTCGCTAAAAGCTCTACCTCGGTAGGCTCACGCTCTGCGACCCAATCACGCGGCGGCGGCGGCACTTCTGCTTCAGGACTCAAGTCATGCAACGCGGCGGCAATCTCGGACCCAGATACCCCATCAATCGCCGCGTGGTGCACCTTCGAGACAACGGCGAAACTTCCTTTTGGCACACCTTCAACCGCGTCAAGCCCTTCGATGACGTAGACCTCCCAGAGCGGCCGGTTCAGATCGATCGGCCGTGAGTGCAGACGCGCAGCTTGAATGCAGAGCTGACGCCAATCGCCAGGCGCAGGCAACGCGATGTGACGCACGTGAAACTCAAGATCGAAATCTGGATCCTCGATCCAGTATGGGTGATCAAGCGCCATCGGGACGCGAGCGAGACGCCGTCGAAACACCTTGGCACGGTGCAGACGTTCCTCGTAGAAGGCTAGGATGTCTTTGAAACGGACGTGGCCGCCCGGCGCTGTTGACTGGTCATAAATACAAAGACTGCCAATATGCATCGGCGTATTGGGCGTCTCAAGATACAAGAACGAGGCATCGAGCCCTGATAGCTGTTCCATGGTTACTCACTCGCGGTCGTGATTAAGCGTGCCAGCGCCGTTGTCGCCAGCTGAAAGCCACCGCGCTTTAGCAGCACAGTCGCTAAAAATCCCTAAGAATATAGGGTAACGCAGAATCGAGGCTAAGTCTGCAACCGCTCAAGCGGCCTTATCAGCAGCAGGCAGCTCAAAATGAAAACGTGTGCCCTCTGACGGGACACTATCCACCTTGATCTGAGCATCGTGTAGATCGAGGATTTTCTTAACGATCGCGAGGCCTAGGCCGGTGCTTTCGCCCGCTGGAACCGACTCACCGGCAACCGCGTAGTGACGCTCGAAAATATGCGGTAGATGCGCTTGATCAATGCCAGCACCAGTGTCAGCGACGTCGATGCCGCAATTCTCGCCTCGTGAGCGTAGTGAGACGGAGACCTCGCCGCCATCGGCTGTGTATTTGATGGCGTTGTCAATCAGGTTCTCGAGCACGCGTTGAATCAACGCAATGTCCGCAATGACTGTCGTATCACCAACCGGTGGTGCGACCATGAGCTTTATGTTCTTCTGCGACGCCTTGAAGGTAAGACTCTGCGCAACGTCGCTGACGAGCTCGGCCAAAGAAAAGGCTTCGAAGGCCGGTTGAATGTTGCCCGTATCAAGCCGCGTCAACTCGAAGAGATCGCGAACGAGGTTGCCGAGTCGACCCGCATGCCGACGCGCGATTTCGAGCATCGCCATCCGCTCTTCGTTTGATAAATCTGCTTGTTTGATCAACAACGTATCAAGATAGCCTTGCATCGCGGAGAGCGGCGTTCGCAAATCGTGCGAGACATTGCTGATCAGCTCGCGCCGAAGGCGGTTGTTCTCGCGGAGTCTTTCGACCTGTGACGCGATACGCGCGGACATTTGCTCGAAGGCTGTCTCAAGCACATCCAACTCATCGGATGCACCACCTGGCGGTATCGTAATGGCCGGGGAGTCGTCCACACTGAACGCGCAGACTTCACGGGTCAGACGCTTCAAACGCCGTGTAAAGAACGCGAACAGCCCCCAACCTATCAACAATGCAGTGACGCTGATCAACGCAATCGCCGCCACCACCATACGTTGGCGATAGCCTGCTTCCACCGTCGACTTAGTTTCTGCGTATCGCGCACCACCCAGAATCACATAAACGTAGCCGGCCAATGAATCGCCGTCGCGAACTTCACTGACAGAAAAGACCTTCTGATCTTGATTGCTCGCAGGGTCATCCCCGAGAACAGGCAACCGGCCGCTACCGGACAACACGGCGCGAACACTCGCGAGATCGATCTGTTGACCGACACGCCCTGGCGCATCGAGCGCAGCACCAATCACAACGCCCGCAGTATCCAACAAATAAATTTCCGCAGCCGGATTGATGATCATCGCGCGTTCCGCCAGTGTCGCGAGCGCAGCCTCATTGACAACGCCATTGCGAACCAACGGCGCCGCACCCGCCACATACATGGCAATCGGCGCGTTGAGCCGTTGAGTGAGCTCTTGGTGATAGAGTTCGCTGCCTTTGCTCTCGATCATGAAGAAGATTGCACCAACCGCTGTCATTAAAACAGCGAGCGACAGCGCGAAGCGCACATGTAACCGTCGCATCATGACTGACAGGCCAACTTATAGCCGACGCCCCACACCGTGACGATGTAATCTGGTTGCGACGGGTTGGATTCAATTTTGCTTCGCAGACGGTTGATGTGTGAATTCACGGTGTGCTCATAGCCCTCATAGCCGTAGCCCCACACTTGATCGAGTAACTCTGCACGATTAAAGACGCGCCCCGGTGATCGCATGAAATGGATCAGCAGATCGAATTCTCGAGCCGTCAGTTCGACCAAATTATCATTCACATGAACGCTGCGTTCTGACGGGTCCGCGCGAAGGTCGCCGAGTTGTAAGCGGCCCGATGAGGCAGCACCGTTGGTTTCAGATGCCAACTGTTGCTGACGTCGCAATAGCGCTTTAACACGTGCGGTTAGCTCGAGGACACTAAAGGGTTTGACAATATAGTCATCGGCACCGAGCTCCAGCCCAAGCACACGATCCAACTCGGTGGTCTTGGCACTGACAAACACAATCGGCGTTGTATCTCCTGCGGCACGCAGTCGTTTGCAAATTTCGAGGCCATCGACGCCTGGCAAACGAATATCCAGAATGATGAGATCCCACTCATGTTGACTGGCGAGAATGAGCCCTTGGCTGCCATCGTTCGCAACACGCACGTCGAACGCCGCATCGCTGAGATGCATCTCGGTCAGTGCTGCGATATCGCTCTCATCCTCAACAAGCAAAATTCTCGCCTGCATCTTCGGTGCCTGTAAATTGCGGTAGTCGCGTAAATCGACCGGTTGAGCGCTCATTTTATTTCCTCTCAGGTGCGCAAGCGTACAGAGGAAAGTTAGCAGGCAGATATCACATGATTATCACGCGTACTGTTCGACACGTAGGCATCAGTAAGCAGGCAACCGAGAGACCGAATCGGCTATAGAGCAATGGCACAATGATTGCCGACCCATAACCAAAAAACCCCGGCGCTAGGCCGGGGTTTTTGCGGTTACCAAGCGCTTGCAGATCAGACAGACTTACGACGCGTAAACCCAAGACTGAGAAGGCCCAATCCGAGCAACAGAAGCGTTGCCGGCGCCGGTACAGCGACGGCCGAGCCGGAAATGCGATAAGCCAATGATTCGTTACATGCTGAAGGACAACTGCTGCCTTCAAAGTCCAGGCCACTCCAGGCATTGCCACCGATCGCTTGGCTAAAATCGATGTGGAAGTGTTGGTTGCTAAACCATGGCGTCGCCACAGCGATAGACAAACCTGCCGCCAGACCCGAACCGGATGCGCGTGCGCCAGAGTCATTGTCGCGATGACTTGAGCCGTTCCATGCAGCGTTATAACCAACGCCCGTGAAGTCGAATGCGTCGAGTCCACCGATGATGTTGTAGATTTCTTCCGTGATCGGCGCCCAACCGAATTGCGATTGGTATGAATAGTCGACTGGCTGCCAATAGTAAGATGGGTTTTGGCTAACCGGAGCCACCCAAGCAATGTCGTAACCCTCGACGGTGATGTAGGCGTTGTCACTGACTTCCGTCATCAGAACAGCGTGAGAGCTGGCCGAGAACGCAAGTGCAGCAAGCGTGAGCAGTACTTTTTTCATTGTGATTACCTATGTGATTCAAAATTTGTTGTTATTCACAAAGCAACTACAATGCCAAAACGGTAAGCTATTGTTTTTAATTATTTTTTAGACAGTACATAATGCACAGTCAAACGCACTGTAAACGCGCTCGACAGTGTGCTTATCGGTTATGCAAAACCCGCAAAAAAAATTTGTGACAGGCGTCACAAAGTGCGTTTAACAAGATCTACGTGCCGTCATTGTCGCGCCGCTGTGCGGCAAATCGCACAAACCAATCGATGCTTTCGGGATTACTCATCGTATCCCTATTGATGTCGGCAACCGCCGTTTGACCGAGCAAAATTCTCCGCACCGGAATTTCCATTTTCTTGCCAGAAAATGTGCGCGGTACATCATCGACGACAAAAATATCGTCGGGCACATGGCGCGGTGACAGTTGGTCGCGAATGCCAACTTTGATACGGGCTATCAAATCGTCTGACAGAGAAACGCCGGTCTGAAGCACGACGAATAGCGGTAAGTAGGAGTGCTTTCCGAGATACTCTAGATCGACGATCAAGCTATCGACCACCTCAGGCTCAGCTTCAACCACCTGATAGATATCAGCGGTTCCCATACGAATCCCCTGACGATTGATCGTGGCGTCCGAGCGACCGTAAATCACCGCACCACCACGCTCGTTAAATGCAATCCAGTCGCCGTGCTGCCAGACACCCGGATACATCGAGAAATAGCTGTCCTTATAGCGTCTGTTTTCGGTGTCTCCCCAAAACATGATCGGCATGGAAGGCATCGGTTTCGTGATGACCAATTCACCAACCTCGTCGATCAGTGCGTTAGCATCGCCATCGTATGCATCGACGGCGCAGCCGAGTGTTCGACAGGCGATTTCGCCGCTGTAGACCGGCAGTGTTGGGGCACCGCCAACACATGCGCTGGCGAAATCCGTACCGCCGGAGATTGAGCTCAAGTAAATATCCGTTTTGACACTGTCGTAGATCCAGCGAAACCCATCGGGTGACAGCGGTGACCCGGTCGACCCCATAGCGCTTAATGTCTCTAGAGCAAACGTCTGCCCGGGCTGCAATCCCGCTTGGCGACAAGCGTCGAAATACGCAGCGCCGGCGCCGAAGAAATGAATACCCAAAGCATCTACGATTTGCCAAAGACGCGACAAGTCTGGCTTTCCAGGATGGCCGTCGATGATGCAAACCGTCACTCCCGCCAGCAAGCCTGCAATATTGAAGTTCCACATCATCCAGGCGGTGCTCGAGAACCAGGCAAAACGCTCGCCCGGTTTGAGATCAAGTTGCAAGCGCACTTGCTTGACGTGTTCTAGTACCACACCACCATGACTGTGCACGATTGCTTTCGGCTTACCCGTGGTACCCGACGAGTAAACAATCCAAAGCGGATGAGAGAAGGCGACGTTCTCGATGGGACTATCAACTCGGCATGATGTAGCCGCGTCCCACGTCGTCACGGGTATCCTTGCCGAAATCTCTGGCCGCTCGAGTATCGGTACAACAACGCAATGCTCAACCGTCGGTAATCCATCGAGCAGCGCAGTTAGTGCTTCGTCGCGTGCAAAGTCCCTGCCGCCGTAGCGATAACCGTCACAAGCAATCAGGCATTTGGGTTCGATCTGTGCGAATCGATCCAGTACACCAGTGACGCCAAGATCCGGCGCGCAAATCGACCACACAGCACCGATGCGTGCAACCGCGTGAAAGGCGATGATCGCTTCCGAGATATTGGGTAGATAAGCAACCACCCGATCGCCGGGCCTGACACCTTGTGCGCGCAGCGTTTCGGCCAATGCCGCAGCCTGCTCGCGCATCTGCTGCCAAGTCACCTCTGTCTTATGACCCGCATCATCAATCGCGATAATGGCGGGGCCAGATCGCTCAGCATTCTGGTAGACCTGGTCCATGTAGTTGAGGCTTGCATCGGGATACCAACGTGTCGCAGGCATCGCGGCACCATCGGTCACCGCTGACCGATTCATAATCGGTATTTGGTAGCGCTCAACCAGCGCCTCCCAAAACGCATCGGGCGTTTCGATCGACCAATGAAGTAGTCCCTGATAGTCGGCAGACGCGAGCGACTGCCGGCCAGACAACCACTCAATGAAGCGTGTGACTTCGGCGTTGGCGATACGCGCTTCGTTTGGTACCCATAAAGGCATTGCCCCAGCGTCACTCATTCGGGGTTTCCTCCATCGCGACCAGGATGTTTCGTCGTGCAGCGCATTACGACTCGAAGCCACGCGACTTGGTGTAGCGCTTCGCGTATTTGAAAAACGCGCCAGTCCCCGACGCGTAAGCGATCACAATGCCACGCCATCCCGCAAGAAAGCCGAGCTGCAAGACATAGCTCTTGAAGAATCGAAAAAAAGCACGGAACAACGCGATCATTGGGTGTTGGCCAAATTTGGGGGGCACATTTTGCGCATTGAGCTCGGAGTAGTAACTCGTCTTTTGCAAAAACTGGTCGAGGCTCGTCACAGCATCGTGCCACAGTACGCCGTCAAGACGCTGGATGTTCACCTGGGAATCTGCCACCACCTTCTCGTGCACGGGCCGTTCGTTAAAGCGCGCGGTTGCGCGATGAAAAACTCGCAATAATGTGTCATTCCCCCAACCGCCTTTGTCGACATGTTGCCCACAGAAGCGGTTTTTGCGCAGTACGGTAAATGCGACATTGGCATCATCCCAAGACTGATCACGTAGCGCCGCGATCAGTGCGTCGTCCGCGAATTCATCGCTGTCGAGCGATAGTACCCAATCATGCCGCGCAGCACTGACCGCCGCATTCTTCGTGGGACCAAACCCTAGAAATTCGCCGTCGACCACCGTGACATTGTCAAACCCCTGACATCGTTGGCGCGTTTGGTCGGTACTACCATTAAGGTAGATCAATACCTCATCGAGTGCCTGTAGCGACGCACAGCACGCCGAAATCGTCTCCTCAGCATTCCGGCATATCACAACTGCAGATATCGGAATCGCGCCCATCCATCACTCCCGCGCTAGCATGCCGCCAATTATAGCGTGCTGACAGCCGGCTTGGCGTTGCAGTAACATTCGGGTCAGCCTTGGGGGGCCAACGCAGGTAACTATGTCGACATTCAAAGCGATCAGCTACGTATTTTGCCGTTTCGTATTGAGACGCCGCTTTCTCACCGCGACCAGTAACGATTGGACATTTCGAGTCCGGACCGAAGATGTCGTGGGCCGCCACATTTACAAATATGGGCGCCATGACCCGGCGATGACCGATTTTGTTAAGGCCAATTTCTCACCGGAAGACGGCGATCTTCTCATCGATATCGGCGCGAATATTGGTTGGTTCACGGTGCTCTTCAGCCAGCTTTGTGCGGGCAAAGACGCCAAGGTGCTGTCCTTCGAACCGGACCCGGAAAACTATGCCCTGTTGGCTGGCAATGTTGCTGCCAACCAGGTTGGTGACAAAGTCATCGCAAAGTCGCTCGCACTGGCGGATCATGAAGATGGTGCGACGCTGCATTTGTTCGGCACATCAAACCGTGGTCGTCATTCACTGTTGCCGATCCATGAGGGGGAAACCGTCGATATAGCCACTGCGCAACTCGACAGGGTCATCGCGTCCTCTGATGTGCTATCGGGACGACGACCGCTGCTAATCAAAATCGATATTGAGGGATTCGAGCTGATCGCATTGCGTGGCGCGAGCGAGACACTTGCCCGTTGCCATACGGTGATCATGGAGTATTCACCGGACTTCATGCGAAAAGGTGGTCTCGAGCCCCAAGCCCTGCTGGACCTTATGACCGATGCGGGTTTCGATCCGTTCTGGCTAGAAGCAGGTGAAGCGAAGCCAGTGACACTCGCCGAGCTCTCAGCGCACGACAAACAAGTCGATATCATCTGGCGAAAACGATAGAACATGCGAGGACTGTTGTGTTTGACGTCCCACGCGGACACTCTGATCAGCGTGCGTCCGGAGGCGGAGTTATTCATTGGTCTGCAAAGCACTGGCATTCCTGTTCACGTATTGACCCAGGAAACATCCCCCTACTTCGCCGCGATGCGAGACGCCGGCATCCGGACATTGCATTTCGAGCAACGCAGCAAAATCTCGTTTCGGGCGATTCGTTTGGTCCGAGACTACATACTGATGCACGACATCGACATCGTGTATGCCTTCAACAATCGCACGATCAGTACAGCGGTCTGGGCGACCAGCGGCCTCGATGTCAAGTTACTCACCTATCGCGGTCAAACCGGCAATATCGAACGCTACGACCCGAGCGTTCTCCTCACCCATCGACACCCACGCGTCGACGGCATCATCTGTGTCGCCAAAGCCATCGAACGTTACCTCCGACCGAGAATCGCACCGAAGGTACTCATAGAGACCGTCTATAAAGGGCACAATCCCGATTGGTATCAAGACACGCCGGCCGACCGCGCCGAATTCGATATACCTGCAGATGGTTTTGTCATCGGCTGCGTCGCCAACAATCGACCTCGTAAGGGCGTTGAGTATCTCGTACAAGCCTTTCGCCAAGTCGCGAATGACGACCGTAGTGCACATCTCGTTCTTGTCGGCAACGGTATGGATGATCAGCTGGCGCCGGTGATGGCTCTGCCCACGGATCTCCGCCGACGGGTTCATTTGCTCGGGCAACGCCAAGACGTGGGGTCACTCGTGCAGCTATTCGATGTCGCGGTATTGCCTGCGGTCAGGGGCGAGGGCTTACCAAAAAGCGTAATCGAAGCGATGGCTTATGCATGCCCCTGTATCGTGACCGATACCGGCGGCAATGCCGAGCTGGTCAACCACAAGGAGACTGGATTGGTCGTTCCCGTCGCCGATCAAGACGCGTTGGCAATGGCATTACGCGAGATGATGTCATCCAAAGAACCCCGGGTGCGCATGGGCGAAAACGGTCAACAGCGCATCGCTACGCACTTCCATATCAAAGATAGCATCCACAACACGCTTCAAGTCTTTGAGCAATTGATGCACGACTAGTCTCCGGCGCCTCATTCCCACTGCCCGAAGCCCAATCCCCTACTGCCATTTAGCCAGTTTTCGCGGGGACCAGTACCGTCGATGTGTCGCCTTGATTGACTAAAGTCGACCACATTTGTGCCGCTAACACGGTCCAGAGTGAGTCGGGGAGCGGCAACTGTGACGGTCAAAGTGGTTCAATGTCGCGCGATAGCCCGATGAGTGAGAACGGCAAACGCGGCGTTGAAACAGAGCGCCTGCGCGAACTTCATTCACAGCAGTCAAGACGTGTCCGATCGCTGCAAGCACTCATCACCAGTGTTGTGTTCTTGGCCACTCTCACGCTCGGCTTCTTAGCCGATCGTCAGCTGTTGATACTCACAATCGGTGGTTTCGCGACGATAACGCTCGCCGTCTTTTTTTTCGCGTTGAATCGGGCGGAGGCCCGTGCACTCACTTTCGCCGACAGCATGGTGCGCGCATACCGGAGAAGTAACGTAGCTTTGATGACCGCCAACAGCAATCTGGAACATTTCGCGACGGTAGCTACGCAAGACCTGCGTACGACGATACGCGGTATCGCGAGCTTGACGGACTATATCGAGGAAGACCTCACTGACGTTCTTGAAACCGACTCGAATCATCCGACATTTCACGGGCATCTCACCCGAATGCGACGTCGTATCAAGCGGCTTGACGACACACTCAACGGTTTGCAGATCTATGCCTCAGCGACAGAGACGAATACGCCGCCGAGCGAGGTCGATGTATTGACGATCGCCAAACGTCTTCGTGATCGGCACCAGCTAGCGCCCGAGCAGTTAATTGTGACCGGGGCAGTAAGAACGCTTTTTGCCGATCAATCGGCACTCAACAAAGTCCTGGACCTCATCATCGACAATGCGGTGTTGCACCACGACTCGCCAAATGAGACGCGTATCGTGCTTCGACTGAGTATCGAAGATGCGCACTACCAGATCGTCATCAAGGACAACGGCCCTGGCATCGACTCGCGCTTTTGGGA
>JBCAZE010000267.1:0-2791 GCA_039700805.1 Pseudomonadota bacterium | reverse complement strand
CCATCGTTGAATGCTGATCGTGTCGTCTTTTGCCGCGGTTGGCGCGATAGCCTCAGTCCTTGGTTCAATAACATCCAGTGGCGGCCAGCAAAAGGCCAGATTTTGACATTGCGCATACCGGACTTTCCGCGTGGGCCAACCGTTTATGCCAATGGGTTGTGGCTCACACACCTAGCGGACGATGCATTCCTCTGTGGCGCGACCTACAGCTGGTCGCGCTTTGATGAAGGCCCCGAGCCTGAGCAAACAGCAACATTGACCGACAAGCTCAATGAACTACTCACCGTCAATTACACGGTCTCACACGTCAGCAGCGGCACACGGCCCATCGTTGCAGGACGCCAACCAGTGATCGGTTGGTCCCATCGTTCGGAGCGCATTGGAATCATGAACGGCCTTGGCTCTAAAGGCAGCTTGTACGCACCATTCATCGCCAGAATGATGACTAACTCACTGATCAACAGCGTACCGGTCGACGCACGCTTCGACGTTCAGGCGAGGTTCCCACCGGTATGCGACTAACGGACATTGCTAAGACATTCTTGAGCGAGGTGTTAAACGAAGGCGACAAGGCAGTGGACGCCACCGCCGGCAATGGCTACGACACCCACTTTCTTGCCGAGCGTGTCGGCGCGAAAGGCCATGTCTATGCCTTCGATATTCAGGCGCCCGCCATCGCCGCGACCGAGCGCCGGCTTGCGGCGGCAGGCTTACTATCACGCGTCACGCTGATACAAGACTCACACGACAATCTCGATGCTTACGTCGATCATGACGTAAACGTCGCGATGTTCAATCTCGGTTTTTTACCCGGAAGCGACAAACAAACGACGACATCATTTGCGACCACGGGTCGCGCGCTCACCAAATTATTGACGCGTTTGGCGCATTTGGGCCGACTTACCGTTATGGCCTATCGCGGCCACGATGGCGGGGAATCGGAGACCCAAGCGGTTGCCAATCTCATTCATGCGCTTGATGCACGCTTTGTTGTGACCGAAAAAAAAGCACCGGCCAATGGACCGGTGCTGTTCATGATCGAAAAAATCAATTAGCGCATCAGGCGGCGTCAGCCTGACCTTTTTTATCGACTGCCTTCGGCTTCTTTTTCCGTGGATCAAGGCCGATGGAGCGCGCGATAATCTCTCGCATGATCTCTGAGCTACCTGCATAAATTCGTGAGATCCTGGCGTCCGTATACATGCGCGAAATGCGATATTCGTCCATGTAACCCGCACCACCATGAAGCTGAACACAAGCGTCCATCACACGCCCCTCAAGCTCACTGCCGTAGAGCTTGATCCGCGCCGCCATATCAGCGCTTAGATTCCCTTCGTTGTGCTCTTCAACACATCGATCGAGATAGACCTGGGCAAGGTCAATCTCCGTGCGCATATCGGCCATCTTGAAACGCGTGTTCTGGAAGTCAGCAATACGCTGTCCAAACGCTTTTCTCTCTGTGATGAATTCCATCGTGATATCGAACGCATGTTGGCAGGCCGCGACATAGCCGCAAGCACCAAGCAAGCGTTCCTCAGCAAGGAACTGCATCAAATAGTAGAAGCCACGTGTTGGGTCACCCAGAACATTCTCTTTAGGAATCTTGACGTCATTGAAGAACAACTCCGCCGTATCCTGCGCAGCCAGACCCATTTTCTTGAGGTTGCGGCCACGCTCAAAACCCTCCATTCCACGCTCAACGACGAACAAGCCAAGACCATGTGATGACTCTGGCACAGTGCGCGCGGCAACAATGACAAGGTCAGCATTGATGCCGTTTGAGATATAGGTCTTCGAACCATTGAGCAGCCAATGATCACCTTTGTCGACCGCACGGGTTTTCATGCCCGCAACATCGCTGCCAGCGCCAGGCTCAGTCATCGCAATCGCAAGAATATTCTCACCCGAGACGCATTTCGGTAACCAACGCTCTTTTTGCTCTTCGGTACCAAGTTCACCGAGATAAGGTGCGACCAACCGCGAGTGAAGCGTCAAGAACAATCCTGGATCACCGTATTTCGCATGCTCTTCAATCAGTATCTGCTCATACCGGAAGTCTTTGACACCTGCGCCGCCATACTTCTCGTCGGCCCACATTAACAGTAGACCGTTCTCACCCGCTTTGCGAAATGCCTCGCGATCGCAAATACCCGCATCTCGCCAGGCCTCCGCGTAAGGCATGACTTCGTTCTGCATGAAGGCTCGAACCGCATCGCGGAACATATCGTGCTCTTCGTTAAAACCCTTTCTTTGCATGTTAGACCCCCCGGCTATGCCGGCAATTTATAGACTTACTGTCCCTTAAATGCTGGTGCGCGCTTTTCGAAAAACGCATTCACGCCTTCCTGATTGTCATCCGACCCGACAAGTCGCGTCTGCATTTCTGCCTCGAGATCGAATGCCCGCGCCCACCCGCCGAGTTGCGCCTCACGCATCGCACGTTTGGTCGCGGCAATTGATAATGGCGCACGCTCTGCTAGCTGATGCGCCCACTGTTGCGCATTCGTGAGCACCTCATCAGCGGGCACGACGCGATTGACCAAACCCTCGGCGAGACAGGTTTCAGCATTGATTCGCTCGCATTCGACAGACAACTGAAATGCACGTTTGTAGCCGAGGTGATGCTGCAAGAGGAAAGTCGCGCCACCGTCCGGCACCAATGAAATATTGGTAAATGGTGCCAGCATAAACGCCTTATCACTCATCACTGCAAGATCACAGGCCATCGCATAAGACATACCAATCCCAGCCGCAGCACCGTTGATCGCAGCAATGACCGGCTTCGGCATCG
>JBCAZE010000005.1:0-52840 GCA_039700805.1 Pseudomonadota bacterium | reverse complement strand
GCCGAGGTACCCATCGTCCAGCCTGGCGCACCCGGTGAACCGACACGCGAGCTCGCCGGTGACAAAGCAAGCCAAATTGCGGACACGAGCTACATTGCGGCAGACGCTAAGTTCATGCGCGAGATGATCCCGCACCACGCGCAGGCGGTCGACATGGCTAAGCTTGTTGCCGAGCGCAGCAACAACCCTGAAGTCAACGATATCGCGGGCCGCATCAATGCCGCGCAGGCTGACGAAATCGAATTTATGAAAGGCTGGCTGAGCGAGCGTGGCGAGAAACTTCCGATGGCTGGGCACCATATGCATATGGACCAAGCACAAATGGCCATGATGGGCATGGCGACTCAAGCGCAAATGCAGGCGCTCGCCGAAGCCAAAGGATCCGAATTCGATCAGATGTTTCTCGCGTTGATGATCCGACACCATGAAGGTGCGGTCGATATGGTCGAGGATCTCTTAAAACTACCCGGCGCCGCGTACGATCCAGTGCTGTTCGAATTTACCTCGGATATCACCAACGATCAGACGTCAGAAATCGAACGTATGAATGCCATGCTGATCGATCTCTCTACCGATCCCCGCGCCGGCCTCGCGGGCGGTTATGCCGATGCTGAGAGCGCTATCAGCAATTTGACGTTGGTCGCATCGTTACCAAAGCCGACCGGCTTTTTCGACCCGAACAACCCGTCGGGTTTGCCGCCCGAGAAACCAACGGACGACAAGGCCGATGATGACACCACAACGGCCGAAGACGACGGTGAGACCAAGAAGAAAAAACCTTATGAGCGCTTCCCACTTCTGAGTTTCGCCAACACCGACATGGCGTTCTTTGATGACGTATTGGTCGCTGGGAGTTATCACGGGTTCAACATGTACCGACTGGATCGAGAGCGTAACCCGGAACACATCGCATCGGTCGTATGCCCCGGCGGACAGGGTGACGTTTCGGTGGTCGGCGACCTATTGATCATGTCGGTCGAACAGACTCGTGGGCGCCTCGACTGTGGGCTCGAAGGTGTTGACGAAGACGTGAGCGAGGCGCGTTTCCGAGGGATACGTATCTTCAATATCAGCGATCCCGCGTCGCCCCGACAAGTGGGCGCTGTCCAGACTTGTCGTGGCTCTCATACGCACTCGGTTGTTCGCGGCCCGGAGCGTGATGGCAAGATCATCGTCTACAACTCCGGTACATCCAGTATCCGCGATGAAGAAGAATTGCCTGGCTGCATCGGCGATGTACCCGGCGACTCGCGGACCGCGTTGTTCCGTATCGATGTCATCGAGATTCCCGTCGCGGACCCGTCGAAAGCAAGGATCGTCGATAGCCCGGCCGTATTCGCAGACGACGGCGTCATTGCAGGGCTGTGGCGTGGCGGAGACCATGGCGATGATACGCAGCGGACCAATCGCACTGACCATTGTCATGACATCACTGTCTTTCCAGAGAAAAACATCGCAGCGGGGGCATGCTCCGGCAACGGTATTCTCTTCGACATCAGCGACCCGTTGAAACCGAAGCGTATCGATGAGGTGATCGACGCTGGATTTGCCTATTGGCACTCGGCAACGTTCAACAACGACGGCACAAAAGTCTTGTTCACCGATGAATGGGGTGGCGGCAGTCGACCGCGTTGTCGCGCCTACGACCCATTGGATTGGGGGGCAGACGCCATTTACGACATCGTCGACGGCAAGCTTGAATTTGGCGGCTACTTCAAGATTCCCGCGCCTCAGGGTGACACTGAGAACTGCGTCGCACACAACGGCTCCATCATCCCTGTCCCTGGACGCGACATCTTTGTTCAAGCTTGGTATCAAGGTGGGCTTTCGGTGATCGACTTTACCGACTCGTCGAATCCGATCGAAATCGCTTACTTTGATCGCGGACCCGTCAGCGAAGACCACTTGCTTCTCGGTGGCTACTGGTCGACGTATTGGTATGACGGACGTATTTACGGCACCGAGATCGCACGTGGAGTCGACGTCTTTGAACTGCTACCGAGTGAGTATTTGAGCGAGACCGAAATCGCAGCAGCATCGGTGGCTGATCAAGGCCAGTTGTTTAACCCACAACGCCAACTCAGCGTATCGTGGCCCGCTAAGCCTGTCGTCGCGCGTGCGTACCTTGACCAACTGGGGGCGAATGCTGCGTTGAATCCAGACATGCGCCAATCGATATCAACGCTGCTGGATGCGGCTTCGACAGCGCTCGCCGCAGGCGATACAGACAAGGGCCTCACCCGACGGCTAAGCAAGATGGCACGCACCTTGGAGCGACAGAAAGTCAGAGGCCAGGATGGCCGGCGAGTGATGGCGCTAGCGGAGACGTTACGCGGCATTGGACAGCGTATCGCGCAATAGCTTCACGCGCTCGCAGCATAAAAAAAAAGCCCCGTCGGCGAGAAGCCGGCGGGGCTTTTTTGACGCGTCGACTCCGAGGAAACGAAGCGACGTGATGTGAGCGCGGCGCGTCTTACGTCAAGACTTGGAGCGAGGCCGCATCAAATCCTTCCAATGCATCGAACTTGCCTCGTTTCACTTTTGCCACCCACGCCGGGTCATGCAACAACGCCCGGCCAACAGCGACGAGATCGAACTCGTCCCGGTCAACGCGTGCCGCAAGATCTTCAAGGCCCGAGTGACTGCTGGCGCCAGCACCCTGACCGGCAAATGACGTGAAAAAGTCACTGTCGAGACCGACAGAGCCAACCGTGACCGTCGGCTTGCCGGTGAGCTTGCGCGTCCAACCCGCCAGGTTCAAATCAGAACCGTCGAATTCCGGCTCCCAGAATCGACGCTGCGAACAGTGGAAGACATCAACCCCGGCGTCTGCCAAACCGCCAAGGAAAGACTCCAGTGCCTCCGGCGTTTCTGCCAAACGCGCCGTGTAGTCTTGCTGCTTCCATTGTGAGAAACGCAAAAAGATCGGCATTCCTTCGCCCACAGCGGCGCGACATTGGCGGATGATCTCTTTGGCAAACTCGGTGCGTTGCTCCAACGAACCGCCATAACGGTCATCGCGTTGGTTCATGACAGACCAGAAAAATTGATCGATGAGATAGCCATGTGCGCCATGGATCTCAATCATATCGAACCCGAGGTCCTTCGCATGGCCTGCCGCTTTTGCATACGCGGACACCATATCGGCGACCTCCTCATCACTGGGCGCAGGCAACACCTGCTTGCCCGTGTGCGTGACGCCGGATGGACTATCCGAGTCAGCCTCTGGATATGGGCCCTGACCGGGCTTGCGCATCATACCAACGTGCCAAAGCTGCGGGCCCATCTTGCCACCGACCTCATGCACCGCACCGATCACGGATCGCCAGCCCGCCAGTGAATCTTCGTGTACGAAGTTTGGCACCCTCGGATCAGACGATGCGCCTTGACGATCGATCGTCGTGCCTTCCGAGAGGATCAGACCAACATCCGCAGCTGCGCGGCGCTGGTAGTAGTCGGCAACGTCTTCGCCAGGCACACCGTCCGGCGAAAAAGACCGTGTCATCGGGGCCATGACAAAGCGGTTGGGAATCTCGAGATCACGAATCTTGAAAGGCTGAAACAGCGCATCGAGTGAGGACATAAGGTGAACCTTTATTGTTGCCGGATGAAAGAGGTGTTGGGGCTATGAAAAGGATTGCAAGTGGAGGTCATAGATTGTCAGTACCGATCGCGACTATGCCGCGCCATCTCGCCGTCAGGCAACGGGTGTCACCAATTTAGGTGGCAGGTGTTTTGGATTCGGTGAGGCAGACTTGCTATGACACTTGAACAGCCTGGAGACGACGATGCGCCACCTAGGATTGATGACGCTATTTTTAACCATACTTGCTTTCGGTGGTGCGCCTTTGCATGCCGATACCAAGAACGAAAAAGCCGCCCCGAAGGTACTTGTGAACGGCAAAGCGCTGACGCACCAGCAAGTGGATTCGTTGACACAAATGTACGGTCAGGTCATTCCTGGCAAATACTGGTATGACCCTGTATCCGGCCTGTACGGCAACATCGGCGGCGCACCCATGGGGCAGCTCTACCCCAGCATGACAATCGGCGGACCACTCGCAGCGAATGCGTCGGGTGGCGGCAATGGTCGGCTAACAGGCGTATTTATCAACGGACGCGAGATTCACCCGCTCGAGTACATGTTTTACCAGCAGCTCTTCGGCACCGTCTGGCCAGGACGGTATTGGATGAATGCACAAGGTGTCGGCGGGTTCGTTGGCATGCCCGCTTCGTTCAACGTACAAGCTGCGATGGCACAAGCGCGCGCGTCATCACAACGTGGACGTGGCAATGGTGGCGGCAATGGCTCGGTTTATATGCCGTGGATCGGCGGCAAGCCTGGAACCAGTGTCGGGAAAGCATCCGACGGCTGCGTTTATATCGTGCAGGGCGACTACTCAGCCGAATCTTGCTGAACGCGAACACCCACTGAAGGCTGGGGTGCGGTGTTAAACGTGTTGATCGATCAACACGGGATTGCCGTCAGGGTCGATCACCATAGTGCGCCCCGGCCCCTGCCCGTCTTCGTCCACGGATTGCGCAATCTCAACGCCGGCGTCGCGAAGTGATTTTTGAATCTCGCGCACATCAACAAAAGCATCGAGGGGCTTTGCGTCCTGATCCCAGCCTGGATTGAAAGTCAGAATGTTCTTCTCAAACATGCCTTGGAACAGGCCAATGATGTGATCGCCATTCTTCAGAATGATCCAACCATCCGCAACGTCTCCGTGATAGGCCGAAAAGCCAAGTTTCTCGTAGAAAGCCACGGATTGATGAATATCTTTGACCGCGAGGCTCACAGAAAATGCGCCGAGCTTCATAGTCGTCCCCTTTTAGAGTCACCCAAGGGCATCATAGCAATGGTGATATCACGCGACGCGATGCGGGCGTTGTGCTGTTGGAGCGTGCGGCGCTAATCGCTCGACGGAAGCAAGGGTGCTGACGAAGTAGCCATATGATGACGATCGCGCTAGGAATGGTGCCGATGCGCAGATTCGAACTGCGGACCTACGCATTACGAATGCGTTGCTCTACCAACTGAGCTACATCGGCATATCGACCGTCGGGCGCGAGATTATAGGCAATCCCGAGACGGCAAACAAATGATTTTGTCGTTACCCAGACCGCTCGATCACATCTCAAATCAACCGAAATTCTCCAAATTCTCGGGCATCACGGTCGAGCACCCCGTTGTTACGCTGACAGCATGCAGAAACACCAGCACAACACTCACGTCGCATATCGTGGATTCACGTTGCTCGAACTGATCGTCGCGATAGCCGTCGGGTCAATCATCACGACCATTGGTGCCCCTGCCGTCTCAGATTGGCTTACCCGTCAACGCGTCTCTGCAGAAGCGCGGGTCCTGTGGCGAGACCTATCTCACGCCCGCTATCAAGCGGGCGTGAGTGATTTGCCCGTGATCGTCTGCCCGTCAAACGATGGCACACAATGCACCGGCGAACGCGACTGGTCCAGGGGCTGGATATCGTTCATCAATATCGATGATGACTACCCCGCCAAACGAGATCATGACGAGCCGGTTTTGACCTATCACCAAAGTTCAGAGATCACCCACGTGCGTGCGAATCGCCTAGCCATTCGACTTCGCGGCTTCGCCGCGCGCGCAACCAACGGACGCATCGCGGTCTGTGATGCCGCTGCGCGTACAACACCGAGAACCGTGGTTGTTAGCCACACAGGTCGAGCGCGGATCGTTTCCGAAACCAACCCTGCGGCATCGCTATGCAATTGAAAAAAGCCAGTAGCAAGGGATTTACGATGCTCGAGATTCTCATTGCAAGCATGGTCGTCGCGATCGGATTCGCTGGAAACTATGCCCTGATGACACACAGTCTGCGACAACACAGCTTCGGACTGCATCTATCACGCGCTGCACATATCACCGCGTCGGTCGGAGAGGAGCTGCGCGCTGCGGGCGCGCTGACTTCGGACCTCGAGAGGCGCTGTGCGGAAGGCGAAGTCGCCGCTTGCCGGTCGCAAGCGTGGCAATTGAAGGCGCGAACGCGATGGCAGCAGTATTGCGACGACGCGCTACCGAAGTGTGCGATCACCATCACTATTGGAACAAGGAACAGCAACATCTCGGTGAGCTGGCAGCAAGCCTTTGAACTGAGCCGACAAACAACGTCAATACAGATCGGCCATGAATAGGCAAATGAACGGCATGACGCTTATCGAGATCCTCATCGCGATGAGCATCGGTATCATTCTTCTCGGTGCTGTTGTGCAAACAATGGTGTTACACAACCAGGCTTTCCGACAGTCGGAGGCACTAGCACTATTGCAAGAGCAGGCAGCGGTTGCTCACCGTATGTTGCGTGATGACATTGTCATGTCGGGTCATTGGGGCAACGCCCGAACCGGGCATGAGATAGACGGCGCTAGTACGCCGAGTGATGACAACCCACAATCGCTTCGTGTCCCAAGTCGCTGTCCCGCGCGTATGACACTGAATATTGCGCAGAGCCTTGAGATGGACAAACCAGACGACTGGCGCTGCGATCTAGACGCAACACCAGACAACGACGGCCTTGTTGTACGGTACGCAAGTTCCGATCACCACCGTGCGCAAGCGAACAAGATCCAGCTTGCATCGAATGGCATCACCCATCGGTTGCAGACAACGGGAGCACACATACCTGCTGATGCAACGCCTCCCCAATATCGCGACGTTGAAGTTCGAGCCTTCTACGTTGCGCCATCATCGAGCTTGTTTCCAGAGCAACCGGTCTTGCGTCGATTGACGTTGAGCGCGCTCAGTAGTCGTCCCATCTTCATCGATGAAGAAATCACGGCCGGCATTGAGCGCTTTTTGGTCCGACTGGCCGTAGACACGAACAATGATGATGTCCCTGACACTTGGATCTCCGCTGACGACGCACGCGCCAGTCGCACTGATGATGCGGGTCGCCCTCTGCTTCGAGCCTATGCGGTCGAGTTGAACTTGGTAACGCGCAGCGAGTCCCCGATCTGGAAGAAAACTCGAACCACCCCGCTTGTGATCGGTGGTCGGCGTTGGCAACCGCCATCGGACGGATACTTGCGCATTGCCACGCGGACCGTCGTCGCGCTACGAAACAACAGTCAGACATGACGAGACGATCCAGAAACACAGCGCATCAACGAGGGGCTGTCTTGATCACGGCCATCATTGTCTCGGTGATGGCCGCTATGCTGGCATCGACGAGCATGCGCTCATCAACCTATGCCACTGCGATGGCACGCGCGCATAAGGAACACATCGCCGTCGACGATGCTGCGCGTTCAGCTATGGTTGATATCACTCGCCGTGGTCGATTCACAGCAAATCAGAGCGTCGTATCGTTGCGCTTCCCAGCATCATCTGACATTCAGATCACCGCCAAGATCGAACGCCTCGGCGAGACTGCCACGATCGCGTTACCCGCCTTTCGGCCGGCGCGTGATCATGATCTCAAAGTCATCATATATGAAGTCGAGGTCACGGCTGCAGGTGATGGGGGGTATCGTGCGACGGTAGGCGCCACGCTTAGCCATATCGCGCCAGCTCGCCAACGCACCGGCGATGTATCACGCCGACTCGATATCGCCGAATCCCGATTTGGAACGTCATGGTGGGTCTCCAGTTGGCGCATCATGCAATGACACACTCATCAAAGTGCCACCGATCTTCTGGCTTCACACTGACCGAAACGCTCATCACGCTTGTGATCGTCGGGATCCTTGGTGCAATCGCTATTCCTGGTTACCTCGACTATGTCGCACGGAGCGAACGCGGTGAGGCACGCATTCTTTTGTACCGGTTGGTGGGTGACCAGGAGCATTTCTTTCTTCGTCATGGGCGCTATGCCACAACCATGTCTGAACTAGGCCTACCGCCGCCGGCGCAAACAGCAAGCGGCCGCTATCAGCTCTCTATTCAGCGATCAAACAGCACTGGTTTTGCAATACGGGCAACCCGACTCAGTGCGGATCGCGAAGCGAAAAAGTGCGCCTGGTTTGAGATCAATCAGCAACATGCGCGCCGATCAGCGCCCGCGTCAATCGACGAGTGTTGGATGCGTTAGCCGATCGACGGCGCGGAACAGTGTCGCTAGGAAGCCGTTGGTGTATCCGTGTTCGACGAGGTTGCATCTTCCTCGTCTGGCGTGTCGCCGGATTGTTTTTTGCCACTACCGAAAAAACTATCGAGGATCAGCACGAATGCACCGACGCTGATTGCGATATCTGCAACGTTAAAAATAGGAAAGTGCGCGTCATTCCAATGGACGTCGATGAAGTCAACGACATATTGGTAGTGTACGCGGTCAATAACATTGCCTATCGCACCGCCGAGAATCAACGCGAGCGCAAGCGCCAGCCACCGATACCCGCGACGGGGCAACTTTCTAAGCCAAATCAAAATCGCAATGCTGACAACCGTTGCGAGTCCAACGAACAACCACTGCTGCCAGCCACCCGCGTTTTGCAAGAAACTGAATGCAGCGCCGGTGTTGTGGGCGCGTGTGAAGTTCAAGACGCTGTTGATGGTGATGCTGTCGTAGAGGCCAAAGTTCTGCACGATGTACCACTTTGTCAATTGATCAATGCCAATCACCACAGCAGACAACCACAGCCAGTGACTCGACGTGTCCGGCCGCGGTCTTTTTGGCAAAGGGTCTGCGCTATTCGTTTCACTCATGGGAGGGGAGTCTACCTATCGAGATGGAATATCGCCACGGTAGCGAGCAAGTGCGGTCTTGGCGTCGGACACATCGCGGTGCATCTGCATCGTCATTTCATCAAGGGAGTCGAACTTCTCTTCGCCGCGCAATTGATCCACTAACTCAACATCGAGATACCGACCATACAGATCGGATGCAAAGTCGAAAACGAAGACCTCTAGCAGCACCCCCTCCCCGTTAACCGTCGGCCGCGTACCGATACTCGCAACGCCTTCATGCCATGCGCCGTCGATCAACACTCGAACCGCGAACACACCAGACACTGGTGCCACACGCCGTTTGAGTCGAATGTTCGCCGTAGGAAATCCCAGCGTTCGGCCGAGCTGCTGGCCATGCACAACCCGTCCGGTGAGGACATAGGGTCTATCAAGTAACCGTCTGACCAATGCCAGATCACCGGTCTCCAACGCCTCGCGAACAGCGGTACTCGAGTATCTGAGACCCGACGCATCAGTAATACTGCTGAGTTGCTCGACCGTGAAGTCGCCCTGTTGCCCCGCTTGAATGAGATCTTCAACACCACCACTGGCACGAGCACCGAATCGAAAATCATCGCCGACCACGAGATGCCGTGTATTCAATGCCTCGACGATGTATTCGCGTATGAATGCATCAACGGAAATCGCCGCGAGCGACGCATCGAATCTGACGCAGAAAAAACCGTCGATACCTGCGTCTTCAAACAGACGCGCGCGTTCACCGAACCGGGTGATTCGCGCCGGTGCATTCGCGCCGCCAAAATATTCTTTGGGTGTCGGCTCGAAACTCATAACAACAGCAGGCAGCCGATGATCCAATGCGACGCGTTTCGTTCGCGACAACAGTGCCTGGTGGCCGACGTGTATGCCGTCATACGCACCGATCGTCACGACTGATCGACTGCCAGAGAGGGCGTCGACCACGCCTGAAAGGTAGCGCTTGCACCACATGATCTGACTCACTCTTTGACGTTAGCCATTGCAAAGTGCGATGGACGTAGACCCATCACCCAGAGCAGAGCAAAGTAAACCAGCCCGCCCGCCATGACCAGCCCCGCGACAACAACCGCACGGATACCGAACGCCTCGTCTAGCCACCAATCGATAGACGGCGCTGTCCAATACAAGAATAGGCCGAGTCCGATAGTCGCCGCGAGGACCTTTATCAAGAATCGACGCCAATGCGGTAACAAACGCAGCGCGCCGTTGTGCAAAAGCCCACGCATCAATAATCCGGCGTTGACGAAGGCAGAAATGGTTGTCGCCAAAGCCAAGGCAGCATGTGTCGCCGCAACTTCATACCTTATGAACAACCAAACTAATGAGAGGTTCATAACGAGATTGACGGCAAGTGCAATCAGCCCAATACGAACGGGCGTTTTCATATCTTGACGTGCGAAATAACCGGGCGCCAAGATCTTGATCAGAATGAACGCCAGCAGCCCCCCAGAAAACGCCCATAGACTCGCTCGAGTCATCGCCACATCAAATTCAGTGAACTGGCCACCAAAAAACAAGGTCACGACGAGCGGTCCGGCAAGAAACGCAAGTCCTACCGCCGCAGGCAACGCGATCAAGAAAACGAGGCGTAGCGCCCAATCAATCGTCGCACTAAACGTTGCGGCGTCTTTACTGGCGTGACTGCGCGACAAGCTAGGAAGAATGACGATAGCCAAAGCAATACCAAAAACGCCCAACGGGAACTCCATCAAGCGATCAGAGTAATACAGCCAGACGAGTCGACCTTCGCCCAGCAAAGAGGCAAGCATATTGTCGATAATCAGGTTGATCTGGACGACTGAACTTCCGAAGATCGCCGGCAACATCAACCGCATGACCTTTCTCACCCGTTCGTCACGCCACGCCCAGCGAGGCCGTGGCAGTAGCTTCAATCTCGCCAGAAACGGCAACTGAAACGCCAGCTGCAAGATGCCAGCGACCAGAACGGCGATTGCGAGCGCAAGTGTCGGGCGCTCGAACATCGGCGAGACAACAATCGCGAATCCAATCAAACATATGTTCAAGATGACCGGTGTCAGTGCGGGAACTGCGAATCGCCCGTAAGTGTTGAGTAGACCGGCTGCCATAGCGGTCAAAGAGATAAATAACAGATACGGAAACGTGAACCGCAGCATCAGCGATGCCAGCTCTAAGGTCTGATCGTCTTTCAGAAATCCTGGGGTAAAACCGGCCACCAGAATTGGCGCTGCAATCACGCCAATAAGCGTCAAAACGAACAAGCAGACCCCAAGCGTACCGGCAACGGCGTCGCTCAGTTCCCTAACCGCCTTGTCTCCACCCTGCTCGCGTGTTTCGCCCAAAACAGGCACAAAGGCTTGAGAGAACGCACCTTCAGCAAAAAACCGACGCAGCATGTTCGGAATGCGATTGGCGGCGATGAACGCGTCCATCATCCAATCGGCTCCGAATAACCGCGTGAACAACATGTCACGAGCGAGACCAAGAATCCGCGAAATGACAGTCATAGCACTGACCACGCTCGTCGAGCGCAGCAATGAGCCGCTGCTGTCCGATGCGCCCTCATTGGTGCCGGGTGATTGCAGGTCTTTGGATTTAATGCGGTTTTTCCCAATACCGGTAGCCCAGAACTACCGTTTTTCAAGCTTCGGCAGTTTACAACAATGGCCAGTCGATAACAGGCAAAAAAACCGTATTTTCATAGGAACAGCATTGACTTGGCCCAGAGCCAACTTCATAATTGCCGGCTGATTCGTCGCGAGCCACCATTGTGGGCGGTAAGGGACGACCTTTTCCCAACGTTTGTCCGCAACAGCAGCGCTTGTAATGCCTCGTTAGGACAGTAAAAAAACACGTTGGCATTGAATTTGTGATTGGGTGCGCCCCTTCCGGCATGCGGAAACATGCTATGCGGCGGCTCTCGAAAAGACTTGGAGTAATCCGGCAGTGGCAAACATTAAATCAGCTCAGAAACGCGCTCGCACATCAGAGAAGCGTCGGTTAGCAAACATGGCGCAGCGTTCCCGCATGCGCACCTACATCAAACGCGTCATCCTCGATGTCGAAAGTGGTGATAAAGAAGCCGCTCAAGCGAGCTACAAGCAAGCGGTGCCTGTGATCGACACGATGGTCAACAAGGGCATCATTCACAAGAACAAAGCAGCGCGTCATAAGAGCCGCTTGAACAAGATGGTTGTTGGCCTCAGCGGCTAGGGTCGACACCGCAGCAGATACAAAAAAACCGGCTCAAAAGCCGGTTTTTTTTTTGGCTGTTTAATAGCCCAGGTAAAACGGCACCGTTGAGCCGATTATTCGTCGTCTAATCCGGGCAAGCCTGCAGCTTCCCGTGTTTCGGGTAGTTGCTCCACTGGTCCATCATCCTTCGACGCATTGACGAGCGCCGCTTCGCGATCGAGCCATGCCATGATGTCTCCAGCCAATTGCTGACAGCCTTGTCCGGTGGCGGCGCTCACTTCGTAGACAGGCCCCTCCCACGTCAATGCAGCGAGTAGCGCTTCGCGGGCGCTGGCTAGAGCATCTTCGTCTAGTAAGTCACTCTTATTGATGACAAGCCATCGCGGCCGCTGAGCGAGCTCAGGGTCGAACTTGCCAAGTTCGGCGGCAATACTAACGACCGCGTCGGCTGGCGCCTCACTGCCTTCGGGCGGTGCGATATCAACGAGATGCAATAGCAGTCGTGTACGTTGAACGTGCTTCAGAAACCGAATGCCGAGACCCGCACCCTCTGCAGCGCCAGGAATCAAACCAGGAATGTCTGCCATCACAAAACTCTGCGAGGCACCGACCGACACCACGCCAAGGTTCGGGTGTAGCGTCGTGAACGGATAATCTGCAATTTTTGGTTTTGCGGCGCTCATCGATCGAATCAATGTTGACTTGCCGGCATTGGGCATGCCGAGAAGACCAACATCCGCGAGCAACTTCAGCTCGAGCGCTAAATGACGCGACTCGCCATCTGTTCCAGGCGTCGTTTTGCGGGGCGCGCGATTGACACTGCTCTTGAAGCGCGCATTGCCAAGACCACCATCGCCACCCGCCGCGACTCTCAGTTGCTGACCATCGTCACGCAAGTCACCGATCAACTCACGCGTATCAATGTCGACGACCAAAGTACCGACAGGCACCTTGATATACAGGTGCTCCCCTGATGCACCCGTGCAGTTTCGGCCAGCACCAGGAGCACCATTATCAGCACGGAATTTACGACGCACCCTGAAATCCACCAACGTATTGATCGACTTGTCAGCAACAAGCACGACGTCGCCGCCGCGGCCACCATCGCCACCATCGGGTCCGCCACGAGGAATGTACTTCTCACGCCGAAAACTGAGCGCACCAGCGCCCCCGTTGCCCGCGCTCACTCTCATCGTTGCTTCGTCTACAAACTTCATAGCGTCATTTTACCGCTTGTTCGCGTCGGTGACACGATGCCACTGGTATGCGATACACACAAAAAACCCCGCATGTCGCGGGGTTTTTCGAAGCGGGTTAGTGTCTGGTGCTTAGTCAGCAACGACATTAACGTGCTTGCGATTTTTGGGGCCACGCGTCTGGAATTCAACACGGCCCGCCGCCTTCGCGAACAACGTGTAGTCACGTCCCATGCCGACGTTAACGCCCGGGTGGAAGTGTGAGCCGCGTTGACGAACGATGATGTTGCCTGCGTCGACGACTTCACCGCCATAACGCTTAACACCCAATCGTTTGGATTCTGAATCGCGACCGTTCTTGGTAGAGCCGCCTGCTTTCTTATGAGCCATGTCGATTTACCTCAATGCTTTAAATCTGATGCGTCGCGTATGCTGCGCCGATCGCTACTCTTCTTCGCCGCCGGTGTCAGCAGCCGCCTTTTTAGCGCGCGGCGCACCGGTGATACCGGTGACCTCAACTTCTGTGTACCACTGACGATGGCCCTTGGTACGCATGTAGTTCTGGCGTCGCTTGAATTTGATGACCGTCACTTTCTTGCTTTTCGCTGTATCAATGACTTTGGCCTTTACTTTGCCACCCTTAACGAGCGGTGAGCCGACTTTGACGTTGGCGCCATCGCCAATCAGCAGAACCTGATCGAACTCAACAGCAGAGCCCTGTTCTGCATCAAGTTTCTCGACCTTGAGTCGGGTGCCTTTGCTGGCGCGGTACTGTTTACCGCCACTTTTGAAAACCGCGTACATCTTCTCGTGCTCCATATGCCATCGGCTTAGCAAGTGCCCATGGCGATAAATCATAAATATCGTCTTCGCCGGCCAGCAGAAACGCCGGAAGTTACCGGATTCGAATCTGCGCTACTGACGAGGCTTCAGTTTCGGTCGTTGGCCACTGATAGACGATCAACGGCTTTGTTCAGCGCATATCGAAGACGGTCTGGGCAAGCGCCCTCCGGCTTCGGCCATTGGCTGGCGACCAAAAAGATCGGCAATTGTAATGATAAGTACCAGCCCCGTCAACGAATTACAGCGTTTTTTGAGGCCTTTTGGCGGTCATAGTGATGCGCGTGAACAATGCTCCGTAGCGGCTCTGTCGAGGCCTTTGAAAGGTGCCCGAACAGTCGCTAAATCTCTGGTTTTAAGGCATCATTTGGGAATGCATGCAGTGAACGAATCCTACGCGGCTGACTCCATCGAGGACATCCGGGCCCTTTGTAAAGATGAGCTGAGGGCGCTTGATGCCTTGATCGAAAGCAGCCTGGCCAGCGATGTCGCTTTGGTTTCCGATGTAGCGACCTATATTGTCGCTGCTGGCGGCAAACGACTTCGGCCATTGATCATATTGTTGGCGGCGCGAGCACTGGGCCATACGCCAGAGCATGGCACAACACCGGTGCAGGCGGCAGCCATTATCGAGTACATCCATACCGCGACGCTGTTGCATGACGACGTCGTCGATAGCTCCGATCGTCGCCGCGGACGTGCCACAGCGAATGCCGTTTTTGGTAACCAAGCGAGTGTCTTGGTCGGTGATTTCCTCTATTCACGCTCCTTCCAAATGATGGTGGATATCAACGACATGCGCATCATGCGCGTACTCGCAGATGCGACCAACACCATCGCAGCCGGTGAAGTCATGCAATTGATGAACGTGCACGAGCCGGACACCACGGAAGAGCAGTATCGTCAGGTGATTTATCGCAAGACGGCGCGTCTGTTCGAAGCTGGTGCCGAGATTGCCGGGCTGATTACCAACCAACCGGAAACAGTGCTCGCCAACCTCCGCGAATATGGTCGAGAACTCGGCATGGCGTTTCAGCTGATCGATGATCTTCTCGACTACGATGCCAGCGCCGAGGAACTTGGCAAAAACCTGGGCGATGATCTCGCAGAGGGCAAACCGACGCTGCCGCTCATCTATGCGATTCGCACCGGCAACGACGCACAACGTACGTTGATTCGGGATGCGATCCTCGGTGGTGGGCTTGAACGGTTAGACGAGATCGGTGCAGCCATCAGGGCCACAGGCGCGCTCGATTACACGCGATCACGGGCCAACGAAGCGGTGGATAATGCCATCAATGCCATTTCTGGATTACCGGAATCTGCTTATAAAGAAGCACTGATTGCGATTGCATCGCTATCGATTAGCCGACGTTCTTGACACGAACGTCGAAGAACAAGCATCCGTTGAGGGAATTGGTCGGCGAGAGAGGATTCGAACCTCCGACCCCCTGACCCCGAGACAGGTGCGCTACCAGGCTGCGCCACTCGCCGACCGAGCGCGGAAGTGTACATGAGTCGGACGCCGACGGCCAAGCCCCTTTTCCGCGTGATTGAAGCCCTTCTACAAGAAATTGCGTAACACCACCGGAGCCATCTATGACCGTGCAAACCCGATTGATCGACTACGAATTGGACGGACACACCTTTCAGGGTGAGTTCGCTTTTGATGACGCATCAGACACACCGCTGCCAGGCGTTTTAGTCGCACACAATTGGGCAGGCCGCTCTCCACAGGACGGGCTGGTTGCCAAAAGACTGGCAGAAGCCGGCTATACCGCGTTCGCACTTGATCTGTATGGCAAAGGCATTCTTGGCACGAGTCGAGAGGAAAATGCGGCGAATATGCAGCCGCTATTGGATAACCGCGCGGCGCTTCACGCCCGACTCAAATGTGCGCTCGACACCCTGCAGGCTCAGCCCGAATCCGACGCAGAGAACAGTGGGATCATCGGTTACTGCTTCGGCGGTTTGTGTGCACTCGACATGGCGCGTATCGGCTATCCCGTTCGCGCCGCTGTCAGCTTCCATGGTCTATTCCATCGCCCGAGCGAGCTGCCAATCCAGCCTATTTCGGCAAGCGTACTCATGCTGCACGGTTGGGACGACCCTATGGCAACGCCTGACGACGTGATGGCTGTCAGTCGTGAGATGACCGAAGCCGGTGCAGACTGGCAACTCCATGCGTACGGCAACACCATGCATTCGTTCACTTCGCCTGCCGCCAACGATCCTGCAAACGGCACCGTCTACGATGCGACGGCCGATGCGAGATCGTGGGCTTCAGCACTGGCATTTCTGCACGAGCGGCTGCCGGTCGGCGCTTAGTCCGACGACGTATCCGCCTTTTTCGTTAGGGCGTGCGCGCGCTCGAAGGCAAAGGCAAGTTCAACGAGTGTCGCATCACGCCAAGCACGCCCGATGAGGGACATACCCAACGGCAACCCATCGGCCTCACCAACCGGGACCGTTACCGATGGATACCCAGAAACAGCGGCCAGCGAGGACGAGCCTACAGCGAAACTGTCGCCATTCTCATAATCTGTTAGCCATGCTGGACCGTTCGTCGGCGCAACAATCGCATCGAGGCCCAGTCGTTCAAACAATTGATCGAGGCCGTCGCGCGCGATGGATCGCGAGACGCGGCGCGCTGTTAAGTACGCCGCTTCATCAAGATCACCTTTCTGCGACGCAAGCTCGAGGATGTCCTGCCCAAAAAACGGCATCGCCTTTTCTGGATTGGCGACGTTGAACGCAATGACTTCGTCAAGACTACGCATCGGCGCTTGCCTCTCGGCGAGGTAAGCATTGAGATCAGCTTTGAACTCATACAGAAGCACGGTGTATTCCGCATCGCTCATACCAGTGGTATCGATCGTTACTGGATCGACCAACACCGCGCCTGCCCGACGAAGGGTTTCCAACGCGCTTGAAAACGCTTGCTCAACCGCCTCTACCTCACCACTGCCATAAAAGCTTCGCAGCACACCGATGCGCTTGCCCACCAAAGCGTCACTTGAAAACTCAAAAGCCAACGGCAGCATCCCATCCGGAATCGCGGCTGTCGCCGCGTCTCGTTCGTCGCGACCTGCCATAGCAGCTAGACCCAACGCAGCCGTTTTAACATCCTTTGCCATTGGGCCCGCAGTATCCTGGCTATGCGCGATCGGAATCACGCCAAAGCGACTGATCAAACCCAGTGTCGGTTTGATCCCGACAATGCCATTGATCGCGGACGGGCACACAATCGACCCATCGGTTTCAGTGCCAATGGCCAACGGCACGAGTCCGATTGCCACTGCCACCGCGGAACCGCTAGACGA
Organism: Pseudomonadota bacterium; assembly: GCA_039700805.1. Classification (GTDB taxonomy): domain Bacteria; phylum Pseudomonadota; class Gammaproteobacteria; order Steroidobacterales; family Woeseiaceae; genus CALBPI01. Next base: position 35,600 of record JBCAZE010000005.1, on the reverse strand, counting down.
ACCGCACGGGTTACGAGTTGTATCGACGGCGTGTGTTGTCTGACCGCCCAAACCGCTCCATCCACTGATGGAATCATTCGAGCGAAAGTTGGCCCACTCACTGAGATTCGTTTTTCCAACCACCACGACACCGGCTTTGCGTAATCGGTCGACAAGCGTGGCATCCTCCGCGGCACGAAAACCGGCCATCGCGTGAGCACCCGCTGTTGTCGTCATTTGATCGCCCGTATCGATATTCGCCTTTAGCATGATCGGCATACCGCATAGCGGCGACGCTTCCCTAGAGCAGGTCAACGCTTCAGCGATTTTCAACGCATCCGGATTCACTTCAATGACAGCACGCCGGGGATCGGCTGGCGGCTCCGGACAATCGCTCCCGATGGGTGCGCCGTCGATCTCGCAAATCCGCGCGAGCGCAGTATGCGTTGCATCAACCGCAGCCGAACGCCGTACTTCGGCTGGCGTTATGCAAGCCGATAGACCGACAGCACACGCCAATATCATTGCAAACCGATATACCACCCTTCGTCTCCTCGTTTCTGTCCTTAACTGAACGACAATCGCCCGATCAGGAAAAACCGAATTGTTTGTGATGTTCGTTGAACGCCGCCACGGTCTTCGCAGCGGTTGAAGGCGCGTCGAACGTCGCGATGTGACAAATCGCATCACCCTCATGCACCAAGGGCAGCTGCGCTGATCCGATAACGATACCCTCGTGCGGGGATCGAACTTCAGTGGATTCGCGGCCCGATGGATCGGCAATCTCTGCAATCATCTCACCCGTCTTGACGCGCGCGCCAAGCTTTGCGCGCTTGACCATGAGCCCGCTGTTTGGTGCTCGAACCCAAGCACTATCGTGCGCGATAACCGGCTCACCAAAACTCGCCGGCGCTTTACGCGGCAACATACCGAGATGGCGCATGACGCGTAACACACCACGAACCCCGGTTCTGATAGCAACATCATCGAATCGCAATGCTTCGCCCGCCTCGTAAACCAATAACGGAATTCCAAGCTCCCCTGCATGTCCTCGCAACGAGCCACCGCGATTTTCCGCATTGACGATCACCGGGGCTCCGAACACCGCTGCAATATCCTCGACTGCCGGGCTTGATAGATCAGCACGAATCTGGGGCAAGTTGGTGCGATGAACCGCGGCCGTATGAAGGTCGATACCGCAGTCCGATTGCGCCAACACCTCTCGACAAAATGTATCCGCGAGACGGCTCGCGGCCGAGCCTTTCCGGCTCCCCGGAAAGCTGCGATTTAGATCGCGTCGGTCAGGCAAGTAGCGCGACAGATTCAGGAACCCGAGTACGTTGACGATAGGTACAGCAATCAGTGCGCCGCGCAGTTGTTTCAGCGACGACGTTTTCAATAGCTGCCTGACCACCTCGGTGCCATTGATCTCATCGCCATGGATAGCGGCACAAACACACAGGGTGGGACCTGGCTTTTTGCCGTTGATCACCTCGACTGTCATGTTCATTTCGGTGTGGGTGTACAGATCTGCAATCGGCAACGGCACCGATGCGCGCTCACCAGGCGCGATCGTCACACGGCCGATTTGAATCGCTTTTTGTGTTGCTTTAGCCACTGCCCTTGGTCCGAGTACGCCCTGGGCGCGCGTTTTTTTCAATGAACTCGATAATCATGGCGGCAATGTCCTTGCCGGTCGCGTCCTCGATACCCTCAAGGCCCGGTGAGGAATTGACCTCCATCACAACCGGCCCATGGTTCGAGCGTAGGATATCAACGCCCGCCACATTCAGACCCATGATCTTGGCCGCTCTGACGACGGTACTACGCTCTTCTGGCGTAATCCGAATCAGCGTCGCCGAACCGCCGCGGTGCAGGTTGGATCGGAACTCACCCTCTTTCGCTTGGCGCTTCATTGCGGCCACCACCTTTCCGCCAACAACGAAACAACGAATGTCCGCACCGCCCGCTTCTTTGATGAACTCCTGTACCAGGATATTGGCATTGATACCGCGAAACGCTTCGATAACACTGGAAGCCGCTTTACTGGTTTCAGCAAGCACCACGCCAACGCCTTGCGTACCTTCGAGCAGCTTGATGACCACCGGTGCGCCACCGGTCAAATTGAGAAGATCGGAGGTGTCATCCGGGGAATGCGCAAAACCGGTCACCGGCATGCCGATCCCTTTTCGCGACATCAATTGCAGCGAGCGCAGTTTGTCACGAGACCTGGAAATAGCGACAGACTCATTCAGCGTGAAGGTGCCCATCATTTCGAACTGACGGACCACTGCCGTTCCATAAAACGTCACGGAACTTCCAATACGCGGAATCACGGCGTCAAAAGGCGCTAGACGTTCGCCTTTATAGTGCACCGCTGGTTTATGAGACGCGATGTTCATGTAACAACGCAAATGATCAATGACGCGAACGTCATGACCTCGGCTTTCAGACGCTTCGACCAAACGTCGCGTCGAGTACAGTCGCTTATTTCGCGAGAGGATGGCTATTCTCACGCCTGTCTCCGTCTCTTCACAAAAAAGATGTCATTAATCCCGGGTGACTGTTCGTCGCCCGGTCAGATAAGAACGTTCTGGATTGACGAGCGCCCGGCCATTGATCGCCGTTCTGCCCAACAGCATTCGAAATTTCATATTATCACGAGCGGTCAGCGTCAACTCGATCGGCCAACTGTGATCGCCGAGCGCTAACGTTGTACCGATGACCAATCGCAATTCGCTGTCACCACCAGAGTTTTTGACCGAGCGTTGATCCACGACTTCCGCGTCGCACAAGCGCTCAATTCGGTTATCGCGATGCGCTGGCTGAATTCGAAAACGCGCACGTAATACACCACCGTCGCGGTAAGGTTCAACAGCGAACGCGTGCAAGGCAGATGTTCTTGCGCCGGTATCGACTTTCGCTTTGATACCTGAAAGCCCGAGGTCCGGCAAGTCCACCCATTCGCGCCAACCGACAGTGAGCGTCGGCGCACCTCTGGTCGGCTGACTAGCCACTAAGTGCACTGACCTCGTCGATCAGTGAATTGCGTAGAATACCGATACCCGAGATATCAACTTCCACCGTGTCGCCGGCCTGCATGTAACGTGGCGGTTTGCGAACGTAACCGACGCCACCAGGTGTGCCCGTGACGATGACATCTCCGGGCAACACGGTGCAGAAAGAAGAGATATAGGCGATCAGCGCGGGCACATCAAAAATGAGGTCGCCCAGGCTCGCTTGCTGCATCACCTCACCATTCAGGCGCGTTTCAATTGACAGCGAAGATGGGTCACCGATCTCATCGGAAGTCGTTAGCCACGGACCAAAGCTACCGCTTTGAGCGAAATTTTTGCCCGGCGTGAACTGCGAAGAGTGACGCTGATAATCACGCACAGAGCCATCGTTAAACGCGGCGTAACCTGCGACGTGATGCAATGCGCCATGCCGGGGTATGTGACGACCGGAGCGACCGATCACCACAGCGAGCTCGCCTTCATAGTCGAGCCGATGTGAAAGCGATGGCACAACGATCGGTTGCTCGTGTCCGACCTGGCTTCCTGAGAAGCGCGTGAACAACACCGGATGCTCGGGCGTCTCACGGCCAGTTTCTTCGACATGCGGCCGATAGTTGATGCCAACACAGATAATTTTATCGGGTTTCGGGATCACCGGCAGAAAGGCGACATCACCAAACGCGAAGTCTGCATCACCATCTTGTGACAAGTTACGCAAACGATCCGTGGCATCATCAGCGATCACGTCAATCAAAGAGCGATATTCTGGAAGCCGCGCCCCCGCATCGATCACACCCGCGGCGGTGACAATTCCGAAACTCTCTTGACCTTCGTGCGCAAAACTGACAAGCCGCATCACCAAACTCCTTAAGTTAGTCCCGTAAGACTACTGGAGCGCTCACCGTCATTCAAAAAGTGACAACTGGCCGTGATCGGCAGCTGGCCGATCAAACCGGCGACCATCCTGTCCTTTCCCACGCCGTTGTCGATAGGCACTGGCACTCTGACGGTCACCGGAACGTTTTCGACTGCCATGTTTCACAAAGACGGCATCCGCTTGCGAACCGTGTGCGTCGCTATTTCTGACCTTCGCAATCGCCGCGCGCGCGTGTCGTATCGCTTGCTGGTGATCGACGATAGGCATTGGATAATGCGTTCCCGGTTGCATTCCTGTCTCAGCAATCTCTAACGGTGACATCTTCCATGGTTCATGAATGAACAGTGTCGGCACGTTCGCAAGCTCTGGAACCCATTCGCGAATAAATTCCCCTGCCGGGTCGTGGTCATAGCCTTGTTTCACAGGGTTGTACATGCGAGGGGTATTAATGCCGGTGACCCCACTTTGCATCTGTAGCTGAGAAATGTGGATACCTGGTTCGTAGTCGATGAATTGGCGCGCAAGGAAATCACGGAACGACCGCCAATCTAGCCACAGATCATAGGCGGCAAACGATGTCAGCATCGCTCGCATCCGAAAGTTGATCCACCCGCTGTTTTGCAGTGAGCGTATACAGGCATCCACAAACGGGTATCCGGTTCGCCCCTGCTGCCACGCGATCAACTTTTTCGGATCGGGCGCCCCTCGGAGCGTTTCGTAGAGCGGATTGAAACACCGAAACTCAATGTCTGGCTCAGACTCGAGCTTCTGGATGAAATGACAATGCCAATGCAAACGGCTGATAAAAGCACTGGCCGGGCGACCTGTGAAATTACTGCGACCGACATAGTCGACGATTTGTCGGATCGACAACACGCCATAAGCGATGTATGGACTCAGCCGCGAGCACGAACGCCTGGCAATCGCAGGTGCGCTAATCTCACGCTGATAACGATGCCCTCGCTCAGCGACGAAACTCTCGAGGGTCTGCCATGCCGCCCCCTCGCCGCCGATCTGTGTCTGTTGTCTTTTTTCTACCGCCGGATGCAGATGACAGAGGTTCAGTGACCGCGCGTCCGGTATCTCATCGACTTCGATCGCTACGGCCGACAAGTCGCCAGGCGGCTCGACGGGATCCTGGTGCATTCTTTGCGCCCAAATGCTCGCCCAACCGTCGCGACTCCCGAGTCGCCGAACGACACCGTTGTTCGGCACTTCGTGAATGTCGATGCCTCGGGCTCGCGCCCATTGGAGCACTGACTTGTCACGTGCAAAGGTCAACGCATTGCCTGTCTCTTCGTGGCAGTGAATCGCCGTGATCTCAAACCGCTGGGCGAGTGATTCAAAAACAGCTACAGCCTCGCCCGTCTTAACGATGAGCGGCGCGCCAAGCGCGGTGAGTGATTCGCGCAGCGACTCGAGGCAGTCGCGAATGAACTCAAAGTGCATAGCATCCATATCGTCGGCCGACAAAATAGCGGGCTCGACGATGTACAGCGGCAACACATCACCTGCCAGGGCCGCTCGATTCAACGGTGCGTGATCACGGATGCGAAGATCGCGTTTGTACCAGACGATTTGGACGTTTCGGTTTGACATTCGAACACTGATCGAAGAGTGTGTAGGCACTGTATCGATAAACGCAGACCGATGCAGGTTGTGTCGAATTGATGTCGACAAGTATTCATTTCTAGCTACTGGACGCGTCGATATTTGATGTCGTCACGATGGACGGAACCACCACTCGATGTCATTCAATTTGCACAGTGCGCCGACCGCACTTCGGGAACGCATTCGGTTACTAAATGATCAAGCCTCTGTCAGCCAAGGCGCATTCGTTCTTTATTGGGCACACCATGCGCTGCGAGCGGAGGACAACCCAGCGCTAGACACCGCGCTCTGGATAGGTGATCAACACGATCTTCCTGTGTTGGTGTATCAAGGTCTTGCCGGCAAACACGGATTCAATAGCGACCGCCATCACACATTCATATTGCAAGGCGCTCGCGATTTCGCGCGGCAACTCCGCATGCTAGACATCAGTTATGGGCTGCATGTGCCGAGCGATGATCTCGTTGCATCTCCGCTGAACACACTGGTCGCCAACGCGGCAGCTGTGGTGATGGAGATGATGCCAGTTGCCCCATTCAATCGCTGGCAACCGGCTCTCGCCGCTCGCGCGTCAGGTCCCGTTCTACAAGTCGATGCGCGTTGCATCGTGCCGATGACGCTGAGTCAAAAAGCCCCTTCCCGTGCGTTCGCATTTCGCGACAAGTTCAAGGCCGAGTACCAGCAACGCATCAACACCGGCTGGGACTATCGCGCCCCTGCCGCGAAAGGGCGCATCAAGCCGATGTACGACACGATCGACATCGAGCAATTTAGCGACGACGACATCGCCGATCTAGTCGCAAGACAACCGATTGACCATAGTATCCCGCCGGTCGCGGATACCGTAGGCGGTACGCGTGCAGGATTAGCGCGCTGGCATCGCTTCGCGAACGACGGACTGAAACGCTACGACAAGACACGCAATGATGCGGCTAGAGACTGGCCAAACAGCGTCAGCCGCATGTCACCCTACCTTCATTATGGCATGGTCTCACCGTTCAGAATCGCCACCGACGCGGCGCATCATGGTGGCAGTGGGGCAACCAAATTCCTGGATGAATTGACTATCTGGCGTGAACTCGCCCATCACTTTTGTGTTCATAGCGATGATCCTGACTCGTTGGCTGCGCTACCCAGCTGGGCCGTCAAGACACTCAATGAGCATCGCGATGATGACCGTGAGCGAGAGTACAGCGATGTCGCACTGGCACACGGCAAGACGCATTCTTTGCTATGGAATCTCGCACAACAGTCGTTACTGATTCACGGCGAGTTGCATAACAATTTACGTATGACTTGGGCGAAGGCGATTCCGCGCTGGAGCGACACACCAGAGATTGCGTTGCAACGTCTCATCGACCTCAATCACCGCTACGCACTTGATGGCAATGATCCCGCCTCATATGGCGGCCTGCTATGGGCATTGGGGTTATTCGATCGGCCATTTACGCCGCCTCAGCCTGTGCTTGGCAACATACGGACACGGCCAATCAAGGCGCATGCGAAGCGACTCGATATGCAGCGCTACCGAGAAAAAATTCTTCGACCTCAATCTCGCAGACAACGCATCGCCGTGATTGGTGCCGGGATTGCCGGACTCAGTGCAGCATCGGTACTCAGCCGGCATCAACACGATGTGACTGTCTTCGAAAAAAGCCGTGGGCCAGGAGGAAGAACGGCAACACGTCGCAGCGGAGAATTTCGATTCAATCACGGTGCGCAGTATTTCACCGCCAATGATCAAAGGCTGAAATTATTGGTCCCCTCGCTATTGACGGAACGCGTTCTCGCGCCCTACTCAAAACGGATAGTCGCCTTATCGGAAGACGGCATGTCTGCTCCGACAGAACGCGTGCGTTACCGAGGCGAGCCCGGCATGAATGACTTCTGCAAATGGCTAGCCGACGGATTGCTAATGAAGACATCGCACACCGTTGCATCGATCCAGCCAACCGAAGGCCGATGGACACTGCGATTTGCTGAGTCACACATAGATGAGATTGACGGTTTCGACGCCGTACTGCTTAGCGCCCCCGCGCCACAAACGGCGGCACTGTTACAACCGATTCAACCGGCCTTCGCCGAGCTCGCGAATACGGTTGAGATGACACCGACATGGGCGTTAATGCTGCGAACGGAAACAGTGCCAAAGGACTTTGACAGCGCGTTCGTCGCCGGTGATCCGATTGCCTGGATGGCGAGCGATATCGCGAAGGACGGCGACGCTTGCTGGGTTTTGCATGCCTCGCCAGAGTGGTCCGAAACCAATCTCGAGCGACCGCGAGAAGATGTTGCGGCAGTGCTTTCTCGGTGCTTCGAACAACGGACCGGACTCGCACCTATCGAAGGCAGCGTGATGGCACATCGGTGGCGTTACGCACGTGTCACCAATCCACTGCAAGACGAGTGTCTATTCGACATCAACAGCAATATCGGCGTGTGCGGTGACTGGTGTCATGATGGCGCCCGAGTTGAATCCGCCTGGCTCAGTGGCCAAGCGCTCGCAGGTCGATTATTGGGCGTCGCCGCCTTGCGTGATCGAAACATCGACGGACAGGCCGCGTTGGATATTGAATGAGCGAGCGCGCGCCAAAGGTCTGCGAGCGTTGTGGCCGTGAAATCACCTGGCGAAAAAAGTGGGCCCGCGACTGGGATCAGATCAAATATTGCTCGAAGGCCTGCCGAAAGACCGGCCTGACGTCCAATGACCGTGACCTTGAGGCGGCGATCTTGGCCATCTTGGCCAAGCGCGGTCAAAAAACCATGTGTCCGAGTGAAGCGGCGAAAGCCGTCGGCGGAGAAGATTGGAGAGCCCTCAATGAAGCCGCGCGAAACGCGGCGAGACGGTTGGTAGCACGCGATAAAATTCGGATCATGCAGAATAATCGCGAGGTGGATCCCTCTCGGGCGAAAGGACCAATTCGTCTGCGACTAAGGTAATCAAAACCAGCGCCTTCCGATTGTCGAGGTACGGTCGTGCGATCCGCCAGACGGCTTGTTACGATGCAACGTCGCAACTCCATAAAAAAGCCCCCAAGGAAGAATCCTTGGAGGCTTTGATTTTTGGACGGGGACCGTCTAGCCCACGCGTTGCGCCCAAGCTGAGCACCAACCTTTCGCGCTTACTGCCTTTCCAGCAAAAATCGCACAGGGACCCCATTCTTTGTCGCCGCCTGAATACAACTGGCAGTTCGCACAGTTTTGGCCTTCTGGCGCCTTATCCGATGATCCTGCGTCGTGGACGTAGTTCAACGCAACGGCTTGTGCATCATCCTCCGCTACCTTCGGCATGTCTTCCGCCATCGCACGACGGCTCGATACAAGTGCTGCCACTGGGACTGCGGCAACAACACCCATCGCACCTTTTACAAAACCTCGACGACTGGTGTTCTTCATTTTGTCTGACGACATTTGGTTGCTCCTAAAGTCTAAACGCATCCTGCGCACACCCCCCGTGGGTGATTTACCAAAAAAAATGGCCGGCATCAGAACGAGAGGCCGGCCAGGGTCTTTTCCAATGCGGTTTGAAAAGACTATTGGGGACAACGAAGTTAGTCAACCAGCAGTGCTGGGGGGACTTTGACTAACTCGCGAGACAAAGAATGCATGAACAGAACATTGCTGTCAAACATTTTTATGAAAATTTCTTCTACAATTCCGCTACGAGGCACAATTTTGACGAAGTTATCCTAGACAAGGTCTGTGATTCAGCGATAAGTGCGTGTTTCTAGCGGTAAATGCTCGACAATATTGAACGCGTCGAGGCTGGCTCTACCTTTGGAAAAGGTCATTGGTGTGACAGACGCATTGTGTACACGCCAGTTCAGCGCTGCTGCTGTGAGCTCTGGTGCGCTCAACACCGTCTGTACAGCGATCCCAATAGGGCCGCCAGACGTGAAGACAGCCACATCACTGCCTGACGGCGCGTTGTCGAAGATATCGATGAGAACCTCGCGTACACCGCTGCTGAACGCAGCCCAACTTGGCAGTCCACTACCCGCTAGGTCAACGCTGTCGTTGACCCATGCCGTCATCATCGCTTCAAGCAACCGATGAATGTGGCGATAACGCGATTTGTCGTCGACGCAGGCCTCCAGCGCTTGATGCTCACTCGCCACCGCCGGATCCGTCTTTACCAAGGCCGGAATAATCACCGCCATCAATTCATCAGCAGGGTATTCATTCAAACCCGTGCGCGTGTCGACATCGCAGAATTGATCACCAGCAGCCTCGAATCGACGCGCTACGGCGGCAGCCGTGTCTTGCTGCCGTTTCAGCGTGCCGGCGTACGCAACCGTCGGACGAATACCATTCTTCTGCCAGAAATCACCGAGTAGCTCGGATTGTCGAACACCTAGCGGCGACAAACGATCATAGTCTTCGGTCAGAAAACTTGCCTGACCATGCCGAACAAGAAACAAACGACTCATATCATCACCACTCGAGCATCATGAGGCATAGCATCGCGCCAACCAATGACGAGCGGGCAAAGACAATGTTCGCCTGTTGCCATGGAACGATCGTGACGGGCCGTTAGGGCCACATTGAATTGAATCATTCGAGGTATTCCCAGAAAAAATAGATAGGCGCGCGACACCACTAAGAGCATAGCGTAGCGACAAGCGGTTTTCGATCCACGAGACTTAACCAAGAAGGCAATCGCGCGTTATTCAAGCTATCCTTGTTTGACATACAACCGAGGGAGTCGTCGATGTTTGTTCGTGCACCATTCAATTGCCTGCTCGGCCTTGTTGCCGCGTGTTTTCTTACCGGCAACGTCAGCGCCGATGATCGCGTCGAGCTTGGCACCCTGCTGGATGAGTTTCTCGCTGGCGCAAGCATCGGGGACGTCGCAACGCATCAACGATTCTGGGGAGAAGAGCTGGTATACACATCATCAGCCGGTTTAAGAACAAACCGCGACAACATCCTGGCGAGCATGTCGGCATCACCAGCGCCCGATGGCCCACCGGCGGTCGTCTACACGGCCAAAGATGTCGACATCCGTCTCTATGACGACATCGCGATCGTTGCGTTTGAGTTGGTTGGTACCCCCTCGGACACAACACAACGTGTGCAACGCTATCTTAATACCGGCACCTTCGTGCGCCGCGACGGTGAATGGAAAGCGATTGCATGGCAAGCAACGATCAAGGCAGCGAACAATGAATAGTCTCGGAACTCTGCGGTGCGTCGCCGTCATCGCGCTCACTGTTGCTGCCATTAGCGGCTGTGGCCAATCCAACGAGCGCGCAACGGGAAATCCCGAACGTGTCGATACAATGGTGATCAATGCTAACGGTTACACAATGGCCGATGGCACGTTGTCGAGATTCAGTACGCTTGTCGTCGCCGATGGCCGTGTCGTTGCTGCTGGCGATGAGCAACTCGCTGAGCGTTATGATGCGAAGACCGTGGTCGACGTTAACGGTAAGACCGTCTTGCCGGGTCTGATCGATGCGCATGGCCACGTCTCCTCACTTGGCGTTCTGAGACAATCACTGGACCTTGCCGGTATCGCATCGCTCGACTCTACACTCGGTGCGATTGCCGCATTCGATCGTACACTGCCAGACGAGGCACGATGGCTGCTCGGCCGTGGCTGGAATCAGGTGATCTGGGAGGGTCAGCAGTTTCCCAACAAGGAAGATATCGACGCTGTGGTGTCCGAGCGTGCCGTATTTCTGCGAAGAATTGACGGCCATGCCGCCTGGGCAAATACTCAGGCGATGACACTTGCGGGCATCGACGCGGACACGCAAGACCCACCCGGCGGCAAGATCATTCGAGATGAAAACGGCGATGCAACCGGCGTGTTGATCGATGCAGCAATGGGATTGGTCGAGCGGGTTGTCCCATCACCAAGCCTCGCAGAGCAGCGTGGTCACCTCGTCTCGGCGATGGAGGAACTCGCTTCTCTAGGCGTGACAGGTGTTCATGATGCGGGGAGCAGCAGAGACGAGGTCATGCTGTATCAACAAATTGCTGACGATGGGGAAATGCCGATTCGTGTTTCGGCCATGCTCGGCGGCATGGAGACACTCGCCTTATTCGATGAACCGATCGACAGCTATGCCGATGATCTGTTCTCAGCGACCAGCGTAAAACTCTATGCGGATGGCGCCCTGGGCAGCCGCGGCGCAGCAATGATCGAAGACTACAGCGATGACGCCGGTAATAAGGGCTTGCTGTTCGCTAATGAGGAAGGGCTCGCCGACATGATCCGAACAGCCCACCAAAAGGGTTTTGCGGCGCACATTCATGCGATTGGTGATCGCGCAAACCAAGCGGCGCTCGATGCATTCGCAATCGTGAACGAAGGGCAGCCAACAGATTTTCATGACAGGGTGGAACACGCTCAGGTAGTAGCACTACCTGACATCGATCGTTTCGCCGAGCTAGACATCATCGCGTCGGTGCAGCCAACCCACGCCACCAGTGATATGAATATGGCCGAAGACCGCGTCGGCAGCGAACGTATCCTCGGCGCCTACGCCTGGCAACGAATGCTTAAAGCAGGCGTGCGCATCGCTGGCGGCTCGGACTTCCCCGTCGAGAAGCCGGAGATGTTCGACGGTCTGTACGCCGCTGTATCCCGAAAAGACAAAGACGGAAACCCCGTCGAGGGCTGGTACCCTGATCAGGCACTGTCGCGGGAGCAGGCGCTTGCCGCTTTCACCATATGGGCCAGCGACTCGGTCAATCAAGGGGACCGTATCGGCGAGTTGACCCAAGGCATGTGGGCAGATTTTATCGTCATTGATCGTGATTACTTCACGATCCCCGAGATCGAAATCTGGCAAATCCAAACGCTGCAGACATGGGTCGCGGGCAAGCCTGTGTTCACCCTCGAGTAACCAAGATAACGCCATCGGGAGCATCTTATGCTGATCGAACAAATATGGGTCGGGAACGACTATCGCAACTTTAACTACCTGATTGCTTGCGCTGAGACCGGCGAAGCCTTAGCCGTTGACCCGTTGGATTTCAGGCAGTGCTTGTCTGTGGCAAAAGACAAAGACTGGGATATCCGGTGGGTCCTAAACACGCATGAGCACCCAGACCATATTGGCGGTAACAAAGCGCTCATCTCAGCGACAGGTGCCAAACTGATTGCGCATCACAATTCGGGTGACCGCATTCGCGGTATTGATCGAGGCGTTGGCGCTGGCGACATCATTAAGGTCGGCAAAACAGTAGAGCTTGAATGCATGGACACGCCGGGACACACGATGTGCCACATTTGCTTGAAAACACATAGCGACGACCCTGCACTGTTCAGCGGTGATACGTTGTTCAATGCAGGTGCTGGCAATTGTCACAACGGTGGACATCCCGAGGTGTTGTACGAGACGTTTGAGCAGCAACTCGAGAATTTGTCTCCCGATACGCGCCTGTATCCCGGGCATGAGTATCTATCCGCAAATCTTCGGTTCACATTGGATCGTGAGCCTGGCAATCAAGCGGCGGCCGCGTTACTGGCGGATATTGAAGATATGGATCCAGCCAATCCCGTCGTCACAACGCTCGGTCAAGAGAAAGACATCAACACATTCTTTCGGTTGGACAACGAAACCGTCATCGACGGATTGCGTGAGAAGTTTCCTGAGCTTCCCGACAAGCCCTCACGCAAAGAAGTCTTCCTGAAACTCAGAGAACTACGTAATAGCTGGTAACGACCAGAGCGTGCACAACGCATCGAACGAACGACAGGCGCGGTCAAAACTCGCGCGTTCTCGTTCACTCGGTTGTGCTTGCAAGTAAACTTCCAGCAACGTGTTCGTCAAGACGGCATCGAATTGATGCCATCGCGCGAATGCTGCTAGGTCGAACCAACGCTCCCCAGGGCTCGCAAATTCAAAGTCGATAAACTGAACTGGGTTAGACGCCAGTAAGTTGCTGTGCAGAACATCTCTATGGCAAAGCACCGGCGCCTCGGCCTCCGATAATGCTTCGTTCTCGTGTACCAGCGAAACACACGCCAAGAGCTCGGCGTCCTGCGGCGCGCCCGCACGATGCCAGTAGCGATCAGCGGCTGCCGACAGCGAGTAGCCCTCGAGCCCCTCGGGCACAGCAATCGAATGCAACGCACGTAAGCTAGCAGCTATCTCCGGTATGGTCTGCGCATCAATAGCATCCCGAGAAAAAGCACCCGCAGACTCAAAGCGAGTGATCAAAACACCGGACGCCGCATCAGCGAACAAAATATCCGGCGCCAGCCCATGTTCCGCGACTAGCGCGTGGATTCGTAGCTCGCGCTCGTGGTCGGTGACGGGTGGCCCGAAGGACAACGTATGTTGACGTAGGACCGCAGGTTCATTCGCGAATTGGATCCGCCATGCAGAATTGCTGATCGAGTTCATCTGCGAAACGAATTCTACATGCGTACCGGCCAAGCGACTGACACGCCGTAGAATGGCCACTGGATCAGACACTGTGCCGCTCCGCTTGCATGGCTCGTCGCCACGCTAAATACCCGACAGGTATCAGCAAGACATAGACGACGAATAAGGCAGCCGTCAACCACAGGCCACGATCAGTGTAGATGCCGATACTAACGACATCGATCACCAACCAGTACCACCAATTTTCAATCACTTTGCGCGCGGTTAACCAGGTCGCCCACACGGCAGAAAAAGTCGTTGCGGCGTCAAGATAGGGCAACTGTTGTGACGTCTTCACCAGTTGCGATCCCGCCACGCCAACCGCCAAGGCGATCGTCGCAATCGCCAGAATATGCCAGCGCAAAGCCAGCTGCGTTACCGGCACGTTCTCGGCGCCGTCGGGCTTACCCTTAAGCCAATACACGAATCCGTAGACTGCCATGGCAAGATAGAACACATTCAGTGCACTCTCCATGAACAATGCCACGCTCCCAAACAAATAGACATAGATCGACGTACTGACAAAAGCACAAGGCCAACACCATATCGACTGCTTGATTGCGAGAATCAAATAGCCGAGCGCAGTCACTACAGCGATCCATTCAAGCGGTGACTGGCGCAGCAATTGCTGGATGAGGGTGTCAATCAAAGCTGCAGACTCGTCTATAAGGGCAGCAACTTGAACACAAAAATACTTTTCCCGTGTTGTTCGAACGCCCGTCGGCACACGGTGGTCAACGCATGCATCAGTGCGTCGTAGTCGCCGGTGACTTGAGTGCTCATCGGATTGGTAACAACCGCCAAGTCCTCATAGGTATTGAGATGCTCAATGACGCCCTTGATCGGGGCGATATAGTTCTCTCGTAACGGGTAAAAGCTAATCTCGGCGCGCGCTTGCATCTTGGCCTCCTCGTTAGTCGAATCGCCAGTCCAGGCTGATACCGGTCTGCCGTGGATCACCTAACCGTAAATAGAGTGTATCTTCGAAATTTGGCGGTTCATTGCCAAAGAAAAATCCACGCACCGCATACTCCTCGTCGAACACATTACGCGCCCAGACACTGAGCTCCCAACGCCCCCATTGACGGCCGGCGCGGAGGTGCGTCAGCGAATACGCTGCCGACTGCTGATCATGACTGTTAGAGAAGTAGAACGCATCTTTGGCTGTTACATCGACCCGTGCAAACCAACCGGATGGATGTCGCCAGTCCGCGGTGACCGCCGCCGTATAGCTCGGCGCGTGAGCTTGCTCTCGATCACCGAGCGTAACTTCTGGCGTTTCGAAGTTATCGAAGCTTGCATCCAATAGCCCTATCGCTGCTGACAACTGCCACTGCGGATGCGGCTGCCAACGCCCTTCGAATTCGACGCCGGAGTTCTGACCTTCGGCCGCATTATCTTGGAAGAAAACGAACGTCGAAGGGTCGTTTGGTACAAGCTGGAACGATGTGTCTACTTGCTGATCGTTGCGCTGTGCATGGAAAGCAACAAGACTGTAGCTACCGCTAGCCCCTTGCCACCGAATGCCGGCCTCGAGGTTCACCAGCGACTCGGCATCGAATGTCCGACGGCCTTCGGGGACAGCGCCGAGATTGAAGCCGCCCATCTTGTAACCACGAGACAGAGCCACGTACCCAGAGAGGTCTTCCCGCCAGGCACGAGTAAGGCTGACATGCCCACCCCATTCCGATTCGGATGGCGAAACGCTGAGACCACTGCTGTCTGTGTAATCGGTCGTGCGTCGCTCGATTCGCGCCCCAAAAGACAACGTGGTCCTTTCATCTAGGCTAACGTCGAACTGACCAAACGCAGCCATTTGCAGCGCCTCGTAATCGCTGTTGGACGTTGTGAAGAAACGCTCGCCTTCGAACGACCCATCACTGAACAAACCATCGTCATTTGTGACCAATGATTCCTCAAGCCTCAATGCATAAACGCCAAACAGCCAATCGGTACTATCGTTGAACAACCTGCCTGCCTCACCCGACTGCCAACGGAATTCTTGGTTGATCGTGTCACGCTCACGGAGCCGCTCGGAGAAGAAATCGTAGTCTGCAGTAAACGGTGCATCAGCCGGTGGCGCGAAAAAACCTTCCCAATAGGCCTGGTTACCCCAATCAGCATCGAAGCTAAACTCGACATCGGACGATGCGATCCCCGTGATACTGGAAAATTGCCAGACATCGGTTGGTTGATACGTGATGCGCGCGCCGAGCGCGTTTGACTGCTGCGCATCTCGACCGGGTCGGTCCGAGAATGTCGTCAATGTGTTCTGCAACGTGAATGCGTCATAGCCATTGTCTTGCTCAACGATAAATGCCGTGAGATCCAAAGTCAGCGCATCACTGACGTCATAGCGCAGCTTGCCACGCAAAAACTGCTCATCGCGCTCGTTGCTATCGTCCTTGGCAAGAAACGCGTTCCGACGAAAACCGTCCTGGCTAAAGACCTGTCCAGCCAATCGATAAGAGAGGCGCTCAGTCAGGGGACCACCGAAGGCGACTGCAGCGCTAGTAAGGCCATCGCTGCCGACGCTGACACGTGTGCGCAGATCGAACTCGGGCGTCGGCGAGACGCTGGTCAGATACACAAGACCAGCCAATGCGTTAGCGCCATAGCGTGTTGCTTGCGGCCCACGAAGCACCTCAACACGCTGCATGTCCCAGGTCGAGGCGATGCCGCCAATCGCAGAGAAATCGATATCATCGATCAAAAAGCCGACAGACGGATTGGGCGCACCTTCGTACTGGCTGCGCTCACCAATGCCTCGCAATTGAAAATACCTAGCGCGATTGCTGCCGCCCGCCCAATTGAGATTTGGAACGAGCTGCGTCAACTCCTCAAAATGCGCGACAGCGGCCTCGTCAATCGCTTGTTGATCAAGCACGGCGATGCTGGCCGGCACCTCGATCAATGAACGCTGCTGGTAGTCTGCTGAGACGACGATTTCGTCTAAACGCTCCGACTCGTCGGCATGTGCACAAGTCATCGGCAAGAATGGTGATGCGATCGCTATCGCACGAATCAGATGTCGCATGATGCCCTCCCTACGCCGGCATGATCCGGGTCAGGTTCGAAGGGTTCCTTCGGCGGACGAGATTGTCGCCGCTGATCTCAGGTCAAAAGACCACCCCTGGAAAGGCCGAAATTATAGCCGACGAAACGGTGTCCGCAAACAGAGATCAGAAGCCCGCTAACATCATGCCAGCACATAAACTAATCGCGCCGCCGGCAAGTGCGTGCGCGTAGCGTTGAAGCCGCTTCTGTATCGCATCTCCGATTTGCAGGCGGCCAAGCCCCCAACGCGCCACCATAACCAGCATTAGCATCGTGACAATTGTGGTGATCGCAAACACACTCGTTACGAAAATGAGTCCCGGCACGTTGTTGGCAGCGGCTGGGTACATCAATACCGGAATCAATGCTTCGCAAGGGCCAAAAGCAAAAACCAGAAACAACGCCCATGGGGTCAACGAGAAACCCGCCTGCTGCTCATGAATGTGCGCATGCTCGTTGTGGTGTGTATGGATGTGCTCATGTGCGCTACCGTCCGCGTGTACATGCCAATGACTGTGCGGGCGATTTTTGTAGGCGCGGCGCAGACCCCACAACATATACACAAGGCCAACGGAAAGTAGCGCCCATGCCGCCAGGTCGCCGCGAACTCCCTCAACCCACTCCAACTGTTGTAGCGCTAGTCCGAACGCGACGCCGGCAAGACCAAGAATCACTGATCCCGCCACGTGAATCATGCCGCAAGCCGCCGTGATCACCAGTGTACGTCGGGCACTCCATTGTCTTGCCTTCGAGAGCACGACGAACGGCAAGTAGTGATCTGGCCCAATTGCGGTATGCAAGATACCGATGGCCATGGCGGTCACAGCCAATGTATAGATTTCTGGGGTGAGCCAAATCATAAAGTCGCTTCGAGTCGATTGCGGGTAACCACGAGCATACTACCGGGCCTAATCCTTGACGTCGCTATCGAATCGCGTCACCAGTGCCGACGTATCCCAACGTCGGCCACCATTGGCCATCACCTCAGCATAGTAAGCGTCGACCATGCGGGTGATGGGCAGATCCGCGCCATTGCGTTCCGATTCCGAAATCGCGAAGCCAAGATCCTTGCGCATCCATTCGATAGCAAATCCGTGATCGAACTCCCGGGCGGCCATCGTCGTTGCGCGATTATCCATCTGCCAGCTCTGTGCGGCACCGCCGCCGATGACGTCAAACACCGCGGCCGGATCCAATCCTGCTTGCTCTGCGAAATGAAGCCCTTCCGACAACGCTTGCAAAAGGCCCGCGATACAAATTTGGTTCACCATCTTGGTCAATTGACCATTACCCGCTTCGCCCATCCGTCGCCACTGTCGCGCATAAGCCGATGCCACTTCTTCGGCGCGCGCACAATCGCCTGCGGCGCCACCAACCATGACGGTCAACGCACCATTGATCGCACCGGCCTCTCCACCCGAGACCGGCGCATCGACAAAGCCGACGCCGTGTTGCATCGCGGCGTTCGCCAGTCGTCGTGCCATTTCTGCCGATGTCGTCGTGTGATCGACGAAGATGGCGCCCGTTTGCATAGCCGCCAGGGCACCACGCTCACCAAGCGCAACCGATTCGATATCCGCGTCATTGCCGACGCAGGCGAACACGATCTCGGCATCCGCTGCGGCTTCGGCCGGCGTTGGTGCGCTCTTGCCGGCATACTCGTCAACCCAACTCTCGGCTTTCGCAGCAGTGCGGTTGTAGACCACCACCTGATGGCCCGCTCGCTGTAGATGACCGGCCATCGGATAACCCATGACACCCAGCCCAAGAAACGCACATCGCATCTGGAACCTCCCTAACGCTTGAGATCGGACGCACTGACGGGCATCGATAGTATTTCGGTGAATCGCTGCCAGCGTGTCGCAATATCCGCATCGCCGCGCTCAACGTGTGCGGCGACGAGGTCTTTGCCAAGGTTGTAGTTAATGACGTAGCTGCGATAAGCATCAAAAAAGCGAATGCGCTGCGCTGCGCGCTCGCGATCGCTGAGTGCGTAAGTCACCAGAAAATCGACAGCCTCTTCGCGCGTGATATCGCCGTTCAGATAGTCTCGGGCCGCTTCATTGCCGGCGTAACTCAGACCCGACAGAAGGTCGAGCAACGCGTAGTAACGATCGGCTTCGCTAGCATCGAGACCCGCCATCGGAAACAACACATCCCGCTCGAACGCGATGCGCTCATCATCCGGGAACGCAAGCTCGATTCCGTAGTTACCTGAGCCTTCGGCGATCAAGGATTGCGGGCTAAACAATGGATAGATCGAAAACTCGATCCAGCCATTCGCTTTCAATAGCTTCTCTTCAAGTAGCGCGTTGAAAGTATGGTGACCGGGATAACCTTCGTGGCAACCGAGGTCGACCGCTCGAGAAATCGGCATTGGAAAATCTGTGTTGACCTGAATCAGGCTATGCGCATCACCCTTGTACCAGTTGTAACCAGACCAAGGTTTATCGCTGACGTATTCTATGGTGAATGACTCATCCGCAGGGAGTTCGATGCGCGCTAGCGTCCGCTCCCGGCAGGCATCCATCGCAGCGACAAACACGTTATCGACTTTGTCTGCCGGCACTTCAAAGCGTTCGCGAAACGCATTAACCCGCGCCGACAAAGGCTCATCGCCGGGCAGCAGCGTGTCGATTTCGTCAAGAATCGCCTGAAAGTGATCCGCGTCATAGTCCGGTGCGCTGGCACCAAACAACGCCTGGGCCTCCTCGTCGAACGGAGCATACTCGCCTTTGTTGATACGGATGCGCATCTGCAATGCGCGCAGACGATCAATAAGACCCTTGACGCGGCCCTGGTCGTCGTCTTCCAGCAATTTCTCAAGCTGACCGGT
The DNA here is from genome assembly GCA_039700805.1 of Pseudomonadota bacterium. GTDB lineage: Bacteria > Pseudomonadota > Gammaproteobacteria > Steroidobacterales > Woeseiaceae > CALBPI01. Next base: position 15,839 of record JBCAZE010000005.1, on the reverse strand, counting down.
CAACGACGTTGCGAGAATACCGATGTCATCCAGTGACAACGTCTCGTCACGCGCACGGTCACGCAAGGATTCCGGGCCGGAGTAAGCATCGACATGGCTCTCATCGATCTCCCCCATGGCAAGTTCCAGTACCACGTATTGCTCCGCAAGCTCGTCAACTGTCGGGGACTGTTGCGATGGTGCGGAACCGCCACATGCTGTCGTCAACAACGCGAGTACCGATATTGCGAGTGCGTGCTTCATTATCGTTTTTCTCCAGCAGAGTATCGTTACCGCAGCGCGGCACCGGGTGCGTTATCATCTCCGCTCCATTAGCGAGACGCAAGCATCAGGAGTGGGGCATGATTAAGCCATTTGCGGGACTATTAATAAGCTGCCTTGCCGGCATCGCTGCCGTGAGCAACGCCGGGACAGCACCCGTCATCGCGGACTACAAGGATCGCCCCGCGGTCCAGAACAGGATCGTCGAAGACCGATTGAACAACCTGTTGCCTCAACTAATGCGCGAAACCGGTATCGATATGTGGCTCGTCATCGCCCGCGAGTACAACGATGACCCGGTGTTTCTGTCACTGGTGCCGAAACCGCGTTTCACCGCGCGCCGGACCACGATTTTGATGTTCCACGACCGCGGTGAAGAAGAAGGCATCGAGCGCTTGACGATCAGTCGCTATCCGCTCGGCGACTTGTACGAGGCCGCGTGGGAAGGGGGCGATCTCGATGCGCAGTGGGCGCGACTCGGTGAACTCGTCGCGGAACGCGATCCCAAACAGATCGCGATCAACGTTAGCGACACATGGCCCGTCGCGGATGGGTTGAGTCATGGCTTGTATCGGAAGCTCACCGAAGCACTCGGTGACTCGCTGAGCACGCGTTTGATCTCATCCGAGTCATTGGTGGTGCGATGGATGGAAACCAGAATTCCCGCGGAGGTCGAGGTATGGCAACGTGCGGTTGGGTTTGCCAGAGCGACCATTGCGACAGCGTTTTCTGATCAAGTCATCACACCCGGCGTCACGACCATCGACGATGTGGCTTGGTTTATTCGTCGCGAGTTTGAAGCGAACGGCTTAAATCCCTGGTTTCATCCGGACGTCAATTTGCAACGACCAGGACAACCTTACGACGAGGACTCCCCTTTCTTTGGCGAATATGCCGAAGGCACGATTATCCGACGCGGTGATATCCTGCATACAGACGTCGGTTTGTGTTATCTCGGCCTCTGTACCGACACGCAGGAAATGGGGTATGTATTGAGACTGGGCGAATCGGCAGCACCTGAGGGTCTGGTGGCAGCGATGCGCGTTGGCAATCAATGGCAAGACTTACTGACCGATGCGTTTGTCACCGGTAGAACGGGCAATGAAATACTCATCGAGGCACAAAAGTCGATCCAGCGTGCCGGTATCATTTCCTCTATCTATACGCACCCACTCGGAATCTACGGTCACGCGCCAGGCCCGACCATAGGCATGTGGGACAACCAAGGCCGAACGGAGGGTCGTGGTGATTGGCCACTCTACCCAAATACTGGCTATGCGATTGAGGGTAATGTCAAAGTGCGCGTACCGGAGTTCGACGATCAGCTCGTTCAAATGAAACTCGAACAGAGCGCATTTTTTGACGGCAATAAGGTGCACTACCTCGCTGATCGCCAAACGTCACTGCATCTTGTTCGTTAGCGGGATCGCAGTGCCACTCAGCCGTTGTCGAGCCATTGGCGCACGGCGCGTGCGAAGTTGGCAGGTGCGGAAGCGCTCTTGCGCAGGTACAACGACGGTTCGATCAACTCGAGTTCAATGAGCATCCACTGACCCTGTCCCGGGACAAGATCGACGCGAGCGTAAAGCGGCGTCACTTCAAGCGCATCGAGCACACGTTCGGCGGCTGAGAGCATCGCTGTGTCCGGCTGTATTTCGGTCAGCAACCCACCGAACTCTTCCTGCACCCGGAAGTCACCGGCCTTGGGCTTCTTGACGATCGCATGACTCAACGTGCCATTAAAATAAAACACTGAGTACTCACCTTCCGTCACGATCTGCGACAGGAAGGGCTGCCACATCCATCCGGAGTTAGCATGCGCCGTAGCAATCTCGTTGCGAAGCGCATCGCTGGCGTCCGATGGCACTCGGAAAGTTCGCTCAGCGCCCGCACTGATGACCGGTTTGATCACACACTCAGCGTCTGACTCATCGATCATGATATCGAGCGCCGCACGTGTTAAGCCTTGCCCGAAGGTCGTCGGTACGATGGGAATATCTTGTTGAGACAAGGCATCCAAATACCGCTTATCCATATTCCAGTGCATGATAGCTAATGGATTGGCCATTCGCGTCGCCGCATCAATGCGGGCAAGCGCCTCAAAAAAAGCGTCCGCGTGGCGCTGGTAGTCCCAAGTTGAGCGCACGATGACCGCATCGTAGGTCGACCAGTCTGTGTCTGAGCGCCAGCTTCGCGTGGTGACATGAATGCCTTCAGCGGCGAAAGCGTCTAACGCGACGTCGTCGTCACACACATAGCCGTCCATCGAATCTTGGCTTAGGAAAACAACCTTATCCATGGGCTAAATCTTCTCAACACCGCCAAAGGCTTCGAGTAGCTCATCGACCAATCTACCGAGTTGAATCGACATCACAGCAAAGTCTTGATCAAACGTACCGACGACATCATCCGCCTCGCCATCACCATGGTCGGTGATTTTCGATTCGAACTTCAGACGCGACATCGAGAAATCCTCGGCCAACACAAATCGAATCGCTTCGCGCCAATTGATCCCGAGCTTAGTGACGCGCTTACCTGCGTCGATATGGCTCAATATCTCTCGACTCTCGATCTCTTGGTAACGGCAGCGCACGAAATTGCGCGACTCACGCGTATTCTGCAGTTCGATCTCCTGCTCAAGATCGAATCCATCAGGCACACGTGTTTTTAACCAACGCGTCATGATTTCCGCGGTATCGCCATGGCTATCGAGCGGGACAACGGGCAAGACCTCAAGCGCGTTTCGCAGTTGATCTACGACGAGTTCCGCCTTTGCAGCACTCGCGGTATCGATCACGAGGTATTGACGCTGAAGATCAAAGTAGGCGAACAGCAGCTCTGACTTTGTCAATGCGCGCGGAAGCAACTCCATCATCACTTCGTCTTTGAGCGTCGTTTTCTCGCGCCGCAGTACAGGACGCCCTTCACGCGCTTCAAGCGCCTCGATTTTTTCAGCGACAAGTTCATTGACTGCCGCAGGAGGCATCACTTTTTCTTGACGACGGAGGCAAACCATCGTCTGGTGACCGACCGTGTGCGTCAACATCTGCCCGTGGTGACCGAGCGGCGCTACCCAGCCGTTACGCGCTTGGTCAACCTTTCCGCAGGGCGAAAACTGGTGCGCCGATAACGCCTCTTCCAGCTTCTCTGGCGTGAGGCCGGTCGAGTACGTCATGCGAAAAGCGCGTAGATTCTTAAACCACATAGGCAGTCCGGTAAGTCTCAGGACGCGCGATTGTCATGACTCAGTAATTGAAAAGCAAGCGAGCGCGATCCCTCTGTCGAGATATCTCCGCTAAGCGTCTGATTTCCCCGTTCGGCGACGACGACCGACGTGGCGCGCGACTATCTAGGCGCAGACTGAATGCGGGTCAGCAGCGCATTGGCAGCGCGCGCTTCGGCAGAGCCACGCGTCGCGAGATTCAGCGCCCGACGTGCAAGATTCTCTGCAGGACCGAGATTGTTCTCTGAAAATCTGAGCTCGGCCAATGCAAGCCATGGTGCCGGGTGCTCTGGGTCGATACGAATCGCATTTTCGAGCGCAGCGCCAGCACGTGCAGCCTGTCCTTTATCAGATTCCTCACGTGCCTGTTCGATCAAGGCAGCGGCGGCGGGTTTGAGCGTACTGCCAGGACGAACCGCCGGTTGCTCAATAACGTTGGGCGCTTCGTCGCGAGGCGTCCGCTCTACGGTTGTCGACGTGGTTTTCGACGATGGAAATGGCGCAGGCTCGAACAAAGAACATCCTGCTAACACCAAAACTACAAAAACCCACGCCCTTTGCATCACAAGTTATCCTTTAACCACTGCAGCGCTCGCGCCGGCAGCCTTGTTCGTCGACAAGTTCGATCTTGCGCTAATTCCGTTTCAGATGGAACCGCGACACTGATGGCATTGCGACAATCGCTCCGCACTTCCTGACCGGTTTGATAATCAATGGTCGTGGCGCGTGTATTGTCCGGTGGCGTGAATCGTAATCCGCTGGGTGCCAACGCTGCCATCAGGCGTGTCCAAACTGGGAGCGCACCACGGGAACCTGTGAGACCCGTTGGTGAATTGTCATCATTGCCAACCCATACAACGGCGAGTCGGTCCGCGCTGAAGCCAGCAAACCAGGCGTCGCGAAAGTCGTTGCTGGTGCCGGTTTTGCCAGCAAGTTCGAGCGACTCCCCTAGTGTTGATCGCGCACTCCTACCTGTTCCGAGCCGCATGACTTGTGCAAGTCCGACGCGCAGCTGATAGAGCACGTCGCTGCCAGCCACAGACGTCACGTCCAACGGGTAACGGTTGATCGTCTCTCCGCCGGGTGAAACGACCGCTCGAACTGCGCGAAGTGGCGGCTTGAGACCATCGGCAACAAACGCCATATAGACGTTCGCCACTTCAAGCACCGAAAGCTCGACCGCACCCAGCAGTAACGATGGATAGGCGGGATCCAACGCGGGTCCGCCGAGACGATGCAGCGTCTCAGCGACGTTGCGAAGACCAACTTGCAACCCTAATCTCACCGTCGCGACGTTGATCGACTCTGCCAGCGCGCGAATTAGCGGTACGTCGCCCTGAAAACTCTTCGAAAAATTCTGGGGGCGCCACTCTCGCCCATCATCGCCCGCCACCGTCATCGGCGCGTCTTCGATCGAAGACGCCATATGCCACTGTCCGCTTTGAAGCGCTGTGAGATAAACGACCGGCTTAATCAACGAACCGATCTGGCGTTTCGCATCCAGCGCACGGTTAAAACCACTGCCCACTCGGTTGCGCCCGCCCACCAGGGCTTGTACTTCGCCAAGGCGTGGGTCTATCACCACAACGGCGCCCTGCAGCTTTTCCGTCGCGGGTCCGTCTATGCGCAATCGATCCAGATGCTCGCCGAGCGCGCGTTGCGCTGCCATCTGCGCCAGAGGATCCATCGTCGTGAATACGCTTAGCCCAGTGGTTTCAAGAACATCGTCATCGTAGTCGCGGCGTAACTGCCGACGCACGAGATCAACGAAAGCCGGAAAATAGTTGCGTCGATCCGCATCGCGACTAGCAACCACCAAAGGTGCTGCGAGCGCCTCTGTCACGGCCGTCGTATCGAGTAGGCCAACCTCACCCATGCCTGTAATAATTCTGTCGCGACGCGACTTCAATCGATCAGCGAAACGCACTGGGGAATAGTAGGAAGGGCCGCGTACCATCGCGACAAGCGTCGCCATTTCCGCAGGCGACAACTCAGTCAACGGGCGCGCAAAGTAAAACTGACTGGCCAACGCGAAACCATGGATCGCGCGATTGCCATCCTGTCCGAGATAAATTTCGTTGATGTAGGCGGTCAGAATCTCTTGTTTTTCGAATCGAAGCTCGAGCAAAACACTCATGACAGCTTCGCGCGCCTTACGCCGCCAGCTGCGCTCGTTCGTCAAGAAGTAACTCTTGACCAACTGTTGCGTTAGCGTACTGCCGCCTTGCGTGACCCGACCTGCCCGAAGGTTAGCCCATGCGGCACGTGCAATCGCCTTAAGATCTAGACCAAAGTGAGATTCGAATCGACGGTCTTCGACAAACAACAACGTATCGCGCAATAGCGATGGGATCTCATCCGGCGCCAAGATCAGGCGATCCTCGCCGTGAGCGGCGAACACCGACCCGATCATCAATGGATCCAATCGTGCGATGCCAACTGGTTGCCCCGCTGCATCGACGATCGCAGTCACCGAATTTGCATCGAAGCGCACGACCAGTTGCTGTCGCGACTGACCGCCATCCCAAAACCGCACATCACGCCGATGGAATCGGACTTGCCCGGCAACTTGCCGATAGGTACCAACACGCACACCGTCGCCGCGGCTGTAACCGAGTTGACCGAGTTGCGCGACAAGTCGCTCTGGCGTCAACGGTCGCCCAACATACAACTCCATAGGCGCCGCATAAACGCGCGCAGGTAAATCCCAGCGCCGCGCCTCGAATGTATTCGTAATCTGCCAGTCGAGCCACAACGTCCAACCGGCAAACACCATTAACACGAGTAGCCACAGCGTCCAAAACGGGTGACGACGCCACCAGGCGCGCTTACTGGTTTTACGTTTAGTACGCGCGCGTTTGGTCGTCGATTTTTTTCCGCGCTTCGCCGGTGATGTAGCCGTCGACCTCTTTCGCGTACTCTTTTTGCTGGTTTTTTTCTTGGCCAAAAGCCCTGCCCTCATTGGCGTCAGCGTGAAAGCCCGTCATTATAGACGCTCGGCAAACTCGATCACGACAACACGTCCAATGAAGAAAAAAATAAATCCGAAGATGATGGCACAGGCCTTGCGTCATTTACGCCGTCAAGAACCTGGCTTTTCAGAATTGATCAGGCAATTTCCCCGTTGTCCGCTGGATCGACCGCAAACCGATTTATTCGATACGCTCGTGTCATCAATCGTTGGGCAACAACTGTCAGTCGCCGCCGCACACACCATCGGTTCGCGGCTATTGTCTGCTTGCAACAAGTCGCGTCTTGAGCCCGCAGCGATCACCGCATTATCCGAGCAACAGTGCCGCAGTGTCGGGCTTTCCGCTGCCAAGACTCGATTTATTAAAGGCCTCGCACAGGCACGACTGGATGGCAGACTCAATTTCCGACAGCTCGCACAATGGGATGATGACGCCGTGATTGAACAGCTGGTATCCCTCCCGGGCGTCGGCGTATGGACGGCACAAATGTTTTTGATGTTCGGGCTGAGAAGGCCGGATATCGCTGCGCCTGCGGACGTCGGACTGCAACGTGGCATGCAAATGCTCTGCGAATTGCCGGACCGACCGGATGCCGAGACCTTCATGGACATCGCAGCGTCCTGGCGGCCGTATCGCAGCGTTGCAAGCTGGTACCTCTGGCGTCTAGCAGGTTAGACACGACAAGCGTTCACGCGCCACCTCATTTCTCGTCGTTCTCCACAACACGCTTGTGCTAACGTTCGATCGACAATCAACAGCCGTCCTGTCCGTAATCGACAACGGATCACGAAAAGAAGAAACGCTATGAATAGAATCACGCTCGGTGACAGTGATATCGCGGTGAGCCCGCTATCCTGGGGATGTTGGCGTCTCGATAGCATGTCTGTCGCGCTGACGATGCTCGAAACGCTCACGACGCACGGCATCAACTTTATCGATACAGCAGCGATCTACGGTTACGGCTCTCCGGGTGGCGCAGGCCATGCTGAGTCAGTTCTCGGCCAAGCGCTGCGCAAGCACAGTAGCAGTCCCGATGACTGGGTAATCGCGAGCAAGGGCGGTTTGGATTTGCCGACGCCTTACAACAGCAGCAAGGCGTTTTTAATCAAGGATTGTGAAGCATCCTTAGCCCGCCTAGGTCTGGACAGACTCGATGTCTACATGATTCACCGACCGGATTGGCTAACCGGGGCCGAAGAGGTCGCCCTCGCCCTCGATACACTCGTGCGCGACGGTAAAGTTCGCACTGTCGGCGTGTCAAACTACACCCCAGCACAAGTTGATGCACTACGTGCCCATCTCAATGCACCTTTGGTGGTCAATCAAATAGAATTTTCAGCCAAACACTTATCGCCGTTACAGGACGGCACGCTCGATCAGTGTCAGCAGCACTCGATGACTGCGATGGCTTGGTCTCCCCTCGGCGGTGGGGAGCTGTTACAGAAAATCGATGACAACCACCCACGTCATCTTTGGCGCGTCGCGTCGCAGCTCGATCGAATTGCAGCGGCCAAACACTGCACACGAAGTCAGGCCGCGTTAGCGTTTGTACTAAAGACGCCCAACGTGATGCCGATTATCGGATCACAATCGCCGGAGCGAGTCTCAGAAGCCATCGCCGCACTCGACGTCACGTTGTCTCGCCGCGAATGGTATGAAATTTGTGAGGCGCGGTTTGGCGCTCCAATGCCCTGAGAATCAGCGGGCTCAGTCAGGGGGCAGCTGATGGCCGTCGACCAAAGACTCGACAGGGTGATAATCAAGGTCGAAACCAAAAGCGCGAGGCGCCACCACAGATAGCGCTTTGGTCGTCCGGTAGTGGCTCGGACAGCCGACGGCAACAACACTCACGCGCTGCCCAAAACGCAATCGCTCGGCATTGATCGGTTTTGCTGTTTCAAAGTCTAAGATCGTAATGAGGTCCGGAACACTGGCGAGCACTTTGCCATCGATAGTAGCGACCAAAAACTCATTCTTGACCGCGAGCTCCAATGTCGGGCCCTCGCCATCGAACGACTCAACGATCGCGGTCCCCACATCAAAGCCGCCTTCGACTCTGCTTGAATAGTCGACGACTTTGCCGGTAAAAAGATGATGCAGCTCGCCGTAAATCGAGTCTCGGAACAAAGGCGCCATCGCGCCGATGGCCGCCACTGCATTCGCATGCTTTGCGTTCAGCACGCGGCCCAACAGTATCGAAAATGTAATGGTGCTTGGCACGATCGCCGCTTTCAGCTCAGCACCGGTCATCGGATGTTCAGCAGCCGTGATCATCCCGCCCATCGCTTGAGCCATCGCTCGAATGTGGCGCTCGTAGGTGTGGGTGTTGTCGGTGTCGAACGTGACACGGTTGCCGGCATAATCCACTGCGACGGCGGGCGTCGGTGAGACGCCGGCAATGGCATACGTCATCATTTGCGCCTCGGGCAAAGCACGACCCATGCCATCGCCGTCGACGCAGGGAATGCCACGCGCTGCAGCAGCCATGATCGGAATCAGCGAATTGCCACCGCCCACCTCAAACGAAACGACAGCGTCGACAGTGCGCCCCATTCGCTGCTCGAATGCTTCTAGGGTGACTAAGACATCGTTCTCGGAAGGTAAGAGTTCGAGACCGACGGTGGGCGCACCCACGCCACCGATCGTGACGACCAGCGCATCATCATCCAGCGCCTCGGGCTTGATCAACGTTGCAGGACCATAGCGTCGCAAGACTTCGCGAGTTGCTAGCAACGTGACATAGGGGTCGCCGCCACCGCCGGTTGCCAAAAAGACGGCACCGGTCGTGAGATCGTCGAGATCGTCAGCCTCAATCAGCATGCAACGATCCTCGTGCTATATCGCCAACGACTTTAACGCGTAATCGCGTCATACTGCCCGGCATGTAAGACATGGCCGTTTCCTCAATGTCTGAAACCCGCATGCTGGAAGGGTCGGCACCCGCACGACGACCAGCGGCCATTGCCGCACTACGCGCTTCATTGATGGCCCGATCGCGACCAAGGCGCTCGTAGTCAACCATGCACTCATGTTCGGCACCCACCTGTGCAAGTGCAGCGCCGATCGCGTTCGCAACGCCCGCATGGGGCGGTCGAACAATACGCGCACCGAGATCCATATCATCACCAACGATAACGCCACCCCCGCCGACCAAAACCACGGGCATCTCATCGCGACCCGGCTTCATGCGATCAATCGCGCGCGACAAAAGACGCTGCATCTTCATTTGCACCGTATCCAGCAGATGTTGTGGCAAGCTGGCAACATGAGCACTGTCACCGATTTCTGCATAGCCACGCGCGACAGCAACGTCAGTTGCTGTCAGTACTTCTCCGCCGAAAACCAGTGCTTCGCTCGTGAGCGCATGACCCACCGATTGCGGTCCAACCGCGTCACCGCTATCGGCGATGATGCTGCCACCGCCGAGCCCAATCGCCTGTATATCTGGCATACGAAAATTGGTACGTACACCGCCCACCTCGATCACCATATTCGACTCGCGCGGAAACCCGCCCTGCAACACGCCGATATCGCTCGTCGTCCCACCGATATCGACGACGATGGCGTCCTCAAGCCCACTCAAACGGCATGCGCCGCGCAATGAATTTGTCGGACCGGAAGCGAATGTCAACGCAGGAAAACGACGCGCGAACGTTGCGTTCATCAACGTGCCGTCGTTCTGACTCACGAAGAATGGGCACGACAAACCGCGCTCGCGAATCGCATGCTCAAAGGCATCGATCACGCGCGATGAAAACGGCAACAAAGCAGCATTTAAGATTGCCGCGTTTTCTCTCTCGAGAATTCCAAGGCGACCAATACTGTGTGACGTAGTGACAGAGATATCTGGGACGACCTGTCGTAAGCGCTCAACGAATCGCAGTTCTGGTGAGGGTTGCATGGGGGAAAACACTGACGTGACAGCAACAGTGGGAATGCCCTTTGCTTTGATGTCTTCGATAGTGCGATCTATTTCAGCATCGTCCATGGCAGCAAGCGGCCAGCCGTCATAGAGATAGCCTCCCGTTAACTCGTAGACATGACTGCCGGTCGCGTTAACGAGGTCCGCAGGCCATCCAATTTTTGGTGGAACACCTCTGCCCGACGGTGCACCGATGCGAACAGCGGCCACGGGCGCCATCTCGCGCCGCTCCACAACAGCATTGGTGAACTGCGTTGTACCGAGCATGACGGCCTCGATTTCGGTGGCGCCACCTGGCACCGATGCCAGCACATGATCGATAGCATCAAGAATGCCGGTGCTAACGTCAGCGCTTGTCGATGCTTTGTGCGCGGCGATGACCGCATCGCCGTCGAGCGCGACCGCATCCGTGTGCGTCCCCCCGACGTCAATACCCAAGCGCTTCATGGGGCACTCCGCGCCACGTCGCGACGGCGCGTCGCTAGTGACAACAACGCAAACAGCACTGCCGAACACAACATCGCATCCAGTGCAGCAATGCCCGATAAACTGAGGTAGCCCTCTGCCGCTAAAAGCGCGATCACAGCGCCACCGACCCAACTAATCATCGCAACGGGTCTTTCTCCAACGCCAATATCCGACTCGAGACTCGATTCATAGCGCTCTGCACCCGATCGCCAATAGTCGATAATGATGACGCCAGCAACGGGAACAAAGACCACCGACAAATAGAAAAGAAAATCTAAAAAGGCATCGATAATGTTGGCAAATGCGGCAACCGTGCCGCCGATACCGAGAACGACGATCAACGCGGATTCGTTCAGCGTTGGAAAGGTGGCACGCGTACTCAAAGCTGTGGAGTAAAGATTCAAAGCATTCAACACCCAGCTGCCCGCAATCACGATCGCAAATGCCGCCCATCCCAGTCCCACAGAAATCATGACATCAAGGAAATCGGGATTGTTTGAGGCACTGGAGACAAGGCCGCCAGCGATCATGACAATCGACCCGACCACCAGATACGACAAGACAGCTGTGTAAACTGCGCCTCGCCAATCGCGAATGAAACGCGTAATGTCTGGAAGAATGATGGCACCGACGATAATGCCGCCAACAACCGACGAGACACCATCGCCGAAAGAGGTCTCCGCCAAGCGCGACGTGGCAATCAAAGCACCAAGCTCATAGTCACCAATGATCGTTGCAACCAGCAAGGCTGTGACCAACATCAACACCGGCGTGAGCACCATGGAGAGCCGATTGATCGCCCGAAAGCCGAACAACGTCGTGACCGTCATGATGCCGCCGGCAAACACTTCGATCACCCAAACCGGTACGCCACCAACGCCGAGATCGCTGAATAGCCGCACGACAGTGATTGAAAACAGATTGATATTGAAGCCAAACCAACCCAGTAGTGATATCGCGAAGGCAAGATTCGCTACCGCTGCCCCACGATTTCCGAACGCGACGCGGACGAGCAAATATGAGCTCAGGCGTGTCCGACTGCCAATAGCACCCATCAATGCACCGATCACTGTCAGAATCGCGCCACCGAGCAACACCGCCATAATGGCCAGACGGTTATCCATGACGGCGAACAGCTCTACACCCGCGACAAACGTCGGCAGCGAGAAAGCCACCATCGCACTAACCAGCGCGACGGCAATCCAACCGCCGGTTTTCTCTGGTGGTACCCGCTCTGTTGAGTACTCAGATTCGTTGATTGACATCGAGACAGCGTAGCAAATGGTCTGTCCAGCGACCACAGCCGATGCGAATCGATCGACCAGAGTAAGAATTCTTGTAGACTCAACCCATCAATGCCAACGAGGAGGCGCTCGTGACAACTTTTTCATTGAACGGGAAGCCCGTGTCGGTCTCTTCCAGTGACGATACGCCGCTTCTTTGGGTAATCCGTGACGAACTTGGTCTGACCGGCACAAAATTCGGCTGTGGTATCGCTCAATGCGGCGCCTGCACCGTGCTCTGGAATGGTCGCGCGATGCGCTCTTGCCAATTGCCGCTAAAAGTTGTCGCCAACACGTCAGTCACAACGATTGAAGGCGTTGGCACGCCTCTGCAACCGGGACCCGTGCAAAGAGCTTGGATTGAACATCAGGTAGCACAATGCGGGTATTGCCAGTCTGGACAAATCATGCAGGCGACGTCATTGTTGCAGGAAAATCCCGAACCGAGTGATGCGGATATCGACCGCGTCATGCGAGGCAATCTATGCCGTTGTGGCACGTATCCTCGCATCCGCGATGCGATAAAAAGCGCAGCACAATACATCAAGGACGCAGACAATGGGTAAGGCACGTACGTTCGCTCGCCGCACGTTCCTTATCGGATCGAGCGCTATCGCCGGCGGTGTTGCGTTTGGCATTTACGCGACCAGGAAGCCACACAAGAATCCGCTCTTAGGGTCGCTCGCCGATGGTGAGGCTACATTCAACCCTTGGGTCAAGATAAGCGAGAGCGGCATTACACTGATCACACCGCACGCAGACATCGGCCAGGGGGCGATTTCGATGCAGGCGCTCTTGCTCGCTGAAGAGATGGATCTTTCTTGGGGTCAGTTCACTACCTCATACGGCGAACCAGCGCCGGCCTACTACAACACGGTGCTCGCCGGAGAGCTCGCGCCCTTTGATTCACACGATACGAGCACCACGGCGCGCCTCACTCGAGAGACGTTGGGCGCTGTTGCCAAGTTGGCTGGTATACAAGGCACAGGGGGGTCGTCGTCGGTACCTGATAGTTTCGGGAAACTGCGCCGTGCGGGCGCTATTGCTCGCGAGACACTGAAACTCGCCGCAGCGCAAGAAACCGGCATCCCAGTGACACAACTCCAAACGGAGAATGGCGCTGTGGTTCTGCCAGACGGCACTCGACGTTCGTACACATCATTGGCACGGACTGCTGCGACCATCGATCCCGTAACGGAAGTGTCACTGCGAGATGCATCGACGTGGCGTTTGATCGGACAACGCCAACAAAGATTGGATATCGTGGCGCGATCCACCGGAACCGAACACTACGGTATCGATATCGCTATGGAAGGCATGCGGTACGCCGCAGTGTCCGTCAATCCACGTCAGGGGGCAGGCATCGCGTCCATCGATTCGACGCGGGCACAACAATCGCCTGGGGTCAGTGAGGTGCTAGCAGTGACCAACGGGTTCGCGGTTATTGCGGACAACACGTGGAACGCATTTAAGGGGGTGAAGGCCGTCGATGTGACCTGGTCGGAAGATACGCCCTATCCCGATGATCAAGAAGATCACTGGCAAGCGGTGGACGATGCCTTTGATGACGCATTCTTGGACAAGGAATGGCGGCATGACGGGGACGTGCCGACAGCGCTAGAGAGCGGCGATGCCATCGAACGCGAATACCGCGCACCGTATGTTGCACATCAACCGCTAGAGCCGCTCAATGCAGTCGCTCGGGTGGCTGATGGCGGCGTTGAGATCTGGTGTGCCCATCAACTACCGCGCTTCGTCCAACAACAGGTAGCGAAAACGGTCGGATGCGATGCTGACGATGTCATATTCCACAACCAAAATGGTGGCGGCAGTTTTGGGCACCGTCTCGAATTCAACAACGTAACGTTGGCGGCGGAAATCGCAGCCCAACTCCCTGGCACTCCGATCAAGCTGACCTACACGAGGGAGGAAGACTTCGCACAAGACTTCGTACGTCAGATTGGAATGAGTCGTGGTCGCGGCGTTGTTCGCGACGGAAAGATCGAGGTTCTCGATATCGATATTGCGACGCCCTCGGTTTCAGCATCCCAAACAGAGCGCCTCGGACAACCGCCGGCACCGGGTGCCGACCCACAGATTGCGGCTGGCGCCTGGAATCTGCCTTATGCCGTCGCACATTTTCGGATGCGCGCCTATCGCGTACCAGAACTCGCGCCGGTTAGCTCTTGGCGATCAGTCGGCGCATCGACGGCCGGTTTTTTCGCCGACACGTTCGTCGACGAAATGATCCATGCCGCTGGCGCCGATCCGATGGAGGAACGACTACGTCTTGTCAGTCGTCCAGAGTCGCGCGCCGTTCTTGAAGCTGTAGCAGCTATGAGCAACTGGGGCAGTCCATTAGCAGAGAATCGTGGCCGTGGCGTCGCATTCGTTGACAGTTTCGGTGTGCCCGTGGCTGAAGTCATCGAAGTCACCCAAACCCCAGCAGGGATTCGTATCGACAAGGTCTATGTCGCTGCCGATGTCGGCAAGATCATCGACCCAGAGAATTTTGACAACCAGGTCAAGGGCGGCGTCGTTTGGGGACTGGGTCATGCGATGAATTGCGAGATCACGTTTTCGGATGGCCTAAAACAACAGAGCAATTTCCATCAACACAGCGCCATGCGGATTCATCAGTGTCCGGAGATTGAAGTGCGAGGACTCGAGCTCGCAAACAAAATTCGTGGCATCGGCGAGCCACCGGTACCGCCAGCGGCACCTGCACTGGGCAATGCCATCTTCGCAGCGACAGGTACGCGCCTTCGGGAAATGCCCTTTAACAAGACGATCCAATTCGTGTGATTAGCATTCGCCATCAACACCGGTTGGGCTTATGCACAGCGAGAATCGCAGCGTCTAACGGCGGCCTGGTGTTAAGAAGAGCCAACTAAGAAACCAACATTGCATCAGCAATGAGAAGTTCCATTCGATGATATTTTCGGCGCGATCGTCTTCGAGACCAAAGCTACCCAGCGGCACTTCAGCAATCGCGAGAAACCCCATCACGATCAATAGCAGCTGTTGAAACCGCCAGCCGAAGGGGCGAATTGCCAGACGCGCTCGCGTCCCCGTAATCGTGATCTGTGTGACGAACGTGCCTAGAAAGAAAACGAACACACCGTAGCGGCGCATCAAACGATAAAGGTCACCCTCACTGCCCAAAGCGATCACATAGACCGCAAGAAACGCCGATGCCACGTAAGTGAGCCGGAGCCACCACGCCTTTCGGACCTCCAGTCGCTTGGCGAGCATCCGCCAAAAAACGACCAGCAATAGGCACTGCGGCAGCATCAGGATCTTGAACACCCAATAGGCAACGCCGTGTCTTCCGGTTGCGCTGATGGACGTACATCCGTCCAGATAGGTCACACAACGAGGGATAAATTCAGCGGCGGTGGAGAGTTGATAACAGACATTAACTGCGATCACCGGCAGCAATGCTGTCGCCAAAGCCAACCAAGGCAAACGACGATCGGCTTGGTTTTTCAACATCACTTCGAAGACCCTTTGGAAAACCCGCTGATTTAGCGCGCGGATAACGTGCCACCCGAAGGGTAATGATGCGCATTATTCTCGGCCCGAACAATCCGTCACAAACGATGATCGACAGTTATGGCTTCATTTTCTCAGGACCCCGACGACTCGTGTTCTGCGATTGCGCCGTTGACCGCTGAATTGAAATCAGCCAACGCGCCTTCGAATCGACC
>JBCAZE010000266.1:0-2839 GCA_039700805.1 Pseudomonadota bacterium | reverse complement strand
GATCGGT
Organism: Pseudomonadota bacterium; assembly: GCA_039700805.1. Taxonomy (GTDB): domain Bacteria; phylum Pseudomonadota; class Gammaproteobacteria; order Steroidobacterales; family Woeseiaceae; genus CALBPI01. The sequence continues at coordinate 2,832 of JBCAZE010000266.1, read as the reverse complement.
CGGCCCGTTCGCATCAAAACTTCGCTCACCGTCAAAGGCGTTGATGAATACGACCTTGCCGTCACTTTTGGCCTCGATACGGATTTTGCCGTTCACCGTGTGTGCATCGCTTTTCTGGTCAGCGAATTCGCGCCACATGCGATAGTCGTCCCAGAGCAAAGTCCGGCCATTTCGGTAGATCGTGTTGCTACCAGTGAGATACAGCGTGCCAGGATTGACGAAGTTCTGGCCCCCGGCTGCAGCGTGGGCCCGCTCAATGATCGAAATGGCCGTTAGCGCTGAGCTATCGCTGTCTTGATGATCATCAGCGCGAGCACTGCCCACCGCGAACGAAAGCGCACTCGAGAAGACCAGCGCCCCTGTGAATAACAATCCAAGACGCATGTCGCACCTCGATTACCAACATAGACACGTGACCAGTGTAACTGAATCACACACGGGAGCGCCTCAACACGTCAGCACGTATCCGCGCTCAGCTGGCTCGTTGTTAAGTATCTCGATGCTAACTCGCTGTTGCGAGCGTCGGTTTGCGACCGAAAAGCACTAGGTTCGATAGCAAGGCAATCAGTATCGAAAAAATGAGGGTGAAAAACATCGCATGGATGTAGTGCACCGGCGTCCACACGAAGCTCAGTATCGCGTAAATCGCAACGCCAAAAACCACACCAATAATGGCGGCCATCGCACTGACATTACGAAACGCAAGCCCCACAATAAACGCTGAGAGAATCGGCATCGACAGCAAACCATAGAGCTTCTGCACGATATTGATCAGACTCTCTTGTGAAGCGTAGAAGGGCACTAGAACAACAGCAGAGACTGTAATGACCAACGAGACCACTCGACTCAATGCAGGAATATTCTCCACCTTCTTGACGTAGCTGCCGTGAATATCACAAACATATAGTGCCGCCGATGCATTCAGGATGCTGTTAAACGTCGTCAGCACGGCGGCGGCAATCGCTGCCGCGAACGCACCGGACAACCATCCCGGCAAGACATCCGCCACGATTCGGCCATACGCGGCATCGTTGATATCACCATAGAGTTTGAACGCCACAACACCTGGCAATGTCACGATCACGGGAATAATCAACAAGCGGATACCAGCCGCCGTCAATACACCTTTCTGTGCTTCACGCACGTTGGGTGCCGCCATCGCACGTTGGGTAATGGTCTGGTTGGTGCTCCAGTAAAACGTCTGGATAAAGATCATGCCGGTCAGCAGCGTATGCCATGGAATCGGTGAATCATTGTCACCAATCAGCGTCAACCGCTCCGCCGGAATGCCAGACAAATCGAAATCAATCGCCTTGAAGGCAAGGTAAGCCACCAGCAGTGCCAGCGACAGGATCAGTACGCCACTATATGTGTCAGAGACGGCGACCGCCTTCAAGCCGCCGAGAATCGCATAAGCCGCACCGACGGCCGCAAAACCGATCGCAACATAGAGTATCGGCACATCGATGTTCGTCATCGACAGCAGGAACAGCGAACCACCATAGAGAATGGCTGGCAGAAAAATGCCGATATTGCCGAGTAGGAACAACACAGAAATCAAAGCTCGGATGTTCTTGTCGCCGAATTTTTTCTGCAAAAGCTCAGTCGTCGTCGTGCAATTGTTGCGATAGTAAATCGGCAAAAACACAAACGTCAGGATTAACAAACCGGCGACCGCAGCGAATTCCCACCAGGCAATCACGAACATCTGGTTACCGTTCATGCCGATCAACTGGTCAGTCGACAAGTTTGTCAAAGTGATCGAACCGGCCACGAAGTACCAGGACAGACCGCCGTTGGCGAGAAAATAGTCACGCCCGGTAGAGGCATTGTTCATCTCGCTGCCGCGGCAGTGCAGGTAGGTCGCAAAGGCGATCAACGCGGTGATAGCGAGAAAAACGGTGAGCTGTAACGGATCAATCATGGAACAACTGCCTCAGACAACGCGCGGAAGAAACGATTCGGCAAGCGTATCAAAATGGACGTAGATACACGACGTAAGTGAGGGCGACGCTGCAAATGCAACGCCGCCCTCGAATCCCGGCGCGCTGGGGGGATCCAGGAACACGCCAGAATGCCAGACCTAATACAGGCCTACTGGAACACGCCCCGAACGCCGATGATGTAGCGCGAACCGGCACGACGATAGTCGAGCAGACGATTCGAGAAACGTGAGAAGTCACGTGTATCTTCACCGGTCAGGTTGATGCCCTCGATGAACACCTGGAAGCGATCATCGATGTCGTAAGATGCTGAGAAGTCCAGCTGACCATAGTCCTCGCGAGAGCGCGGCTCACTCTGATCAGAGAAACACTGGAACAAGAACTCATCGCGATAGTTGTAAGCCAAACGAATCTGCAGACGCTCGCCCTCGTAGAAACCACTGAGGTTATACGAGTTCGGTGACAAACCGTTGTAGTCACAGTCCGAAGCGCCAGAACCTTCAGCACGATCGATGTTGCTCGTCACGTGCGTGTAGTTGACCTGCGTACCCAGACCGTTCCACGGTGCTGGCAGGTTATCGAAGGTTTGCTGATACGCAAGCTCAAGACCCGTGATGCTGCCCGTTTCACCGTTACGTGTGCGGGTGTCCTGGAACGCAACATCTTGCGTAATCTCTGTGTCGCTCGGGTTGCCCGGGTTGTTCGCCGGGAACACGATCGGACGCAGTACCGGCAACGTCTGACTCTCGAGGAAGTTCTCGAACTCTTTGTGGAATGCGGCAACACCGACGAAACCAACGTCGTTGAAGTACCACTCGAAAGAGATGTCGTAGTTGTCAGACTGGAATGCTTCCAGCGTCGGGTTACCACCACCGGATACCGGTGCGTT
>JBCAZE010000098.1:0-11933 GCA_039700805.1 Pseudomonadota bacterium | reverse complement strand
GGTGCCAAAACAGGCGTAGTCGACCCTTTGACCACCAAGACGGCGTCTATTGGTGTCGTTACCCGGCACCGACCGTGGGTTCACAGGACAAACACGTTAAGCTACGCGCCTGCACCAAGATGGTGTCCTCTTTGATAGCGTTAGCAGCGCCCGTTGCGCGTTTGATTTGCCAACGACCGTCGTCGGCGATTTTTGGTAGCGTGAATACGATGTCTCGTGACGTCGGATTCTGTAACACGGCAAATCCGTGCTGTGCACTGACCGGATTATCGCTGTCGGTCGCACACAGCAACATCGTCATCGCGGTGGCGTGATGCCACTCGACGCCATGCAGCACGGCGCCGTCTGGGGATAGCCACTCAATGTTCTTCCAGCCGAGTGCATTGCTCCTGAGTCCGTGACGATATCGTCGCTGTCGTAACAGCGGGGTTTCTCGACGCAATGCGATAAAACTCGCGACGTCCTCTCGCATGGTGTGATCGGCGTTTTGCCAATCGATCCAGCTGACCTCGTTGTCCTGCGCGTAGGCGTTATTGTTGCCGCTTTGCGAGTTCGAAATCTCATCGCCAGCAAGCAACATCGGGGTGCCCTGAGAGAGCAGCAGGGTTGCAATCAAGTTGAGCTGTTGTCGTCGTCGCAATGCATTGACTGCCGGATCATCACTATCACCTTCAACACCATAGTTTGCCGAATAGTTGTGTTGGTGTCCGTCTCTATTGTCCTCGCCATTCGCAAGGTTGTGTGGTGATTCGTAACTCACGACGTCACGCGTTGTGAAGCCATCATGACTCGCAACGAAGTTGATACTGGCTTGTGGTGGCCTGCCACTTGCCTCAAAGATATCGGCGGAACCGTGCAGACGTCTCGCCATAGCGGGCGCCTGTCGCTCATCCCCCCGCCAAAATTGACGTGTCGTATCGCGGTAGCGATCGTTCCACTCTGCCCAACCAGGTGGGAAACCGCCGAGCTGGTATCCGCCCGGGCCGATATCCCATGGCTCAGCGATGAGCTTCGCATGCTTTAAGGCTCGGTCGTTAGCGATACGGGCAAGCAAAGGGTGGCGTGAAGAAAATCCACCGGCATGTCGCCCCAAGATGGGTGCTAGATCAAACCGGAATCCATCGACGCCCATGCTGGAATACCAGTATCGCAAGCTGTCAATGATCAAGTCCTGGACGACAGGATGATCTGCGTTAATCGTATTACCTGTGCCCGTATCATTGATGTAGTGATCTCGGGTGTCGGATGGCAAGCGATAATAGCTACGATTATCAATGCCTCGAAACGAAAGCGTCGGTCCATTCTGATCACCTTCTGCCGTGTGGTTATAAACAACGTCAAGGATCACTTCGATGTTCGCGTCGTGCAGTGCCTGCACCATCTCGCGAAACTCTCGAATCGGGTCTTCGCCAGCATAGCGTTGCATCGGCGAAAAGAAATTGAGTGAGTTGTAACCCCATGCGTTGCGCAGACCACGTTGGACCAGGAAATGTTCGTCAATGAACGCATGTACCGGCAACAGCTCGATCGCCGTTATGCCGAGCGCCTTGAGGTACTCGATAATCTGTCCGTTGCTAAGACCAGCGAATCGGCCGCGTTCAGACGAGGAAAGTGCCGGATGGTGCATGGTAAACCCACGAACATTTGCTTCGTAGATGATGCTGTCTTTCCAAGCAATCAATGGATGCCGATGAATGCTGGCTTGCTGCGAGGTGACAACGGACTTTGGCACAAACGCTGCGCTGTCATTGTCATTTGTGGTCATCGGATCGTTCGCGTCGTGTCCGAATACGTCTTCATGCCATTGGTATTCGCCACGAAGTTGTCTCGCGTAAGGGTCTACCAGTAGCTTGGCTGGATTGTGTCGTAAGCCTTGCGCTGGGTCCCATGCGCCATGGACGCGGAATCCGTATCCGGTGCCGGCCGACACGCTTGGCACTAGCCCGTGCCATACCCCGCGATGGACAGCTGGTAGATCATGGCGAGCGTATTCATTGCCGTTCGTATCGAACAAACAAAGCTCAATGCGTTCAGCTTCGCTCGCGTACAGTGCAAAGTTGCATCCGCCTTCAAGAGGCGTTGCGCCGAGAAGCGCTGGATCGCCGTTGGTGATCATTGGTCGAAAGGCTAGCTCGATGTCTTCATCGGCGTCAGTCGCCAAATGTCATCGTTATAGTCACGCATCGTTCGGTCCGTCGAGAAACGTCCGCTGGCAGCAACGTTCAAGATGCTCTTGCGAGTCCAGAGTTCGGGCTCAGCGTATGTCGCATCGACCTCTTCTTGCGCAGCGACATAGCTTGAAAAGTCGGCGATCGTCATCCATGGGTCGTCCGGACTCCGCAAAGCCGCCAAGATGTCGTCAAAGATGCCGGGCTCGTACTGGTTGAAGTGCCCAGACTCCAAAAGATGCATGACCTGTGACAGCGCACTATCCGCGGCAATGATAGCGCTCGGGTTATAGCGTGCCCGTTCACGGCGAATTTCGTCAACCGTCAATCCAAAGAGGAAGAAGTGGGCTTCACCTACCGCCTCACGGATTTCGACATTCGCGCCATCGAGGGTGCCGATAGTCAGCGCCCCATTCATCATAAACTTCATATTGCCGGTCCCGGATGCCTCCTTACCGGCCGTGGATACTTGTTCCGAAAGATCTGCCGCAGGGCAGATTCGTTCCATCGCCGACACGTTGTAGTCGGGATAGAAAACGATCCGGAGTAAATCCTGAGTTCGAGGGTCTGCGTTGATGACCTTCGCCACATTGTTGATCAATTTAATGATGTTCTTGGCCATGACATAGCCGGGCGCGGCCTTGCCGCCGATGATAATCGCGCGCGGCACCATGCCGTCTGTATCGCCGGCGCAAATTCGCACGTAACGATGAATCGCGTGCATGATGTTCAAGAGTTGTCGCTTGTATTCGTGAATACGTTTCACTTGGACATCGAACATCATGTCAATCGGTAGTCGAATGCCTGCGTCGCGGCGGATCATTCGCGCCAGTAGTGCTTTGTTGTGCTGTTTCGCAGCGTGCCAAGCTTTTCTGAAACCCTCATCATCGGCAAGTGGTGCAAGCTGCTCAAGTTTTGGGAGGTCAGTGATCCACTCATCGCCGATCTTATTGGTGATCAGATCAGACAGTGTGGGATTACACGCCGCGAGCCAACGTCTTTGGGTAACGCCGTTGGTTTTGTTGTTGAACTTGTCCGGCCACAATTCGTAGAAATCGCTAAACAGGCCACTCTTCAGCAGCGTGGAGTGGAGTTCGGCAACACCGTTGACCGAGTAACTACCAACGATCGCGAGATAGGCCATACGCAGCATTGGCTCACCATCTTCGGCGACTAACGACATGCGTCGTAAACGATCGGTATCCCCAGGCCATCGGCTCGCGACTTCGGCCAGGAATCTCGCATTGATTTCGAAGATGATATCGAGAAGGCGGGGCAGTAGTTCTTTGAACATACTGACCGGCCAGAGCTCGAGTGCCTCGGGCAATAGCGTGTGATTCGTATATGCCATTGTAGAGGACGTGATCTCCCAGGCATTTTCCCAGCCAAGTCCTTCTTCGTCCATCAACAGGCGCATGAGTTCTGCCACCGCAATCGCGGGATGCGTATCGTTCAACTGGAAGCAGTTCTTCTCGGCAAAGGCTGAGAAATCATCGCCATGCCGGCTACGCCAGTCCTGCAGGGTGTCCTGCAGGCTCGCACTGGCGAGAAAATACTGTTGGCGGAGCCGCAATATTTGACCGTTCTCGGAATTGGCGTTGGGATACAACACCATTGTGATGTTCTCTGCCGCATTCTTTTGCGCCACGGCATCGGCATAGCTGCCTGCATTAAAATGGCCCAAATCGAAATCGTCCGTTGCTTCTGCAGACCAAAGACGCAACGTATTGATGACGTCATTCTTGTAACCGGGGATCGGCACATCGTACGGCACGGCGACGACGTCGTCGGTGTCGACCCAACGAAATGCGAGGTGCCCAGCTGTTGTCCGATAGGCCTCGCTGCGACCGCCGAAGCGAACGGTCCGACAGAGCTCACGGCGACGAATTTCCCAGCCGAAGCCGTCTTTGAGCCATTGATCGGGCTCCTCGATTTGGCGTCCATTCTCAAATTGCTGATGAAACATGCCGTAGCGATAGCGAATGCCGTAGCCGGTGACGGGTAGTGCAAGGGTCGCGCAGCTGTCCAAGAAGCATGCGGCCAGCCGACCGAGTCCACCATTGCCGAGGCCCGCGTCGTGTTCTTGTTCTGCGAGCGTTTCGAGCTCGATGCCTAGGGTTTCTAGCGCCTCTCGAACTGGCGCTTCAAGTTCGATGTTCAGTAGCGCATTGCTGAGGAGACGGCCCATCAAAAACTCGAGCGATAGATAAGCGGTACGTCGCGTGTTGTGAGTTGCTTGATAGTCCCGTGTTCGCGCCCAACGCTCCATGATGCGATCGCGAACCGCATTGACCAGCGCCTTATAGGCGAATAGCTCCGCGCCTTCCAACGTGTGCTGACCATAAGCACGTGAAAAGTAGTGGTTGAAGTCACTACGAATGGCCCCGGCGCCCATTGACAACGGATCGGTGACAACAGCGGGTGATGCGGTCGAATTCTCTTTGGCGTCGCTCATCGGTGGTCTTCTCTTTGTTGATTCAATGGTTCGCAAGCACGATAGCGGCTAGCGGCGGCAACGTTAGCGTGACGGAGGCAGGCTGGCCGTTGTGCGATATCGTCTCGCTGACCAAAATCTCTGGATTAATGACGTGACTGCCACCGTAACGCTCATGATCGGAGTTGAAAATTTCACGATAGTTGTCAGCCGTCGGCACGCCGACCTGGAAAGACTCTCGAACGACAGGCGTCATGTTGACCACAACGATTAGCGGACGATTGTCCTTGTCGAGTCGCACCCACGAGTAAACGCTGTTGTCAGCGTCCTCCCAATCCAGCCAGTAGAACCCACTTGCATCATAATCACGTTCGAAGAGTGCGGGTGTGACGCGGTACAACGTATTGAGATCTCGTACCAGTTGTTGAATGCCTGCATGAGGGGCGTGCTCAAGCAGATGCCAGTCGAGAGACTGATCATGATTCCACTCCGCAGACTGTGCTAGTTCTCCGCCCATGAACAACAGTTTCTTGCCCGGGTGGCAGAACATCATGGCGAGATAGGCGCGAAGGTTGGCAAATCGTTGCCACTCGTCGCCCGGCATTCGACCGAGCAATGAGCCTTTACCATGCACCACCTCATCGTGTGACAAGGGCAGCACGAAGTTCTCATCAAACGCATAAACCAGTCCGAACGTCACTTTGTCGTGATGGTAGCGGCGATGAATCGGGTCTTCCGACATGTATCGCAGCGTGTCGTTCATCCAGCCCATATTCCATTTGTGTGTGAAGCCAAGGCCGCCAGCGAATGTGGGTTTGCTGACACCAGGCCAGGCCGTCGATTCCTCGGCGTAGGTGCTTGCCCCTGAGGCATGAATGAGTTCATTCAATCGTTTCAGGAAAGCGACAGCCTCCAAGTGTTCATTGCCGCCGTATTCGTTCGGCAACCACTCCCCCTCATTTCGCGAGTAGTCGAGATACAGCATCGAAGCCACGGCATCGACGCGTAGCGCATCGACATGAAATTCACGAATCCAATACAGCGCGCTGCCGATCAAGTAGTTGACGACCTCGCGTCGGCCGTAATTGAAGATCAGGGTTCCCCAATCGGCGTGCGCGCCTTTGCGAGGATCTTCATGCTCATAAAGCGCGGTGCCATCGAACTGCGCTAGCCCATGGGCATCGCGTGGGAAATGTGCTGGGACCCAATCGACAATAACGCCGACGCCCGCTTGGTGACATCGATCGATGAGGCGTTTCAATCCATCCGGTTCCCCGAATCGCCACGTTGGCGCAAACATGCCGATGGGTTGATAACCCCAAGAGCCGTCAAAGGGGTGTTCGGTGATCGGCATCAACTCGATATGGGTAAATCCCATGTCGACGACGTAGTCGACCAATGCCTCTGCAAGTTCATCATAGCTGAGCCAACGATTACCATCGCCGCGACGCCAGGATCCCAGGTGAACTTCATAGATACTCTGTGGCGTATCCATTGCGGGTGATGACTGTCGCTTGGATTGCCAGTCACCATCGCGCCATTGATAGTTGGAGACCTCGACGATCGCGGCATTATGCGGTGGCGGTTCGAATGCATTGCCGTAAGGATCGCTTTTCAGCGGTAGCAATTGCCCATGTCGATCCAACAGCTCAAACTTGTATCGCGCGCCTTTACCAATATCGGGGATGAATATTTCCCAAACCCCGATACCCGGATGCAAACGCATCGGATGACGGCGTCCATCCCATTGGTTGAAATCGCCAATCACGCTCACGCGAGAAGCGTTCGGTGCCCACAACGCGAAGCGCGTGCCACCGACGTCTTCATGCTGCATGACATGCGCACCCAACGCGTTGTAAATCTGCAGGTGTGCGCCTTCGCCGAGCAGATGACAGTCGACATCCCCTAACGCTGGCCCGAACTGGTAAGGGTCTGTTTCGATCGACTGGTTGCCATCAGGCCATGTCACTTTCAGTCGATAGCGCGCTGGTACTTTATTAATGGTCGCTCGGAAAACACCAGCGGGATGAATTTCCGTGAGTTGGCAAACATCTTTACCGCGCTGGTCACATAACATGACGGCGCTGGCCTTCGGGTAGAAGCAGGTGACTGTCGACTTCTCGTCGGTTCCGTGACACCCAAGGACAGAGAATGGGTCGCCGTGTGTGCCATTGACCACTTGGTTGAGCGTATCGGCGAGGTCTACGTTTGAGTCGGTCATGTCAGCTCGTACATTATGGTCGCATACGCGCGCGCTGCGTCCTGCCAAAGAAATCGTTGTTTCGACGCTTCATGACTCATCGTCTTCCAGCGGTCGTAGTCGTTCATATAAAGATCGATGCCGCGGGACATCGCATCGAGCATCGCGTCAGCTTGTCCATCAAGACTGTCGTCAGAAAACCGCAGACCGGTCTGACCGTCGATGACGGTATCGCATAGGCCGCCGACAGAATGAACAACGCAAGGTTGGCCTGCCCGCATCGCCATCATTTGGCTGATACCGCAGGGCTCGAAGCTACTGGGCATCAAGAACCAATGACCAGCGGAGTACATCGCAGCAGATAGCGGCTCCGAGAAACCCCGAAGGAATAGCAGGTTCTTGGTGTCACGCGCATGCATCACCAGATCTGTTTCCATTTCACGGTCGCCGCTGCCGAGTAGGATCATGAGTGCATCCTTGGGTGGTGAGTCCGTCATCCGTGACAGCGCGCTTTGGCCGTCTGAGTTACGGTGTAGCAGCAGCCGAATTTTTTGATCTGTCAGTCGTCCAACACTGGTGATAAGCAGTGCAGGGGTTGTCGTCCAACGCGCCAACGTGTTGCGAGCAAGCCGATGCAAACTGGCGTTGATTGGATCACTGATGACCCATGCATCGAGTGTTTGCGCAATGGTTTGTCTGAGCGTCGCCCAGTCGCTGCGCGGATATTCGCCAACATAGTCGCAACCATTGAGAATGCCATGCAAGCGTCCTTCTTCCGACGCGATTCTTAAGAATGTCTGCAGCCCTTCACCACCTCGAAACGCACGCGCGGGATCATCGGGTTCAAGAATTTCTCTCGCGTTGGTCGGGGATACGGTATTGATGGCGTCCGCGAGCTGAATGCCTGCTGATACCGGGTTAAAGCAGTCTCTGTAGCGCGGGTCTATCAACACTTCATGATCGGTCGGTATGCCGGGATACCACTCGCTGAAGCTCGATGGATCTCCGGCTAATGGGCGGATGCCTTGCAGCGCGAGATTGTGCAAGGTCATCACAGTTCGATTCTGGCGCAGCTTCGCGAATTGCGGGTCGAACGCACGAAGCACCATCACGGGCGCCGCATGCCAATCATGTAGATGAATGATGTCCTGAGGCTTAACGATTTCCGATAGCCATACTGCGGCGGCGGCGGACAGCAACGCAAATTTACTGGCGTCTGTCGCAAACGGCCGTGTGCTGCCGTCGTCACAGTAGATCTGGCCGTCACCGTTCGGATCGAAAAGCGGGTGATGGAAAACCACGTGTTCCACGCCGAAAGTGTCGATCATCGAATAGACGTCTATGTCGATCGCAGCATTCGCGAAACCAACGCGCAGGGATGGTCGCTCATGCATGCCATCGGCTTTGTGCAGTCGGCCATAGGCTGGCGTGACAACGCAAACTTGATAGTCCGTTCCGGCAAGTGCGCGTGGCAGTTCGCGCAACACGTCACCCACGCCGCCCGCTTTGCCGCCGGGCAGTGCGCCATTTTCAGACGCGACCATGAAGATGACTGGTTTGCTCATATCGAAACGGTCGATGCTCGGTTAACGTGTGAAGTGCAACTGTTGGCCCAACATGTCGGGCGTCACTAGCGTCAGGCCGGTATCGGTGACACGAAAACCACGCGCACGGTCGGCATCATGATCGTGGCCGATGATCGTACCCTCAGGAAGAATAGCGCCGCGATCGATGATCGCGCGACGAATCTTGCATCGTTCACTGATGCGCACATCGGGCAATACCACCGACTCTTCCACCTCAGAATAGGAGTGAACATGGACGTTAGAAAACAGAACAGAGCGCCGTAGCGTGGCTCCCGAGACGACACAGCCGCCTGAAACCATCGAGTTGATTGCTTCACCGCGACGTCCCGGCTCATCGTGAATGAACTTGGCAGGCGGTAGTTGGCGTTGTGCCGTGTCGATTGGCCACTGCCGATCGTATAGGTTGAGTTGAGGGACGATACTGACGAGCTCCATGTTGGCTTCCCAGTAGGCCTGCAGTGTACCCACGTCGCGCCAATAAGCCTGCTCGCCGGTTTCCGGATCGCGGAACGGGTAGGCGTAGACGTGATACTTGTCAATGATCGCCGGGATGATGTTCTTACCAAAGTCGTGATTGGTTTTCGGATCATCGGCATCCTTGATGGTCTGCTCAAACAAGAAGTCGGTGTTGAATACGTAGTTGCCCATCGAGGCGAGACAGAATCCCGGTCGTCCGGGAATCTCGTCAGGCTTTTCCGGTTTTTCTTTGAAGTCGATCACCCGCCCTTGCTCGTTCACCGTCATCACGCCCAATTGCCCAGCCGCTTCGCTAACCGGGACTTCGAGACAGCAGACTGTCATGTCCGCGTTGTTCTCGCTGTGGAACGCTAGCAACGAACCGTAGTCCATCTTGTAGACGTGGTCACCAGCGAGAATCAGCACATATTTCGGGGAATGGGTGCGGATGATGTCCAGGTTTTGATAAACCGCATCTGCTGTGCCGCGGTACCACTCACCACCGACGCGCTGGGAAGCCGGCAAGATTTCGACGAACTCACGGTCGTTCGCGTAGCGGTTGACCCAGCCTTGAACCAGATGCCGAATCAACGAGTGTGCTTTGTACTGCGTCAATACCCCGACACGACGAATGCCGGAGTTGAAGCAGTTGGCTAAGGGAAAGTCGATAATTCGAAACTTACCGCCAAAATACAGCGCGGGTTTCGCTCGCCAGGTGGTCAGCTCGCGAAGTCGAGACCCTTGGCCTCCTGCGAGAATCAATGCGAGCGTATCTCTTGTCAGACGGCTGACAAATCGGGCTTCTGAAGCAGCTTGCTTTTTCATCTTAAAGATCACCTGTCCGCGACGAAAGGCCCACTATCATAGCGCACCGGACACAGTGGCCCGATGAGAAAACGTCGTTATGTTGTTGAGTTTCGTTGTTGGTTCGCCAGCTGCTGTTAGCGATGATGCATCGTGACAAGTGCGGCGATTTTTTGTTGCAGCGCAGCGTCAAATGCCTGTGCCGCCATTCTCCAGCGCCAATTGTCTGCGGGTTTGCCGGGCGTGTTGACCCGTGCTTCCGAGCCCAAGCCGAGATAGTCCTGCATCGGCGCTATCGCAAGGCAAGCGCGACTGGCAAACGCGGTCTCGATCATCGCCCAGTGCACGTTAGCTTCGGTGCCATTGATGTGTTGTTTGACGTGGTGCTGGGTCGCCGCGATTTCCTCGGGCGTTCGAACATCACCCGGTCCGCCACGGTACCATCCCAAGGTTGTGTCGTTATCGTGTGTTCCGGTGTAGCAAACGGAATCGACATTGATGCTGTCGAGATCGAAATGTGGCTCGCCCACCATAAACTGCAGTACCGACATACCCGGCATCTTGTGCCGTACGCGTAGCGCATCAACTGCTGGCGTGATTTCCCCGAGATCCTCGGCGACGATCGGCATGTCGCCCAGTGCCGCATGCATGGCGTCAAAGATGGCGTCGTTGGGTCCGGTTTCCCACGCGCCATCACGCGCTGTTTCCGCGCCGTACGGCACGGCCCAAAACGCCTCGAAGCCACGGAAATGATCGATGCGTACGATGTCGACTTGAGACATCGTGTGACGCATACGCTCTACCCACCAACCGAATCTCGATTCATGGTGATAATTCCAATCGTAGAGGGGATTACCCCAGAGCTGCCCGTCGGCACTGAAGTAGTCGGGTGGTACGCCGGCAACCTCTGTGGGGCGGCCCTCGCTGTCGAGGCGCAATAACTCGCCGTTGGCCCATGCGTCTGCGCTATCTAGAGCGATGTAGATCGGCATGTCGCCGAACAACTGAACGCCGGCCTGGCGTGCGTGAGCACGAAGAGCGCGCCATTGTCTGTCAAAGAAAAACTCATTGAATTTGACGGCGAACAACGCGTCTGAATGTTGGTCCGCGAATGCTTGAAGCGCCGCCGCGTCGCGCCGTCTATAGACTTCCGGCCAGCTCGACCAAGGTCGGTCGTTATGAGCGCTTTTCAACGTACGAAACAATGCGTAGTCGGAAAGCCAAACGTCATCTGTTGCTTTGATGAATGTCTCAAATTCTCGTGCCAGCAACGGCGGTGGGTTTGCCTTGAAGCGTTCCGCAGCTTTTGCCAGCAGTGCTGTTTTGGCTGGGATAAGTACGCCGTAGTCCACGGTGTCATGTGGCAAGCCCGCCAACACGTCTAGCTCGTCAGCATCGATCAAGCCCAACGACTCGAGCTCCCGTAACTCGATCATCATTGGATTGCCCGCGTAGGTCGACAGCGGTTGATACGGTGAGTCGCCATACGCTGTTGGGCCGGTCGGTAAGAACTGCCAGATTCTGAGGCCAGCACCGGCCAACGCGTCGATAAACCGATGCGCATCTTGACCAATCTCGCCAATGCCATGCGGTCCAGGTAGCGATGTAATGTGCATGCATACGCCTGCACTGCGCTGTGCCATCAGCGACAGCTGCGCAGACTTGTGCTCGATATCGCGGCGGTTACTCGCGATCTTCGCCTCAATTTGTACATGCATGTGTACGGCCTCTGTCGATCTTCGGGCGCCGCTCATAATAAGACAAACGCGCCCGTTTAAGTTAGACACTCAACAAGGCAGGAAGCCAGTGTGGCAGATTCACAACAGCCCCCTCCGTTGTGGTTTCCGAAATGTAGCGACGCACCTTTCTGTCGGCAAGCGAGTGTATACGTATTCAGAATATGAATACGTATGCATAGCGTTGAATCACTAACATTTTATTCATTAAGCTTGCCTGCAATCGGGGTAGCTAAGTGCCCTGATCCACTGCATACCTTGGGGGTAACAAAAGATGGTTTCCAATTCGCGTAAACACAACAAAACCGTTGTGCCACGCTTGCGCCGTTCCGCCGTATCTCTTGCTGTAGCCGCCGCATTGCCAGGAGCGATGATGATGTCGCCAATGGCGATGGCTCAGGACGATGGTGCCAACGACGGAGTGATTGAAGAGATTGTAACGACCGGTTTCCGGCGCAGTCTCGAAAATTCGCGGGCGTTGAAAATGAACTCCGAGTCGATTGTTGAGGCGATCTCAGCAGAAGACATCGGTAAGCTGCCTGATGTCAG